>JBKJIA010000428.1:0-55845 GCA_046598735.1 Polyangiales bacterium
GCCCAGGCAGCGTCGCCGAACAACGACGAGGAAGCGCGCGTGCACTTTCGGCTCGGCACCGCGTACTACGACAGCGGCCGCTTTGCGCAGGCTGCCCAGGAGTTCGAGCAAGCGTATCAACTGAGCAAGCGACCTGAGCTGCAGTACAATCTGTTCCTCGCCTACCGCGATGCCGGCGAGATGGCGAAGGCGGCCGGGGCGCTGCGCCAGTACCTGGCTGACGTGCCCGAGGTCGAGGATCGCGACAAGCTCGAAGCTCGGCTTCAAGGGCTGGAAAAGATCGTCGAATCGCAGCCGCAACGCCAGGCAGAGCCCGCGGCTGAAACGAGCCCCGAGCCGCAGTCGCCGGCTGCAGAATCGGTGAGCGAGCCCCCACGAGAGGTCGGCCCGAGCGACGACCAGCGGCTCCGCTACTTGCCCTGGACCTTGATCGGCGTCGGAGGAGCCTTGGTGGTGGCTGGAGTCGTCGTCGGCGCACTAAGTCTTAGCGATCAGAAAAAGCTCGAGAAGGACTGCCCGAGCCCTGACGAATGCACGCTCAGCAAGTCTGAGTTCGACTCGCTAAAATCGGGTGGCGCACTCAAGGCGGGACTGGGCGACGCGCTCTGGATCACAGGTGTGGTCAGTGCCGGCCTGGGTGTGACCTTCCTCTTCTGGAAGCCCTGGGCAAAAAGCGAAGCGCCCCGCCCCAAAGTCGATGTGGCGTGCGGATCCCGCGGCTGCGGCGCGACCTGGAGCCAACGCTTCTAGCGGCGCGCCCGCCGGACGTCTCAGAGCGCTAGGTCGCGCACGCAGTAGAGGTGCGCCAGCTTACTGCAGTCAAAGCCGCCGAGCGTCGGAAAACCGGTGCTTTCCCGAAACGTCCAGGTGTTGTCCACGGCGTTGAGGTCGCCCATGCCTTCGGGGATGACGCCGACCTCGCTGCGCCAGTTGGTACAGTAAGTTGCATCGTCCAGGTTCACCGAGCCCGACGGCAGGGTGGCCGTCCACACGCTGGTGTCGTCGATCTTCTCGTGGCCGTTGCCCTTTTCGTCAAGCGCGACGGGCGCGCCCAAGCCACCGCTCGCAACCTGAGTAAAGCCAGCCTTGGCGATCAACACGCCGTCGATGCGCACGAGCGGTGTGTCGCCGGTGATCGTGGTCAACCGGCCGGCGCCGCCCCTGGGGGCGCGGGGTTGCGAATTGGCGTCCGAAACCCACGCAACCCAGGGGCCCGGCAACTGCTGATCTTCCGCGAGCGTGCTGCAGATCTTGTCGCCTTGGATCGCCCCCCCAAAAGTTCCGACGACCCTGGTGCTGGTGACGAACATCAGCGCACCGACGGCTGCGAAGGCGGCCTGCACCTTAGTGTCCTGCTGGATGCTGAAACCGCAGCCGCCGCTGCTGTTGGGCGGACAGTTCGCGCTGAAGCCCGAGAAATTCGCCCATTTGGGCGCACCGGCCGTCAGCAGCACGTTCACGCCCTTGTCGAGCGTCACGGTGCACACGCCGCCCGAGCGCGAGCAAGTCAGCCCGTTGCCGCTGACCTGCGCATTGAGCCCCCCGACGCCAGTGCCCACTAGCTCGACCGTAAGCCCAAACGTCGCCACGAAGCTCGCCGTCACGTTCTGCGCCTGCGTCATCGACACGATGCATTGCGATTGCGAGCCCGAGCACGCGCCACCCCAGCTCACGAAACGCCCGTTGAGCACCTTGGCCGCGGTCAGCGTGACGCTGGTGCCGTGGTTGTAGTTGGCGCTGCACGGCACGTTGCCATTGCCACACTGAATGAGCGGAGTGGTCTCGCCCGAGGTGACCGTACCGGGCCCGCTCACGCTGGTTGTCAGGGCGCGTTGGGCCACACCGAACTGGGCCGTGATCGCCTGATTGCTCCCGAGATTGTTGAGGGCGCAGTCCTTGATTGCGCTGTCGTTGCAGGGGCCGCCGACCCACTTCACGAACGTGCTGCCGGTTGCCGCCACCGCACTCAGCGCAATGTTGCTGCCATGGTTATAGACACCGCAATCGCTGAGGCTCTGCGTCCCGCACACGCTGCCAGAGGGGCTGCGTGAGACCGTGTTCTGATTGTTGAAGCCACCCGTCTTCGTGATTTGCACTTGGTACGTCTTGAGCGCAAAAGTCGCGGTCACGGTCATGCCGCTCGTGCTGCTAACCGTAAGGTCGCAGGTGCTCGAGACGCCGGAGCAGGCCCCCCCCCAGCCCACGAACGTGGAGCTCGCCGCGGGGGTCACCGTCAGCGTGAGCACGCTGTCGAAGGGGCGATTCTCACTGCAGTCGGTGGCACCGTTTCCGCAGTTAATGCCGGTCGCGGTGACGCTCCCGAAGCCCGTTCCGCCAGCGCTGACGTTTACTGCGTAGTTGTTGGGCGTGAATGTGGCCGTCACCGAATTGATCGGCGCGGTCATCGCAACCTGACACGTCGTGCCCATGCTTGTGCAGCCGCTGAAGCTGCTGAATGCGTAGCCGTTGTCGTGGCTGGCGTTAAGGGTCACCGTCGAGCCTGCCGCAAACTGCGCGCTGGCGCCGCCGCATGCGGGACCGCAGCTAATCCCCGCGGGTGTCGAGCTAACCGTGCCCTTGCCGTTCTTCGAAAGTGCCAGCGAAGCCTGTCCCATCACCACAGGGGCGAAGGTGGCAGTAACTGACAGGGGCCCGGTCACGGTCTTGACGCAGCTCCCCGTGCCGCCGCAGTCACCGCTCCAACCGGCGAAGTTGTTGCCGTCAGCGGCCGCGGCGGTGAGCGTGAGCTCCGTGCCGTACTCGACCTGCTGGTTGCAGACACCGCTCGCACAAGGCACGGCGCCCGCTACGGAGCCCGAGCCCGACACCGTCACACTCACGGCTAGCTGCCGCTTGCGGAAGTTGGCGATCACATTCGTCGCCTTGGTGATCGTGAGCGCGCAGGTCCCGGCTGCGGGCTTGCCGGAGCAGTCACCGCCCCACGACAAGAGCTCCCAGCCCGTACCCGGCTCCACGCTGAAAGTCACGGGCGTGCCGTGAAGATATTGGGCAGGACACGCGGCCCCGTTGCACAACACCGTGCCAACGCCCACGGCGCCCGCTGTCAGCGCGTAACTGTTGAGCGCGAAGTTCGCGACCAAGTAGGTCGTGTCCGTGACCGTAACCTCGCACGCTACGTTGGCACCGCAGCCACCGCCTGACCATGAGACAAAGTTCGAGCCCGCGCCCGGCAGAGCGGCCAAGCTTACGGTCGTACCGTACTCGTAAAGCTTCTTGCACTCGTTGGGCTTAGTGCACGCCAACCCGTCCGGATCAGCCGAGCCAACGCTGCCTGTGCCCTGGCCATTCCACACCACGTTCAAGAAGAAAGTCTTGAGCGCAAACTCGACCGTCACGCTGTGGACGGCGTCCATCTCCACCGTGCAGGTCGCGCCGCTAGTGCTCTTGCAACCGGTAAAACCCACGAGCTCGGAGTTGGCTGCGGAGGTGGCCGTGAGGACCACGCTCGTGACTCCTGCGCCTCCGCTAGGCTTGGTGAAACTGCCCGCGCAGACGTTGCCGCAGCTGATGCCGCCCGTATCCGAAATGACGGTGCCGCCGCCGCGGCCCAACTTTGAGACGATCAGCGAGACCTCATTCGCGGCGTCGAACACGGCGTTGATCATCGCGGTCGCGTTGACCGTGAGCACGCATGCGGCAGTGCCCGCACAGGCGCCGCCCCAGCCGGAGAAGCCGCTCCCGTTCTGCGACGCCAGCGCCTCGAGCGTGACACTCGCGCCCTTCAGGTAGCGTGCTGAGCACACCTGACCCGGTGTGCCGTCGCAATGCAGCACAGCATCGCTCGAGGAAACCACGCCCGAGCCGTTGCCAATCCGCGTCACCGTGACGTCAAACCAATCGCGGGTGAACTCTGCAGTCACCTGCGCGGGCGCGCCCGCAGTCAACATGCACACGGCCCCGACCTGGCCTGCGCAATCGCCTCCCCATTCCTTAAAGAGTGAATCCGCAGAGGGCGTGGCTCTGAGCACCACCATCGTGCCGACGGGGAATACCTCACTGCAGTCTGCGCCACAGTCGATGCCGACAGACTCCGTTTTCACCGAGCCTGTGCCATTGCCGAGCAACGCAACGTTGACCTGCCCTTGAACCGCGGCCGCGTCCATGTCGGTGCTGCCGTCGGTCCCAGTGTTCGTACCGCCGCTTGCGCCCCCGTCCTTGCGCGGGCCACCGTCGCGTCCGGCTGTGTCTCCCCCGTTCGTGCCGCCGTTCGTGTTGCCCATTGCATCGCCGTCGCCGATACCTCCTTCGGAGGCGTTCGGGCCTTCGAAGCTACCGAAGTCTGTGGCGAGCGAGCAGCCCACGAGGCTCATGATGCCGAGGACAAGACAACGCTGAATGGTGGTCATAGTGTGGCTCGAGCTCCCGGGACGCGTGGAGGTACGGATAGAGAGTTCGTGTCGGGCAACAGTCAATCCTCTCACAAAAGCGCCCCCAACCGCGCGGGGGGCCGGTAACTCTACAGCGCGCGCAGCATATTCACACGCAGTTGCTTCGGTTTTGGAGCCGAGCTCGCACACCCCTTGTCACCACTTCGCAATTACACATACAGTGCGCGAGCTTTTGAGGATTTACGTGAGCGCTTGCTTGGCATATTCGGCGCGCGTGCAGTGGTCGCGCGCCCTGGCTTTCTCTGTAGTTGCGATGGTGGCGAGCTGGCATACGCCGCGCTCTGCACACGCTGGCGGCCTGTATCTCATGCCTCGCGGCGTCGAGGCATCGGCCCGTGGCGGCGCGCGTGTGGCCGGCGCGGACGATCCGAACTCGCTTTGGTACAACCCGGCGGGCTTGATCAATAGCGGCAAACAGCTGCTCATCGATTTCACGCTACCCATCGTGAAGACCGAGTTCACGCGCAAGCTCGACAACGGCACGCGTGAGCCCACAGTCAGTGCTCCCAACCAGCTCTTTCCGATCCCCACGCTCGCTTACAGCGATAGCTTTGGATTGCGCAATTGGGGCTTCGGTGCGGGCTTACTGATTCCGACTGGCTACGTGCCGAATTGGCCGAGCTCGGTCGACGTCGATGGTGAACGGCAACGCGCCCCACAGCGCTACTCGGTGCTGAACACGAACGGCAGCGCAATCGCATCGCTTGCGCTCGGTGCTGCATATCAGCCGATGAAGATGTTGACGTTCGGCGCCACGCTGATGCTGACGGCCGCATCGCTCGGCGCCGAGGTCGCCGTGAGCGCGTGCGATTACGCGGTGTGCAGTCAACCTGAGGGTCGCGAATGGGAAGGTCGTACGCGCTTCCTGCTCGGCCCGGTGTACACGGCTACCGGTGTGCTCGGCTCCACACTCAACTTGGATGGCGTGCGAATCGGCGCCTCCGTCATGCTGCCGACCAATATCTCGGGCGAAGCCGAGTTCGACGTACGCTTGCCCGACCAGCAGTTCTTCGACGGCGTCACGGTCGAAAACAAAAACGGCGGCAAAGACCTCAAAGCGAAAATGGATGTGAGCTTGCCTGCCATCCTTCGCCTCGGCGTTGAGTTTCTACCGATTCAGCCGCTCAAAGTCGAAATTGGCGCCACGTATGAGACGTGGTCCGTGCAGGACTCGATCACCGTCAAGCCCAAGGGCGTGGTCGTCAAGAACGTGCCCGGCATCGGTACCGTGGATGCGCAACCCGTCACGCTCGCGCGCAACATGCACAATACCTGGGCCATCAATCTCGGTGGCAAGTACGCGCTCGCTTCGATGATGCCCAAGCATCGGCCCCTGGACATCAATGCGGGCGCGATGTTCGAAACCGGCGCCTTCGATGACAAGGACTTGAGCCCTACCACGATCGATACGCGCAAGCTGTTGCTGGGTATCGGTGCGAGCGTAGAGGTATGGCCAAACGTCATGCTCGACGCGACGTACGGCCACATTTTCATGCAGAACCGCAACGTGCGCGACAGTCAGGTGCTATTGCCCGCCGCGATTCGCCCGCGACCGCAAGACAACGACCCGAGCACCTATGACGTGGGGGATCAACCTGCGATCGGCAACGGTAAGTATGTGGTCGAGGCGAACTTCGTCGGCTTGGGCGTGCGCTGGCGGCCCCCTGTTGCGTCTGGACCCGCCAAGCCCTGAGCTCCCACGTCACGGGTGGACGCTACCCCGGTCCGTCGTGCCAGCGCTCCCATGTAGTTGCCTCCGAGGCAGCAACTCACATTTTATGGCGATCAAGGACTTGCCTTTGGCAGCAATCCAATTACTTTGTAATACGAACTGACGCAACGCGTCATGACTGCGCACGAGGCTGGCCCGAGAGGCCCGCTCGACAAGGAGTTCGCCATGATCTGGAACGCAGACCTCGCCATCGTTTACGCCTGCGCGCTGACCCTGCTTGGGGGCCTCGTGCTGTGGGCTCTACCCGCCCTATTCTTCGCGGTCGTGGACGGCGTGCACCGGCTGGCACGACAGATGTCCACGGCTAAATCAAAATTGCCGGCACGGTCTGGCATCCCAGCTCGATCTTCACATTACCCGACGCCTGCGCGCTGAGCGACCGGCGCGGGGCCGCGCATGCTTCCCATGCGTCTGGGCGCGCCTGCATCGTCGACTGGACTTGCATCGAGGCCGGCTTCGACCGACGCGTCGCGCAATGCGCCGTACGTACGTGGCTGCAGCGTCGGCCCAGCGCTTGGTTTTGAGCTACTGCCAGGCGTCGCGCAGTCGCGTGCGTGGGTCCGCTTGGGCCGCTGGATCGAGGGATGATTTGCTCGCCGGTAATGAGTTTGCCTGTTGAGCGGGCCGCGCAGGATCCGTTGGTTCAACGGCGCCAACGGGACGCGCGAGAACGGCCGGCTGCGCTTGATCTTCCGGTTCGGTGCCAGGCTGCGCGACGGGCACTGCCGAATCTGCCGCATGTTTGGACGCCACATCGCTCAGGGAGTTGCGCGTGGCTAAGAGTTCCCACATGCGCGCGGCGTGAGCGGGCGGCAACGCAACCACCGATACGCCCTCGTCGACGTTGCGATGGGTTGCCATCTGCTGCGCGTCCATGACGGTTTCACGATCGGACGCCAGCACCGTCACGTGTCCTTCGAGCACGCGAACGCGGACTTCGTCGGTACTGCTGCGCTCGAGGCTGTAGATGGTGCCTTGGGCGAGCGCGCGCACCACGCCAGCATGCAATTCAAAGCCGTCGCCTGGAGCCTGCGCGTCGAGGCGAGCGATCGCCTGGCCGCGCTGAACCTCGATGCTGCGCTCAGTACGCGACAAGCTCGTTAGCTTCACCTCGCTGTCCGGTGCAAGACAAACATCCACACCCGGATCGATCACGAGGCATCCGACGCTGCTGCCGCTCTGAACGCGATCGCCTTCCACGAGATCCGTACGCCACGGCAGCACGTGACCTGAGCGAAAGAGACGCGGGCCGCGCGCCGACGTTTGCGCGTGCGCAAGCTCAACCACGGTCGGTGAAAGAGTCGGGGTGAGCTGGGTCGTGATCGGACCTGTGCGCGGCGCCGCTTTGGGCTCGTACATCAGCAGGGCCACAGCAGCCGCTGCCGGCAAAAAGATGCTGATCGCAACCGCGGTGGGACGGACCCACGACGGACCTTCAGGATCCACTGCGCGTTCGATTTCGGCATCGGCATCCACTGAGCCCGGCACGGCTTGACCACTTGTCACGCGTACGGACAACAGCACGCGATCGACGATGTCGCGATCGGTAGCGGTCGGACGTTCGAGGCTTGCGCGCTCGAGCATGCGCGAGCGCTCGCGAAACGGTGCGGCTTGTGCGCGCACGACGGGATCTGCGACTTCGAGCGCTTCGCATTCGTCGCGCTCGCGCCCTGTGATCGGCTCGCCCAGCGCTTCGCGGTCGCGCAGCTCGGACCAGCGGTCGACGCCGGTACTCATGGTTTCCCCCCCTTGCTTGCGCCTATAGCGCGATCACGCTGGATGAGCTTGCGCATGTCGCGACGTGCGGCGAGCAAGCGGTCCCCTTCGGGAGCTTCGCTCGGCGCAAGCTCATGCTGTGCGGCATCATCTGCATCGACTGAACCGCGCATGATGGCCGTGGCAGCACGTCGCACGCGAACCACCAAACGATTGGCGAGCAATCGCTGGGCATGTCCATCTCCCCGTGCAACCAATTGCATCAGCGTCAAGTCCTCGGCAAAGCGCTTGGGATTCGGTCAGCGCACCTTCCATCGCGTTGAACACGACTTCGCAATGTAGCAGCGCCCCTGCGTTGCGTGAATCGCTGCGCACGTGGCGCGAGCAAGCGCTAGGCTTTGCGAATGCCTGAGCTCGCAATCTTTGGTCTCGGCGAGCTCGGTAAGCTCTTCGGAGGAGCGGCCTTGGCCGCTGGCTATCGTGTCACTCCCGTGCTGCGAAAAACGCCCGTTCCGCCTGTTTTCGAGGCGCTGGCCGAGCGGACGCCCTTGCTTATCGCAGTGCCCGAGCCATCGCTGTCCAACGTGCTCGCAAGCTTGCCGCAGGCTCGACGCGCGGACGCCATCTTGCTGCAAAACGAGCTCTTCCCAGCGCTTTGGGCGGGCGAGCCCGAGGCCCCTACGGTCATGATTCCGTGGCTGCTCAAGAAAAAAGGCGACCCTCAGATCGTGATTCGCGCGACACCCGTATTCGGTCGGCACGCGGACACCGTCGTCGACATGCATCAGGCGCTGGGTGTGGCGTGCGTCGTGCTCGATGACGCGGCGGCCCTCGCCCGCGAGCTCGTGCATAAGTACGCCTTCATTCTTACGATCAATGCCCTCGGCGTCTGGCGCGATCGTACGTTAGGACGTTGGCTCGCCGAAGAACCCGTACGCGTGCGCGATCTGGCGATCGAGCTGACGCGACTCGGTGCGCGTTTGGCCGCAGTCGAAGTCGACGAAGCCGTGTCGGTCCAAATGGTCTTGCAAGGCATGCAGGCCATGGCGTCGGTCAGCGCTCGCGGTCGCTCTGCAAGCACGCGCCTGCTTCGCGCCCTGGGCCACACCAAGCGTCTGGGGCTTACCTTACCGTTGCTCGAGCGCATCGCCTGCGACGCACAAACGTAAGGCCAAGCGAGCGGCTGCTCAGCGCTTGGGCAGTAGTTTCGAGAGCGACGCAACGGCTGCCGCGATGTCCGGTCGCTCGTCGAGAAAGCCGGCCATGGGGTCGCCTACTTCCGCCACACGCTCAGGGACACTCAGGATGGTAAAGCGCGAGGGATCGAGCGCGAATCCCACCTCATCCCAGATCAACGGCGTCGATACGCGGCCCCCTGGATAGGCGCGCACAGAGTAAGGTGCGACGATCGCGCGAATGGTTCCGGTTTGACCGGTGTCAACGTAGACGCGGGGCCCGCGCTTATCCTTGGTGCGCTCTTGCGTGGCAATGTCTCGATGGCGAGCCGTGACCAGCCCGCCCAGCAAATCGCAAAGCGCGCAGGCGGTTTCGAACGAGACCGCAGGGCCGAGCGGTACGAGCACATGCAAGCCGGATTGGCCGCTGGTCTTTGGATAACCCGCAAGACCGAGCTCGTTCAAAAAACCATGCAGCTCACGCGCCAGCGTGATGCCGTGGGTCAGCGGCTGCGCACCCAGGTCAAAATCAACCGTCAGAAAGTCGCAGGTCGACAGCGTACCAATGCGCGCCGCCAGAATGTGCAGTGGAATGCAGCCGAGGTTCGCTACGTGCAAGAGCGTGTCCACGTCATCGAGCAGGAACAGCTCGGCTTCCTTACCATCGCGATTTTCCCATTGTACTCGCACCGTACGCACCCACGATGGCGTGCCCTTGGGCGCATTCCACTGGTAGAAGCTCTTGCCTTCTATCCCGTCCGGGTAGCGCACTAGGATCACGGGGCGCTCGCGCAAGAACGGTAAGATCGTTGGCGCAATGGTTTCGTAGTACGCGCACAAATCGCCCTTGGTCAGACCTTCGGCTGGCCAAAACACCTTCTTGGGATTGGTGATTTGCGTGCGGCGCTTGATCGTCGCCCGCGCGGGCGCTTCGATCACAGGCGGCGCCTCCGCGTTCATCTTCTCGAGCGCCGCATGGGGCATGGCCGTGCACTCGCGGGGGGCAACATCCGCACGCAGACCTTGAAATACGGGATGGCGCAAATGCGCGTCGTCCGTGAAGCCGAGATAGCGCACGTTCACGACCAAATCGGGGCGCACGAACACACGACCGAGCGGCGCAGGCATGAGGTCCCCGACCACGCTGGTCTTCTGCACGCGCATACCATCGAGTTGCTTCACTAGGAGATCGAGCATCGCGTCATCGAAGCCACTCCCGACCTTGCCGCGCGAAACCAGCGCGTCGCCTTGGTAGCTTGCGATGTCGAGGGCGCCGAGCTTGCGACTGCTCTTACCTTTCGTGTAGCCCACCACCACGAAGTCGTCTTCGCGCTCGCACTTGATCTTCACCCAGTCACGCGAAGGTTTGGGGCCCACACGGTAAGGTCCGTCGGCGCGCTTGGCGATCACACCTTCGAGGCGTTGACTGCGACAGAAAGCGTAAAGTGGCTCGCCGTCATCTTGCAAGTGATCGAGGGCGCGAATCAAACCGCGTGGCGGAGCAACTTGCTTGAGCAGCCCTTTGCGGACTGAGAGCGCAAGGTCAGTCAGGTCGCGGTCTTGCAAGGCAAGCAAGTCGAACACGAGGTAGCTCACCGGCACCGCGCGCATGGCACGTGCAACATCGCGCGGTTTGCTCGCGGAAAAGCGCTGCGCCAGGCGTTGAAAATCAGGTTTTCCGGCGCCATCGAAGGCCACGATCTCGCCATCGAGAATCACGCGCTCGAATGGTAAGGCGCGCACCGCCCGCACGATCTCGGGGTAGCTGCCCGTGGCCGCGCGCCCCTTACGGTAATAGAGCGCAACCTCGTCGCCGCGCTTATCCGCAAGAATGCGCACGCCATCGAGCTTGAGCTCGTAGAACGTGTCTTTGGCCTTGAGCTGTCCGCCTTCGGACGAGCACGCCATCGGCACGAGCGTGCGGCCATCGAGCTCGCGCAGCTTAGCTCCAGCTTCGCTAGCCTCGGCCGCCAGACGCGCGGCGCGCTGTTTCGCGTCTACTAGCTCCCCTACGCGCAAGCCGGAAAGCACGCTCTCCGGCGCTTCATCGATTACGTGCGAGCCCGGCTTCTCATGACCGTCACGCTTCTTGATCAAGAGCCACTGCGTTTGTTTGCTGTACTCGCCCTTGCGGCCGGAAGTACGTACGAGGGCGAAACGTCCGCGCAATTTGTGACCGTAGAGCTCAAAGTCGATCTTACCTTTCTCGATGCCAGCCTCAGCGCTGTTTTCGAGAAAACGTGTACTACCCAAGTCCCAGGCGATCATCGGACCTGCGCCGTAGTTTGCGTCGGGGATCACGCCTTCGTAGTCGAGGTACGGGAGCGGATGGTCTTCGGTCTGGATCGCGAGCCGCTTCTCTTCTGGATCGAGCGTAGGACCGCGCGGCACAGCAAAGCTCTTGAGCACACCTGAGACTTCCAGACGCAAATCGAAGTGACGATGACTTGCGTCGTGCTCGTGTACGACGAACGCGCCCGACCAGGTCTGTGAAGCGGCTTGACCATCTTTAGCGCTGGCCAAAGGTTCAGGACTGAACGGTTCGTTCGTGCGCAAAGGGTCGCGTTTTGCGCGGTATTTGCCGAGCTTGTCTGGTTTGTCGGGCGGCCCCACGTCGATCATTTAGCTCGGCACGATGCCGCGATCTATCCTTCGTTTTATGGCTGCACGCGCGACCGGTTCCACCACCATCTCGTTTGGTCTCGTCTCGATCCCGATCAAGATCTACACGGCGACCAGCTCCGAGAGTGTCAGCTTCAACATGCTGCACAAGGAATGCGGCACGCGTGTGAAGCAGCAACTGTCGTGTCCTACGCACGATCAGGTGATCGAACGCGACGACACCGTCAAAGGCTACGAGGTCGCGAAGGGTCAGTACGTTACCTTCTCGAACGAAGAGCTGCGCACGTTAGAAGCGGAGCGCACGAACACCATTGACATCGTCGAGTTCGTGCCCGCGCCAAGTGTCGATTTCGTACAGATCGAAAAGACGAGCTACCTTGGCCCCGACAAGGGCGGTCAGAAGGCCTACACGCTGTTAGGGCACGCGATGCGGCAATCTGAAGTGGTTGCGATCGGTCGCTACAACGCGCGCGGCAAGAGCTACGTCGTGATGATTCGTCCCTACGAAAAGGGTCTCGCGCTCCATCAGCTGTATTACGCCGATGAAGTGCGCTCATTTTCCGACGTAGAGATCGGGCAAGACGTGCGCTTTTCGCCGGCTGAAGAGGAGCTCGCACAGAAGCTTATCGAGCAGCTGCGCACGGAGGGCTTCGTACCTGAGCGTTATCGCGATGACTACAGCGACCGGGTGCGGCAGGCAGCCGAGCAAAAGGCCGCGGGGCTCGAGATCACGAGCGCACCAGAACAACCTGCGGCGCAGATCATCGATCTCTTCGAGGCGCTCAAGCGCAGCCTCGAGCCGGGTGCGGTCGCGATTCCCGAGCGTCTCGTGAAGGGTCCGAAGAAGGCCGAGCCTGGAGAACGAGTCAGCAAGAAGAAGAAGGGCGCGACGGGCTGAAAGGCTAGCGACGCACCGCGCTGTTGAACTGTTAGGAGCTTTGCATGTCGAACGTCTATCGCGTCGCCGCCATCGGCACCGCTTGGGCGGCCCAAGCGCCGCTGCCCGCTTTGTCCAGTCATCCGCGTACGAGACTCGTGGCCGTGTGCAGTGCCCGCATGGCCCGCGCCAAAGAAGCCGCCGAGAAATTTGGCGCGCCGCAAGCCTTCGATGATTACGAGAAGATGATCCGCGAAGTCGATCCGGACATCGTGTACGTCGGAGGTCCAGTCGGTCTGCACAAACCGATGGTCTTGGCGGCAGCGCGCGCGGGCAAGCACGTAATCTGCGAAAAGCCGTTGGCCGTGGACGCGCAAGAAGGCGCAGAGATGCTAGCCGCGGTCGAAGAGAAAAGCCTCGCGCACGCCGTGACGTTCACCATGCGCTCCTTTCCGGCTCCTTCGCGTGTGAAGGCGCTGATCGATGCGGGCACGGTCGGCGAGATTCGACACATCAACGTGGCCTTTTGGTTTTCGATTCCGCCTCAGGTGCCGCGAACTTACGGTTGGCTCAACGATGCGAGCAAGGGCGGCGGCATGTTGAACGCCATGGGCAGTCACTACATCGACCTAACGCGGCATTTCGCCGGGGATTTCGCGCGGGTCAATGGTGAGACGCGCATCTGGCGCAGTGAGCTTCCGGATGAACATGGTAAGGCCCGCACGGTCACAGCGGACGACAGCTTCGTGATGAATGCGACCCTGAAAAGTGGTGCATTGCTCAGCATGCACATGTCTAGCGAAGCGTGCGCGGGCAGCGGCACGCGTTTCGAGATTTACGGCAGCGAGGGCACCATCGTCATGGACAATGCCGACTCAGTGCGCGTTTCGCACAGAGGCGACCCAGCCCTGCGCGAAGTGGAGGTCGGGGCGCCCGCGTTCGACGCAGACGCAGCACAGTGCAAAGTGCCGCGCTTTGGTCAGTTGATTTCCGACTGCGTGACATGGATTGAAACCGGCAAACGTGGCTCGCCCAACATGCTCGACGCCCTGCGCTGTCAGCAAGTGATCGACGGATTGCGCGCGGCTTCACGCAGCGGAACCAGCACCCCCATCGATACATGAGCATGAACAGCCCACGCCTCGCTCTCGATCCGCCGCCGGAAGCTGTGGTGTGCGTTTCCACGGCACACATGAAGCAAGCCACGCAGGCAGCGCGCGACAGCGCACGCGCACGCGTGATCTTACCGTTTCACAAGAGCCATGAGGATCCGCTCCATCGCATGCTCAATGCCATGCAGCCGGCGACCTATGTCCAGCCCCATCGACACCTTACCGTTCCAAAGGCCGAAGTGTTCCTGGTGCTGCAAGGCGCCATCGACTTCCTCGTGTTCGATGACGTTGGCAAGATTACCCATGCCCTGGCCTTGCGCGCGGGGACAGCGGAGTTTGGCATCGACCTAGCATCGGGCCTATTCCACACCTTCTTGGTACGTGCAGAAGACACGGTCCTCTACGAAATCAAGTGTGGTCCGTACACGGGCCTGAATGACAAGGACTTTGCCGACTTCGCACCGGCCGAAGGCTCCAGCCAAGTGCCCGTGTATCTGAGGAACCTCGAGCACGATCTACTCGCTTTTCGCGAGCGCACGCTCTAGCTAGCCCCGAACACGGTGCAAGCAGCGCTCAGGCGGACATCCCCCCGACCTGAGTGTTGTCCGAGGGTGCTGCGAGCAGCTCGTGCACGCTTATCTCCGTGTGGCAATCACGACGGTAAGGCAGAGCGGTGTAACCAAGGCCGCGATTGACGTAGAGCCTGCCGCGTGCACCCGGGATGTGAAACATGCCGCGATCGAAGCGCCCCATGATGCGCGAAAAGTGGAAGCGGCCGAACACGGTCTCGTAGTTGACCTGTCCACCGTGCGTGTGACCTGACAGTTGCAGATCAAAGCCGGCGGCGGCTGCGGTGGGAAACGCATCCGGTCGATGCGAGAGCAACAGGTTGAAGTGATTGGGGTCGAGCCCCCTTCCCCACTCTTCGAGCTGCGGATAGCGGCCGGGCTGGGACAGATTGCTCATCGGATCGTCGATGCCCCACACCGTCAGACCGGGCAACGCGGCCGTTTCGAAACGCGCGTTGCGCAGGAGCCTTACCTGTGTCTTCTCTGCTATCACTTGAGTGAGGCGTTGCGCCCCGAAGTAGAAGTCGTGATTGCCTAGGATCGCGAGCACACCATGGCGCGCCTCGAGCGTCTTGAGCGGCTCGATGTAGTCGCTCTCGTATTTGCGCGCCCAATCCATGGCATCGCCCGTGATCACGACCAGGTCTGGCCTGAGCGCGTGGATGCGCTCGATATTCTCGGCAAAGGTCTCGGCGCGAAAGTAGCGACCTACGTGCAGGTCCGAGATTTGCACGATGCGCGTGCCGGCAAGATGCGACAAATCGGCGGGTAAGGCGTGCGCGATATACTCGATTTCAGGGGGATCGCGATGGTTCGTCCAAGCGGGCATGGGTACAGTTCTTCCACGCTTGCGGCGCTGCCGCACGTACTTACGCTCTATTCCTAGCGCCCGATCGCGTAGGGCACATGGCGCGGCTCGGCGGGGGGTTCGTGTTTGGGTGCCCCGCGTCGAGCCGGTTGCGTGCGCGTTGCGAATGCTTGGTCAAAGACCACAATCTCGTCGCGCTCGGTCACGTTCACTTCGCGTGCGGGGTATTGCGGCAACAACTTGGGATGCTCCGCAGTGTCCAGGCTGAGTCTTACTTTCGTATCAGGCGCGCGTTCCACGACCACGTGGGCACTGCCGTCTGCGCCGACCTTTGCGATCGGCACACCATCGGCACGTAGCGTAAGGCCCTCACCGCCGGGCGCGCGTACGACCACGGCCAACGTGCGTAGCTTGGGTGTGCACGTCATGCGCAAGGCAAGGGGCGCACTCTGTGCATCGGCGCGTGACAGGGCCACCATGCGCGCTTCTGCTTCTCGATAGGTTTGCGGACACTGCGCCCTGACACGTACACGCGCGCTCTTTTCGGCTTGGACGATGGCGCGTGCACGACCTTGCCCATTGGTGGTGGCAACCGGCGCGTCGTCCACCAAGATCGCGATACCCGTGAGTGCGCCACCCTGATCATCCACCACATCCACCGAGAGCGAAGCTTCGCGCGCTGGCTGCGCACCCGCACAGGCAACTGCCAAGCTAGCGATGGCGAGAGAAAGTATCAGCGCGCGCATGGCTTGGACCCCTGGTCACAAACAGTAAGCTCGCGTTCGAGCTGCTGGACGAGTGCGACAAAGCTGCGGTCTTTCGGCTGATTCAGCGCAAGCGCACGATAAGCGTCCAGCGCTTCGCGTTCTCTACCTGCGATCAACAGATCCGCGGCCGCCCGTGGTGATGGGGGCTGCGCGGCGAGCGATGGTTTCGATGGTTCGGCAACTATCGCGGCAGCCTGCGCGGGCCGCGTAGGCGTTGTGGGATGCGCGGAAGTCGGCAATGCCGTGACTGCAGGCGCTTCGGCAGAAACATTAGTCGGGGGCTTCGGACGAAGACCGACCCACCAGGCACACCCGGCTACGAGCATGCCGATACCCACGCGAGTCACGATTGCGCGCGAAGGCGCGAAACGCGATGGCAGTCGATCGGTGTCTACCTTACTTTCTGGAGACTCGGAGACGACCTTACTGTGGCGCTGCACCTCCAACTGTGTGGCCGGCTCGCGGGATCTCGCGGCAATGGACGGGTCTGGCCGCTGCCAGATGGTGGTCGGAGGCTCGCGCACCACTGGCTCTCGCGCAGGCTCATGCAGGTTGCTCAACACGCGAGACAGCTCCTCGCGCGACAAATGGCGCGTTTTGGGCTCATCGAGGCTCATGCGCACTTCTCCTCACGTAGCCGCGCCGCCTTGAGCATCGCCGACGGAAGCACCAGACCTTCGCGCTCGAGCTCCGCCAAACAACGCGGCAAAAATCCCGTCGGTCGCAACGCGCCCACATGGTCAGGTCGGGCTCCGTGCCGCTCATACAAATCGCGGAGCTGATAGTCACCTGCGGCATCGAGGCCTCGCACTTCGCTGATGTGACTCACCACGCGCGCACCGCTGCGCAAGCGATCGACTTGCACCACGATGTCCACCGCTGAGGCGATCTGCGCGCGTAGGGCCCGCAATGGCAGCTCGACATCGGTCATCAACGCCATCGTTTCGAGTCTGCCCAGGGCATCCACCGGATGACTGGCATGCAACGTCGACAAGCAGCCGCCGTGGCCCGACGTCATGGCCTGGATCAGATCGAGGGCGGCGCCGTCGCGGATCTCGCCGACTACCACGCGATCTGGCCGCATGCGTAAGGTCGCTTTGAACAGATCGCGAATCGTAATCGCACCTTTGCCGCGTGCGTCGGGCGGGCGCGCTTCGAGCCGAACGACATGGTCACCGCGAGGCTGAAGCTCGCGCGCGTCCTCGAGCACGACCACGCGCTCGCCCTGCGGAATAAACGAGCTCAAGACGTTTAGAAGCGACGTCTTGCCAGTACCGGTGCCACCTGACACGAGCAGATTTTGTTTTGCAGCGACGAGCACAGACAGTAAGGCGGCACTGTCACGCCCTACGGATCCCAGCTCGATCAAGCGTTCGATACTCAACATGTCCTGACTGAAACGTCGAATGGCTACGTGGGCACCGCGCGTTGCGATGGGAAACAACACGGCTTCCACGCGCGATCCGTCGGGCATGCGTGCTTCCAAGATAGGATGCTCGGCATCGAGCGGACGGCCCACATACTGCGCTAGTAACCGTAAGGCTGCGATCAGCGCGTCGTCACTGGCAAAGCTAGCCTGCGTGCGTTCGATGCGCCCCCTGCGTTCGATGAAGATTTCGTCCGGGCCGTTGATCATGATTTCGCTGACGCTGCGGTCCTCGAGAAAGCTGCGCACAGGGTGCAGTAACTCGCGCAACGTATGGATGTAGACACTCTCGGGTACCATGTTCAGTTCTCCTCCGACGCACGCAGACGTTCAATGAGTGTTGCTCGCGACGCGCGCTCTACATCCTTCAGAAACGCGCGATAGGGATCGGCGGGCGCTCCGGACTTTGCGAGCAGTGCCAGCAGTGCCTTGGCCTCGGCTGAAGAGACCTGAGCGTCCTTGGCTCGAAGGGCCAGTGTCAGATTGAGCTGAGTGCGTGCGTACAGGCGCTCGAGCTCCCGCGTCCAAACCGTCAGATCATTCTCGGCGCGAGCACGCGCTTGGCGGTCCCCCGCGCTGCGAAAACAGGCCACGGCGTCAGCAAGCTCGCGCACCGCATTGGGGCCTTCGACCATCGCATATGGCACCCGCTCCCAGCGAGCGTGCGCATCGCGCTCCCGTTCGATGGCCTGCGTGCGCGCTTGCTCGCCCGTAAGCGCACAGCTTGGCGCACCTTCGAACAACTTGGGGGCTTCGAGCGGCTTAGTAAGGTTGGCCGGCGTCTGCGCACCGCCAAACACAATCAGCACCAGCGCAACCGCGGCCAGCACGCCTGCGCCCATCAAGAAACGTGGGTCTGTCTTGTTGGTCATAGTCCGATGCCATTCACGATGAAGGGTCCAAAGATCACGAGCAGCACGCTGCACACCATCAACATCAGCGGCAACATCATCCGTACGCCGGCCTTGGCGGCCATTTCCTCGGCCAATACGCTGCGCCGTTGCCGCAACGTCGAAGACTGGATGGTCAGAGCTTCGACGAGAGGCGTGCCTTTGGTTTCGGATTGGCAGACCGCCGCCACGAATTGCTGGACGGTCTGACTGCCGCTGCGAAGACTCAGATCTTCCAGCGCTTCCACCCGTGTGCGACCGAGCGAGAGTTGCTCGAGCAACACCGAAAGCTCCTCGCGACATACCTCGTGACCGAGCCCAAGCTCGCGTGTGGCAAAGGCGAGCGCACTTGGAAAGTCCGTGCCCGCACCCATGCACAGCACGCACAAATCCATGGCAGAGGGCAGGGAGCGTTCGAGCGCCTTGGCCCGATCGCGCGCGATGCCATCGAGGCGAATGGTGGGCGCGAGCACGCCGATCAGAATCAAAAGCGGAAGCCAGTAGGCAGGCAGGTGCAGCACGCCCACGAACCAGGCGCCGATGGCGGTCCCACCAAGCAGCGTAAGAAACGTAAGCGCGATCAACTCATCCGCGCACAATCCCGCCGCTTCGCCGGAGCGGCGCAAGAGCCTATCGCCTGACACGCGCAACTCCGAAAGCGGGAGCAACCGTATGATGCCAGCAAGCCTAGTCAGCAGCGGCTCGATGCGCACAAACAGCGGTGCGGCAAGCCTGGTCGCTACACGATTGCGGCCACGCATGCCCAGGCTGGTTGGCGCGATCGGCGCAATGCGCGCCACCGGCAAGCTCAGCGCAAACACGAGCGTGGCCGTGGCCGATAGCGCCAATGCGCGCAGCGACAGGAGCGTAAGGTCAGAGGTCGACATCTAAAATCTTCCTGGCGATGAAAATCGCAGACAACCACAGTACGAAGGCGAGCCCAGCCACGCAGTAACCCCGCACCGATTCCACCAAAGGCAAGAGCAACGTGGGACTTAGGAACGAAAACAGACCGATCATCGGAAATGGTAAGACCGCAACCACGTACGCCTGAGCCTTACTCTCGGCCGTCTTGGTACGCACCACGCCTTCGAGTCGCGTCATTTCGCGCAGGGTCGATGCGGCGCGTTCTAGGATGGTGGGCAGGTCCCCGCCGGTGTTGCGTCCGATGCGCAGTGCACCGAGCGCCGAGCTCACGCTGCGACTGGCGATGCGGTCACCCATGCGTGTCAGCCCGTCATCTAGCGGGGTCCCAAGGCGGTGCTCCTTGATCAAGATATCGAGCTCCTCTCGCAAAGGTGGGCTGACCAGACTCATGCTGAACTCGAGCGCCTCACCCAGGGCCGGCGTGGCCCGCAAGCTTGATGCAAGGCCTTGCAACCAGCCTTCGAGCTGCCCTTCCATGGCATTGACGCGCTTGACGCGACGCGCGTGCAGCCATGGCTTGGGCGCGCACACGAGCACCACCAGCACAGAAGCGAGCAGCCACCAGCCGAGTAGCGCTGACAGAACCGTCAGTGCCAGACCTGCGGCTTGCGCGGTGACGATATCGCGCGCGGTCCGTTGCATGCGCAAGAAGGTAAGGTCCAGTGACAAGACGCCCACGTGCATGGCGAGCCGAGCACGCAAGGCTGCCGCGCGCCCCTGCGCTAGGGCCAACAACATTGCGCCAGCGCCGCCACCGAGCAAGAGCGTCGCGCACGCGCGCAGCCAGACCACGTCGAGGCGGATCATAAGCATGCACCTTCGTCGACGAGCCCGTGCGTAATGAAGCGGTCGATAAAGCGCGGCACGAATCCCGTGGCTGAAAACTGGCCGATGATGCTGCCGTCCGTGTCGATCCCGCGTTGGTCGAAGCGAAAGATGTCGCGCAGCTCCACGTCGCCCGCATCGTTCAGACCGGCGACCTCGGTGATGTGCGTGATTCGGCGCGAGCCATCACTGAAGCGCGCCTGTTGCACAATCAGATCCAAGCTTGCGCCAAGTTGCCGGCGAATGGCCGATGCGGGCAAATCCAAGCCAGACATCAAGCATAAGGTTTCCAAACGATGCACGGCTTCGCGAGGGCTGTTGGCGTGAGTGGTGGTCATCGATCCTTCGTGACCTGTGTTCATCGCTTGCAACATGTCGAGCGCTTCGCCGCCGCGACACTCACCCACGACGATGCGATCGGGTCGCATGCGTAAGGCGTTCTTGACCAGATCGCGAATCGTGATCGCGCCTGTCCCCTCCATGTTGCAAGGACGCGACTCCAGCGAAACGACGTGCCGCTGCGCGAGCTGGAGCTCCGCCGCATCCTCGATCGTGACGACACGCTCGGTATCGGGGATGGCCGCGCTCAGCACATTCAGTAAGGTCGTCTTGCCCGAGCCGGTGCCGCCTGAGATCACCACGTTGCAACGGACGCGTACGCTGCGCGCGAGAAACTGCGCCATTTGTGCAGTCAAAGAACGTTTGTCGACCAAATCGTCGAGCGTCAGCGCACGCGTTGGGAACTTACGTATCGTGATGCACGGACCTTTGATCGCGAGCGGTGGAATCACAGCGTTCACCCGCGAGCCATCGGCAAGACGCGCGTCTACGATCGGATTGGACTCGTCGATGCGCCGACCCAGGGGCGTCACGATGCGTTCGAGGGCAGCGCGCACAGCGGTATCGTCCGTAAAGCGTAGGCCGGTGAGCTCGATACGTCCCTTACGCTCGGCGTAGATGGTGCTCGCATCGACCACCATCACCTCGCTGACGTTTGGATCGGAAAGCAGCGGCTCGAGCGGACCAAGGCCGAGTACCTCGTTGCAAAGCTCCTCGATCAAGCGCTTGCGAGATTGTCCGCTGGGCAGCTCCGCGGCCATGCCGACCGCGATGCGATCGAGGGCAGCCATCACGCGCGGACGCAACGTCCCGGCCTGCATCTGCTGGCGGTCCATGCCCACCAAATCAAGGCTCTCGAGCAGTGCTGCCCGCATGCGTTTGCGTTGGGAAACCGTTGCCTCACATACAGGCCCTGCAGCGCTGGCTAGCTTGGCGACGACACGGTAAGGTCCGAGCTGGAGCGTGCAGCCCTGGCCCACTTCTTTGATCGTAAGGTGGATACGCTGTCCGTCGACGCTGGTGCCATTCGAGGAATGGTCGCGCACGAGCAACCGGCCGTCTCGCGCCAAGAACGAGACGTGCTTGCGTGACACAGTGGCCGAGGCGAGTACGACGTCGCAGTCGGCCTCCCTTCCGATCGACATGCCATCGCGAAAGGGCAGCTCACGCTCATCGAGCTTTCCGTTGTGCTCGATGAAGAGGCGCAATGAAGCCAGGCGCTCGCCGACTCTTGCTTCAGCGTGCATGACTTCGCTCCGCGTCGAGTCGAGCGCTGGAACCGTCGCTGGGGCTCGGTAGATCCGTCACGAGATCTTCCGGGTTGCGAAGACTCAGGCGGAGACGGCCACGCCCTTCGGTGAACGCCAGCTCCTGCGCTTGCGCGGGCGTAACACTCAGGGTTACCCCGTGACTCTCTCGCCGACCTTTGTCGGCTTCCGCGGCCGGAGCACCAAGGTCCCCACCCACGGTAAGAACCAGCACGTTCTGGAGTAAGGTGCGGGTGGCAAGAGCCGCGTCATCATCGCGAACGGTAAAGAGCACGTCGACTCGGTCCCCGGGTCGCAGCAAACCATCAAAGCTGGCTGCGCCATCGGGTAGCGAGAATGCACGCATGCCAGTACGCACCAGCGACGACAACGTGCGTCCGGCCTGCATTACATCGAGGTCGCTCCACAGCAGCGAAGCGCCACTGCGCACTGCGACCGTGGCACGCGTGCCGATGACGCGCGCGATATCCGAGCCAGCGATGTGTCGCTCTTCGACGTACTGTTCCGGTAAGGCGTGAAGGGACAGTGCGCCTTCAGTAATCACCTCACCCAAGGCAAGGTCGCGCGCGACCATGACCACCGCTTGCGGCGCACCGCCAGTCGCTTCCGACTCGAAGCGCGCGAGGTAGAGATGCAAGGCTCCCGCCCCAATAGCGGCCGCAATGCTGGCCGTCACGATCGCCTTTTGCGCCATCCGTCATACTCCCTGTTTACAAATGGGGTATCGACCTGGCCGCGCGAAGGTTGCGGAAAAAATGCGCTGGCTCGTTCACAAAAATAGTCAATCAAGATGACGATTTGCTATGGTGCCCTCCGTGAACACACGTAAGAAATCAGACAAGCCCAGCCGCACCAAACCCAAGGCCAAAGACCAAAAGCGCGACCAAGCGCTGACGGATGCGCGAAAGCGCGCCAGCACAGGCCAACTGCTCGTGCAGTGCGCACGCATGGTGGGCGATGCCGCCAACAAACGTGCGTCTGAAGCCAAGGGTGGAGCCCTCAAGAGCGCGCACGCAGCTCTTCTGCCGCAGCTCGACTTCGAGGGCGTGCGCATCGTGGACCTAGCCCTCCGTTTGGGAATCACGAAGCAGGCCGTCAGCCAGACCGTCAGTGAGCTGGTCGAGTCGGGCGTGGTCGAGTTGGCCTCGGATCCCGACGACGGCCGCGCCAAACGCGTGCGCTTCACCAAGAAGGGAGCAGACGCCGTCACCCAGGAGCTCAACGTCATGGGTAAGGTCGAAGCCGAGCTCGAAAAGAAGATTGGCCAAAAACACATGCGCGCGCTGCATGCTGCGCTCGTGGCCGTAGACGAAGCACTAGCGAGCGAAGCCTGAGTGCGTTGAGATGCTCGCTGCGCCAGGGCCCGCGTCCATGGGCATCACGGACAGTAGCGTCTTACCATTCTGAGCTTCCGCCGTGATCACCAACTGCTGGCCGCCTCGCGTAAGCATGAGCGCGTGAGCGCCTGCGCTCGATGCGTTGTGATCGCTGCGTAGAAAACCTCGTTCTGCTAGGGCACGCGTGTAGCCATCCCACAGCACGTCGAGCGGCTCCGCACTTTCGTAGACGTTGATCGCAGGCGCGCCGTGTTCTTGCCAGGTTGAGAGCACGCGACGTGATCCTGACGGGCGCGGCACGGACCTAAAGTCGAGGCCTGGCGCATCCCCAGTGAGCGGGAACATATCCCACAAGGCGGCGCTGCCTTCGTTCCAAGTGCTGACGAAGAAAGCCTCCCCTTCGCGCGCATACGCCCGAACCATGCGCACGCCGCCCAGGGCTTGCAGGTCTCCTCGGGCTGCGAACTCGGTAAGTCGCGCAGCGAGGTCCTGGAACGAAGCCTCAGACTCACCCAAGTCAAGGCATGCAACCAGCCCCTCGCGGTCGTTCTCGGCACGTAGAACGCCGTCCGCGAGGGGTGGTAATGCTTTCTTCACGCGATCGGCGATGCGCATGGCGCGCGCGTGCAGACCTGCGCTGCGTCTACGACAATCAGACTCGGCGCGATCGAGCAAGGCGTGCAGCGACTCCTGACTGCGTCCAGTTGCCACGCGAATGCGTGCGCCGTTGAGCACGATCGTGCGAGGTGCGCCACGCAACCAAACCTCCGGAATGCCGAGAATGCCGCGCGTGCTCGCAAGCACCTGCGTGTCGAACGCTGCCTTGGCGGTGTGGAGCGCGCCGCCCACGCACAGGGTCAGCGCAATCAACAGCAGCAGCGCGCGTTGCAGATTCAACATCATAATCTCTCCATGTGTCTGGCTCTGTTTTCACGGTCAGCAACCCGGCACGATGCCATCGAATTGTGCCTTCTTTGCCACGCCGCACACGAGGTCCGTGAGCTTGCCGGACCACGATTGCGACACGGTGTTGCAGACCAGAAAGAATCGACCGGCTACCTTACTGTCTTCATCGCCCACGAAGCTCTTCGCGGTTTGCTCGGAGCGAGCACGCGAGCCTTCGCCAAACAGCCGCTCGACTAGGTAGCCCACCAGTGGCCAGTCCTTCACAGCTTCGATCGCCGACGTGTCTTCCCTCTTACCAGGAGCATCGTCAGGAATGTCTCCAACCTTGGAGACGTCGATGCCCGCGCAGATAGGCGCGGCAGCCGCGTCATCCGTACAGCCATTGACTGCGAAATGGTAAGCACAACCGCGCGCAGCAGACTGTGCCTGCTGTCGTGCCAGGCCGATGCTGTGGATATGCATCACGCCCCAGAACAAGAGAATGAACACGGGCAACATGATCACGATCTCCACACTGGCTGTACCGCGCTCGCAGGTTGCTAGGCTTACGTTTCGACGCATCATTCGCCCTCCCCGTCCCCGAACACATCGATCACCTGCTGAGCTTCGTCACAGCCATCGCCTGCTTTGCAGTCGAGCTCGCCCGGCTTGAGCTGCTTCGCCGCATCGGGCATCAGCTCTTGCTGCTCGGCGTCGGGGCCCGCTTCCTCATTGGGACGTGGGCCGTCTGCCTTACTATGATTGAAACGGAACGGCCGTAGGCGCGCGCGCCAGCCCATGTGCCACAACCACTCGGCCACGTCCGCGTCTTTGAGTTGATCGCTCGGCTGCGGGTCAAGGCCAGTCCAGTCGAAGTAGTACTCCGCCTGCGCCAACGCGACACGGCCGGTGCTCGCCGCAACGTCTGCTGCGTCGGCGACCTTGGTGGCCGCATCGTCTTTTCGCACCTGCGACCAAGTGGCGATCTTGATCACGTTTTCGCCCGCTGTGGGGAGCGCACCCCCGATCACGACCGCGCGCAGCTGAAAGTCACTTCCCCCCAACCACACACCCTTTTCTAGACGGAAAGGACTGGTGTTCTTACCACCCTGCTTCTTATCGTTCTTGAGCGACTCGGTGACATCCATGCGCTCGACAGCAACCTTGGTAAGGTCCTGTTCCTCGGCGCAGCGCACCATGTCCATCACTTGTGTTACCTGCTCGCGCCACATGTGCGGCTGTCCCTCGTCCGGTGGATCGAGCGGACAAGGCCCGGCGACCCCAAACAGGCTGCTGTATTCTGGCGTGAGGCAGGTCCTATCTCCCTGACAGACCGGCATGCGCATTTCCTTGCCTTCATACTCGCTAGCGCCCACGAGATCCTCACACGGTAAGGTATCGTCATCGTTGTCGTGCAACACCAAGTTCTGATCGCCGTACACGGTCTGGTCCGGCTTGGGCATCCACTCCTTGCGAAGAGCATTCCACTCGTAGACAAATGCCACCGTGCGCTGTAGCCAGCCAAAACCGCGCTTATGCTTGTTGCCGGGCTTGGTGGGATCACACTGCTCGCGCGCCGCGATCAGACGCCGCTCGTAAGCAGTCAAGCTGCTTGTCTTGGTATAGTCAAAACGCCCGTCGTCCTTTTTGGGGCCGCACGTCACGAGCTCACTGTCGATTACCTCCGGTCCCAGCGCCGCAATCTTGCTCGCCTCGTCTAGCTCGCAATCTTGAAAATACTCAGGTGGGCAGCTCGCGCGCGGGTCCTCTTCGCAATCGGTGGGGCACAGCGGCTGATTGTGTCGACAGTTCCCATTTCGATTGGGCAAGGAGGCGAGGTACTCCACACCCGACTCCGAGCACACCCGTTCGATCTGCGCCTGCGTATCCGGATCGCTGGACTGCGACTTCTGGGCCTTGTCGACGAGCTCCGTGCACTTTTTCTGGCGCGGCATGATCGGATACTCGATGACCTTAGTATCCTCATCGTCATTGAGATCGGGCGGATCGCCCTTGCCGCCGCAGAACCAGTCGGAGCCGGCGTCGGCAAGCTTGCCGCTGGCACCCGAAATCTTCTGTTCGATCTTGTCTGGCAAAATGGGAGAAATGGGAAACAGCATAATATTAGCCGCGAGCGCCCCGGCGTGGGCACACAACACGTCGAACTCATCGTCTTCCACGGGCAAGGTCAGGCGGGCTGGGATGGCAAAGCCCGCCACGTCGTAGTCACTCACCACCGTACCTATCACCTGAAGGTTGGCTCCCACCGGCACCACCACGGACACCGCCTTGCCCGCCATGTGCAAGGGCGACAGGATATTCGGAATTTGCTTCTCCACCCTGTCTGCCGCCTGCTGCACCGTCCGGGTCGCGCTCTGCAAGAGCGGCACGGGCACCATGGATGCGCCACCCGTGATCCAAGACAGGCCGTAGCAAATCCCGATCGACACCATGCCCAAGGTCTCAGTCAACCGTAAGCCTACCAACACGGACAGCACCGCCGCCATGGTCATGTTGATGAGCGCGAGAAGGTTCATGCCGCGCGCGTTGACCACCGCCGCCGAGAACGCACCCGCATCCGCGGCATCTTGCACGTGCTGGCGATAGTGCAGGGCGTCTGCAATGCCCACCAAGTACCAGAGCATGGCCAGCAAGAACACCGCGAAGAACAAGCCGAAGACCATGGCAGCCCCACGTGTGTCTGCAGCGAGCCTGTTCACGACTCACCTCCGCCTTCCATGCCCTCGCACTCCACCTTCACAAGCTCGGAAGCGTACTTATAAGGGGCACCTTGATTGGGTAAGGTGGCCTCCGAGCGCAGGGCTACGAACTTATTGCGCGAGCTTGCCAAGGCTGGCACCAGCCACTTCCATTCGGCGCGCATCATCTCGCGTGCGAGCTGTTTGGCTTCACGGAGCTTGCCCGGCATTTTGTCGAAGATTTCTTCACCCAGCTGGCGTGCATTCTCCACGGAGGGCTCAGCGCGCATCGCTTCCACGCGCTTCTTGGCGCTCGTCCAACCCGTCATATCCAGGAACGATTCGCAGATGAGGTCGCGCACCACCGGCACGTTGCACGAGAAAAGGTAGGTCACCCTGACCGTCACAAGGTCCGTTATGCCGACCTCCCCTACAGATGGGTCGCGCAGCTCTTTTGAACCGGCCGCAACGGGAAATGTAATGGCCGAAGCCACGCGATTGTAGGCAGCGAAACCCGCAGCAATACGCAGCGCGGGCTGCTCGCCCAGCGCCGATTGCACGCTCTGAGCTTGATCTAGCGAAGGTAAAGCGTCGGTCGCCCACGGCAACATCGCCGCCAGTTGTTGCGGTGAGGGCGCGAGGGCAGACAAGGGTAAGTAGGCCGCGTTGCGCACGCGTTTGAGCTTCAGTCCTCCGCTACCCTTGGTACCACTAAGCTTATTACCTGTGGCTTTGCCGAGTCCGATCATGGCGAAGGCGCGCTGCACGTAGCCGTCACCACCCTTCTTTTCTTTGAGGGGCAACACACCACGCGCTTCACCGCGAAGAAAGCAGGGATCATCGTCGAATGTGACCACCGCCGCGCGCACGGCCAACACGGCTGCATGCTGGACGACCAGATGGGATGCATAGATCAAGGACAACTGAATCGTGCCTAAGAACAGTAAGAAGAACGGCACGAACGAGAGCAGGAATTCCACGTAGACCGTGCCCTGCTCGTGCCGCGTGAGGTTGCGCCGGTTCATAGTGCGCCCCGCAGCATCAAGGCGACTGCCGCGCACAAAATAGCGCCACCCATGGGCAGCTCCGCGCTGCCTTCGGCCGGCTCCGGTCGCGCAAAGCGACTCGGAAGTATCAGATGCAAAGTCGCGTGGAACGACGCCCGCATCAGCGCGAGCAGGCGTCCGTTCCAGGCCATCGACCAGAGTGCGAACGCAGCCACCACGATGAACGCAGTCAGCTCGAGCTCGAGCCCGTCGCGCACACCGAGCCAAACACCGAGCGCCGAAAACAGCTTTACGTCACCTCCGCCCAGGGCGCCACGTACGAAGAGAAAGTAAGCCGGTGCAAAACATAGTAAGGCGGCCAGCATCGCAAACAGCGCACCTTGAAAGCCACCCAAGCTTGCGTGCAGCACGAAACCCGCGCTAAACGCTGGGAAAGTCAGCCAGTTGGGAATCATGCGACTACGCAAATCTGTGAACGCAGCAATGCAAGCAATCACCAGCGCACACAGCGCAGGCCAAGCGACGACAGTCATGTCGACCTCACCGTTAGAGGGGAAAGGGAAGTAGCAGCACGGCCCGCTGCACTTGGTATAACCGTAAGAGCACGGGACCGAGAGCCATGGCTGCCGCTGCGCAGCCGAGGGAGACCGTGGTCAACACGACGATGTATTCGGCGAAGACGGAGCCTCGTTCGCACGAAAGCACGTGAGCCTACTTGGTCTCTTTGTCGAACTTCGCGCTCGCTGCGGTGAGCTTACCTTCTACGATGTGACCGAACTTGTTCCACAAGCCGACGGAAACCGCGACGATCAACACCAGCAGCACGGTGTACTCGACGGTGGACAAGCCCCTCTGATCACGGGTGAGCTTGCGGATGTTTTCGAGTTTCATGGGACGCTTCCTCCAGGGCGCAAAGGAGGGCACACCGCGTGTCCGTCGTCCTTCTTGCCTCTTTGCCTCGGTATCGGGCACGGCGTGTCGGAGGTTGCGTGCTCTTTTCAGCAATCGTTCTGCGCACGTCTTACTTCGCGTCGGGCGCGGCAAAGACCTGGACGTTTTGAACGGTTTACTCGGCCGCTTCGCGCGCGCGCAGCTCCGGATAGAACTGGCGACAGTAACGTCGATAGATACCGATGGGGCCATCGCCCTTGGCCAGATGCGGGCGCAGCACGTAGCCCTTGTTCTGCCAAATATCGAAGTCTTGATTGATGTCGTGCTCGAAGCCCTTCATGAAAAACATGCGCACGAGGCGCGTCAGGATCGGCTCCGGGATTTTGTCGAGCCCGGGCAAGATGCGCTCGGGATGCTCGAGCTTCTTCACGCGCAGGGCGATGTGCAGATCGATATACTCGCCATCTGAGGGTGTTGCGAAAATGAACTGACGCCCCCACAGGCCGTAGTTACGCACGCCCGTTTCGACGAGCGAATAACCGAGCCCCCACACGTTCACTCGGAACTCCGGGTCGAGCTTGACGTTCAAGAGCTCGAGCGGCCCCGCATGACGCCGCATGCGATAGGCGCCCGTCAGATGCGGTCCCTCCACGCGCGTGGGCTCGACCACCGTCAGCTCTTTGTAGCCGTGCACCGTCATCAAATGCCCGGAGTCGACGCCGTTCTCGGTGGTCTCTTGCGGATGGCCGCGCAGGCGCCAATGACGCGTCACAAGCTCGCTGTAACCGCTGTCATCGAGCTCGGGGATCTGCCACGCCGGCGCGCGTCCTTCGGCGTCGTAGTAAGCGAAAATGAAACCGTTGAACTCGTGTACCTGCCACTTGTCGAGTTTGGCCGCCTTGGGCAGATCACCGTAAGGTGTGCTTACGCAGTTGCCGCCCTCCTCGAAGCGAAAGCCGTGAAAGGGGCACTTGATCGCGTCGCCTTCGATGCAGCCGCCCTTGCCCAAGTGCGCGCCTAGGTGCGGACAGTAAGCATCGGCCACGCACACGGTGCCGCTGGCACCACGAAATGCCACGATCTCTTTGCCCATGAACGTCTTCGAGAACAACTTGCCGCGCGGCAGATCGTGCGAGTAGCAAACGAAGAACCAGCCATCCGGAAACGGCGAAAATGGATAGCGGTAACCCATAAACAACTCCTCCAGTCGAATCGACGCACTTCAGAGTGTGCGAAGACATCGCCCAGAGACAAGCGTAAATCTCCGTAAATTTACGTCAATTTGGAATGACACTGCGGAAGCGTGCACCCGTCAGCGTCATTTCAAATAGACGGTAGCGCGAGCGCTTGCGGCGCTCTGTGCGCTACTTCGCGGACTTGAGATTCGCGGCCGCAAAATCCCAGTTCGCCAAGCTGTCGACGATTGTCTCGACGAACTTCTGACGCAGGTTGCGGTAGTCGATGTAGTAAGCGTGCTCCCAAACATCGACCGTGAAGAGCGCGGTCTGCTTGTGCTTCATGGGCAGGTCGGCGTTGCCGGTGCTCGTGATCTTGAGCGTGCCACCGTCGCTGACAAGCCATGCCCAGCCCGAGCCGAACTGCTTGACCGCGGCTTGCACGAACTGCTCGCGAAACTTGTCGAAGCCGCCAAAGTCGCGCTCGATCGCCGCCGCCAAATCGCCCGTGGGCTTGCCGCCGCCCTGAGGCTTCATGCAGTTCCAGAAGAACGTATGGTTCCAGACCTGAGCCGAGTTGTTGAAGAGCGGACCATCGCTCGACAGGATGATCTCCTCGAGGGACTTGCTCTCGTTGGGCGTGCCTTTGACGGCCGCATTGAGGTTGTTCACGTAGGCGGCGTGATGCTTGCCGTAGTGATACTCGAAGGTCTCGACGCTCATGTGCGGCGCGAGCGCGTCCTTCGCGTACGGGAGCTGAGGAAGTTCGAAAGCCATTGGATCACACCCTTTTGTTACTAGTCCCGTCCGCCCCCTTGCGGCGCGGGACCGGGACTATCCCGTAGGGTTTGGCCCTGCGCAAGGGGCTGGCTGCGCGCAAAGCTGGCTCATGTTCCGCAGTCGGGCGCGATGGCGACGATCTGGGGTGTTTACTCGATCTCTCCTGCACCGTCTGACTTGTCGATTCCGGCGAGTTTCTTGGCCATTTTCTTTTTGTCGGACAGCTTCATCTGTCTTGCGATTTGGATGCGCTGGGCCTGTGGCGAGCCTGCGCCGTGCATGCTCTCCGTAAGGTATCCGACCGCATTGCGCCCGAGGGTCATGTTCTCGATCAAGCGCAACATACGCACGCGATCTTCTACCTTCACGTCGGCCTTACCCTTCAAGAACTTCTTGAGCATGGGTCCGGTTTCGGGATGGTTGAAGTCTTGCTCGCTGGGCATCGTGACCATGATGCCGCCCGCCAAATCCTGGGCGAGGCGCGCGATCTCGTAAGGGAAGCGGGTCACGTTGTGCTTGCACACGTTCGAGAGCATCGGGTCGTTGATGTACGTGCCGCTCGGCAGCTTGGTCGCTTGATGACTCGAGGCGATGCCGGCCGCGTAAATGGTTTCGTTGAGGTGCGTCATCTCCACGAGCTTGTCGCGAATGTGCGAAGCCTCTGCCACGCCATTCATTTCCGCGATCGCACCGGCCGCGCCGATCATCACGTCGCCCAGGCCTGTTTTACAGACGTAACTCGCACGATGGTAAGCCGTGAAGCGCTCGACCAAGTCGGCGGCGAACTCGACTTCGCCGTCCATCATGATGCGCTCGTGCGGGATGAACACATCTTCGAAAATGATCATCGCTTCTTGGCCGCCGTATTTGCAGTTGCCAGCATCGATGCTGCCGCCTTCCATGCTGCGTGTGTCGCAGCTTTGGCGGCCATAGATGTACGTAATGCCCGGTGCTGTGGCGGGAATCATGCCTACGACGGCGTAATCTTTGTTGCGCTCGTCGAGGCGCATGGTGGGCATCACGCAAATCCAATGCGAGTTGATGCCGCCCGTGATGTGACTCTTGGCGCCGCGCACGTACACGCCTTGGTCAGTTCGCTTGACGATGTGCAAGTACATGTCCGGGTCGGCCTGATCGACGGGCGACAAACTGCGATCCCCTTTGGGGTCGGTCATGGCCGCCGCTACGATCACGTTCTTTTCCTGCGCCTGCTTCAAGAACGCGAGATAGCGCGAATGGTAAGGTGTCTTGTACTTTTGATCGATGTCGTAGGTGACCGAGTGCAACACACTCAGGGTGTCGAGCCCCGCGCAGCGTTGAAAGCAGGTGCCCGTGACCTGGCCGAGCTTGCGCTGCATCTTGTTCTTCATCACGAGGTCATCTGGACTCTCGACGATGTGCAAAAAGCGATTCACGCGCTTGCCTGAGATCGCAGACTGCGCCGTCGCAAGCTCAGGCGCATCGACCGCCAACTTGTACGTGGCGGCCAGCGCATTGATCGAAGGCCGGATCATCGGATGGTCCACCGGCTCCGGCACGAGCTCCCCGAACAAGTGCACCTTGAGCTTTCGGCCGCGCAGACTCGCGATGTAGTCCTCGGGCGTGCGAATGACGGGCAGCTCTGCCCAAGGGTCTTTGGCCGCCTCAGTTTTCGAGGTTTGGGGCACGGTCTGCATGGTCATCGGGTCCTCCGCGGTGCTGTGCCCGAAGAGCCTACCCCCGATTTACGAAAGCGAAAACCGCGATTTTCACGCGTGAACGTGTTTCAGTTTAGGGGCCAGCATCGACGATGGCGGCATCAGCAGCGGCATCCCGCGCACCGCCGTCACCGATCGCACCATCGAGCAACGCGCCGTCCAACACCCCACCCTCAGACACGGACGCGTCCCCAACCGACGCATCAAGCGGGCCCGCATCGATGTCGTCCGCCGGCTTCGGAATGAACGACGCGTCGGGTCGCATATAGGTGGGCGGCGGGATTTTGTTGCGATCGAAACTCGCGACGAGCTCGCAGCCGGAGAGCGAGAAGACGACAAGGAGTGCGAGGATTGGGCGATGGCGCATGGCAACCGGTAGACCATACACGGGGGACCGCGGGCAGACCAGGCAGGGGTCTGCGATGTCGAGGTGGGTCGCCGCATGGATTCAACGTCTTTGTCGGCGAGTCCGTGTGGGGCGGCTGAACGAGGCGGTCGCGTTGACGGCCAGCCGGAGCCTAGGGCGGGCTCGCAAGCGCAAGTTGACATCGTGTGGCGTGGGCTACAACGCGCTCGCTCGTTCGTCCCACGATTGGATGGCGTAGGCCGCCAGCCTCCTCTCGTTGACAAACGGAAGGCGCTCGCTCAAGCACCATTCCCGCCAGCTCCTTCGCGCGTGTGAGGATGGCCTTCGGTTCCAGTCTGCAGTTCGTGGCGAAACGGTGGAAGTGTCGGCTAGCGATATCGCGGACGCGATAGCTGCCACCGATTTTCATGGCGAGCTTGAGCCGACGCTGGTCGAACTGTAGATAGGGTAAGGCACTTCCAAGGTCGTACAGGGGGGCCAGCCGCACCTGGCCTCGCGCTTCTAGCAGCAGCGAGTAGTTCTTCGCATGCCCGTCGGTACCCGCGACCAACCAGCTAAAAATTAGGGCATCGACGAACGTAGAGATGTCTTCGTCAGAGCGGCTCGAATGAACGCGCAGTAGCTCAACAATGCTCTCCGGCGTAGGTCCCCCTTCGCTCTGATACTTGAGGGTTGGGAGCACTCCCATGGCCTGACACATGTCCTCTTGGTGAACTCTCATGACGCCCTGACGGGGGACTTGAATGCGATCATACCGCTCAACGACGATCGCCTTTTCGTCCTCGAATTGCTGTACGCGTGAGTCGGCAGTGGGTATCCCGAGCTCACGAGCAAGAGCGAGGCACAGGTGCTCATTTTCCGCGTGGCCGTCGAGCTCTCCGGTGGGCGGCTTCAGGATGTGCGTAGTGGGCGTGCGACCAGAGGGAACTCCCCAGCGCCCAGCCTTGAAGAAGAGGGCTGTTTTCGGTTGTGCGCCGGCCAGACTGAATTGGCCCGTATCACGCGCCATTCGCCAGGACGCATGATCCTCTCGCAGCGAGCGCAGGCGCGTCGCGATGTCGTGCTCGGTCAGCCAATCGACTTCGACTGGACCAGTACCGACCAACTTACTCAGACGTTCGGGCCTCACGAACTGAACCGCGCCCGCACAATCTTCGCCCACGTGCGAGATCAGAGCGAAGGCGTTGCGCGCGGAAACTTGAAAACGTTTAGCCCAGCGGTCGAGCACCTGCTCATTGTCGGGTAAAAGCCCCCACATGAACGCTTCAATCGCATCATGAGCATGGGTAGAGGCCGCGAGGGGCAGCGACAAGGAGAGCGGAAAGGAGTCAGGTGCCTCTCGCCATGCGGACTCGTACACAAACTGAAAGCGCTGTCGACGATCGCGACTGATCCGGCCGACCAGTGTCGCCGCTAGGAGAACGAGAAGCTCGTCCCCCATCATGGTTTCTTGCCGCGTGCGCGGGCGATAACATCGTTGAGGTCGACTGCGACTCGCTTCGGGGCAACCGCGCCGGTGCCTTGTCCAATCACCTGAATGTCCACCGTCAGCTCAAGCGCCGACAGAGTGCGCAAGATCAGACCCACCTCTGCCCGAGGCTTGCCCTTTTCGACCTCGACCACCCATTGGCGACTCACGCCCACGCGCAGGGCAAGCTCACGCTGCTCAAGGCCCAGCTTGCGCCGTTGGTCTCGAATAAGCAGGCCAATGTCTTGCGGCGTTCGAACGATCACGACAAATGTAAAGTAGCCGAACGGCGACATTTACGCAAAGTCGTCGTTCGTGTACTTGGGCACAAAGTCGCCGAACGGTGACGCCGCTCAGGTCAGCTGCGCATGCCAACTTGATGTTAGGAGGAAGATTCAGTTCGCCTAAGTAGCGACTAAGGTGTGGACAAGCAGCCTGTTACGGGAAGACCCATCGCGGGATTGCAGGTGTCGGTCGTTGCCGGCAGTCCATCGTCGCAGCTAGTGTTATCAGGCACCTCGCTGCAGCCACTGACGGTGTTGCAGGTCGGCACGGTACAAGAGAACGCATCGAGACTTGCACAGACGCTGTTGTCCGGCACCTCGCTGCAGCCGCTGACGGGATTGCAAGTCGGTACGGTGCAAGAGAAAGCATCCACGCTCGGGCAGGCGCTATTGACGGGGGTGAACGTGCACCCCTGGGTATCGCCCGATGCGCCCGCACACGCGTCTGTTGTGCACGCGACGCTGTCATTGCAGAGCGAGTTGGTCAGCACCTCGCTGCACCCCGTCGTGGCACTGCAGGTTGGCACTGAGCACGATCTGCCATCCGTATTCGGGCACATCGCATTGGTTGGCGTGTTCTTGCAGCCGTTGGCATTCCCGCCAGCGCCTACGCAATCGTCAACGGTGCAACCGACAGTGTCCGCGCATAGCCCATCATTGGCCGTCTCGCTGCAACCAGTAGTCAGGCTGCATGCCGGGACCGTGCACGAGAACGTGTCGACTTCGCATGCGTTGTTGTTCGGTGCGTGAGCAACACCGGTATCGGCCACACACGAGTCGGTCGTGCACGAGATCCCGTCACTCGTGCTCACAGCTGTGTTGGTACACACGTTGGAGCCGTTGCAAGCGTCGGTCGTGCAGAGACTGCCGTCGTTGCACTTGGCAAGCTTGGTGCCGGTGCACTGCACGCATACGGAAGCAACGGTGCATGCCGGAAGGTTATCAGAGCAACCACCGTCATCCGTCGGATCGCACGCTGCGCATTCGTGGATCTTCGTTCCGCTGGTTGCGCAAGTGTCGGTGGTGCCCGATTTGGCGGCGCAACGTGCATCGGCGTCGGCAATCGCGTCACAAGCCACGCAGGTATTATTAGTAAGGTTGCACAGCGGTGTCGCGCCCGTGCAGTCGCTATCCGCCAAACAATCCACGCACACGGGCGTTGCGCCCGGCTTGCACTGATTGTTGGTGCCGCTGCAGCCGCCGTCATCCTGCGGATCGCACGCGGCGCACTCCCCCACGAGCGAACCGCTACCGCCACCGGTAACGCATACGGTCCCCCCCATCTTTGCGCTGCACTGCGGGTCCGTCGTGCATCCAACGCAAAGCTTGCTCCCGCCGTCGCAGATGGGCGTGGTTGGCGTGGTGCAATCGCCGGAGCCTGAGCATTGACAAGCGCCGGCCGACGGCCCATTCGACAAACATACCAGCGTGCCGCCGCAGTTGTTCGGACTGGGATTGCACGCGACACAGGTCGCCGTCGCATCGCAAATTGGCATCTTCCCACTGCACCCATCATGGGTCGCGCGATCACACGCTACGCAGGTGTTGTCTTTCGCGTTGGCGGTCGCGCCCGGTGCAAAGCAGAACTTGTTGCTCGCGTTCGCGCTGCAGTCCGCGCTGACGGTGCACTCCACGCACTTGCCTTGCGCAGCGTCGCACTTGGGCGTGGCGGCCGAACACTCCACCTTCGACATCCAACCGCAGCCGCACGTGCGCTCGGTACAGTCGTTGGCCACTGCGCTGTTGCAGGCCATGCCGCAGCCTTCGCATTGGGCCACACTCGTGGCGACGCAGCGCAAGACGCCCGCAGTGTCAGCACAGCAGAGTTCGTTGGGCATGCAGCCCTCGTGCGTGGCGACGTCGCACGCCGCTGCGGGGCCGCTGTCCGTGCCGGCTTCGGTCATCGTCATGCCGGAGTCTTTGCGGCCACCGTCCTTGACACCGCTGTCACCGTTGCCATCCGGCCGCTCGCCAGCGTCTTTGCCAGCTGGGATCTTGCTGCGATCGAAATCGACGATCTGCGAACAACCAGACACAGTAAGGACCGTAAGGGCCAAACACGAAGCGACACGGACCGTAAGACACATGGTGGGCGACGATGCCCGGAGCGAGCGCTGCATAAAATCCTCCGAAAGTCTTAGAAGCGTAGATTGCCGACGAGACCTGCTCCGTTGCGCGCCACGCTGGGCGCCACACGGAAGGCCTGCTCGGCCGGCTCATCTTTCGCGGTCAGGTACAACACGATGGCAGTCACGGCGCCCGCAGCCGCGATGCCGAAACCCACGTCTGCGAACAGCGCCAGGCGCTCGCCCTTATCTGCTTTGGCTTCCGTCGGATTATCGTCGAAGTCGCCCTTCTTCTTGAGGGCTACGCCACCCAGGATCGCGCCGGTCACAAGGCCTGCGCCAGCTACGCCTGCGGCCACCCACATGGCTGTGCTCGTGCGCGAGGGGCTCTCATCGGCAGGCGGAGGTTGTGACGTCGGAATCGCAATCGGCTCGGCCTCCGCTGGGGCTGCGTCGAGCAAGATTTCAAGCGCCTGACGACTGCCGATCGAAACTGTCAAGGTGCGCTCTGCGCGCAGATAATGCGGCATCTCGAGGGCGATCACGTGCTGACCTGCGCCGAGACCAAGCTCCGTTGGCGTGAGTTTGCCGGTGTGAACGCCATCGACGTAAACCTCCGCACCTGAGGGTACGCTCGCCACATTCACGAAGCCGGGCTTCTCACGTAGCTTCGCGACCTGTGCTTCGACCTGAGCTTTGTCAGGTGCGTTTGGCCGCTCTCGCAGATAGCGGTTGAAGGTCTCGAGCGCTTCCGCGAACTGCTCGGTGCGGACTTCACACTCCGCGATACTCAGCAGCACGATGGGATTGGGCACGGCGTCATAGGCAGCGTGGAACGCAATCTTGGCGCCGGCGAAATCGCCCTGACGAAACAGTTGTTGGCCACGACCGTAAGATTCGCGTGCCTTGACGGTGTTACTGGCCGATTGAGCAGACACGGCTGAAACACTCAATAGGCAAGCGAGCATGAGAACCGGAGCCAACGTCTTCCAAGCGGCTTTCCACAACACGGTCATCGAGACCTCCAGAAACAGACTGACTTCGCAGCCTGGGCGCAGGGTGTCATCATAACGCTTTCGTCATCGAAAGCGGGAGTTTGCGTCTTACTCGTCATATGCGCAGCGCACACCGACGTCCACGAAGGCCTGGGCCTCGGGTCGAGGCTCGCGATGGGTGACACGTAGACTGAACGCGGGCGAGCGAAAGGAGCCGCCGCGTACCACCCGTGCCCCTGTGCCACGGGGCTCCACAGGATCGATGCGGGTGGCTTGGAGCGAAAGCGGCGCGTAACCATCGGCGGTCCACTCCCAGACATTGCCGGCCATTTGCACGAGGCCATGCACGCTCTTCGCATGCTCGAATGCGCGCACATCCGCCACATGCAGCACGCCATCTTCGCGTGAAGGCTGACCATCCAAAGGCTCGAGCCCCAGCGCCGGGGCCCCATGATTGGCTAGTGTTTCGTTATAAGCGCGGCCCCACGGAAAGCGGCGCGCACTGTCGCCGCGTGCCGCACGCTCCCATTCCGCCTCAGTCGGCAAGCGGCCGCCGCGAAACTCACAGTACCTTTTGGCCTGGCCCCAGCTGATGCCGCTGATGGGATGCTCCGGCGCCGACAGTCCGGGGTGCTCGATCGCGAGCAACGGCGGCTCGCACGGTCCGTTCAACATGCACTCGGTGTAGTCCGCGCGGCTCGCCTCGTAGCGATCGAGGGCGTACGCCGAAACGAACACGCGCCGAGCGGGGGTTTCATTGCCGAACAGCTCTTCGCTCGCACAACCGCGTAAGCGAAGCGCCGAAGGCATGCGCTCGCTCACGCACAGACGGCGCGCGTAGTCGAGATCGGGCCCTTCGCTGCCCATGCTGAACCAACCGCCCGCGATATAAGCCAAAGATCGACCCTCGGCGCGTGCGGGAACGGCGCGCAAAGCGAGCGCGAATAGCGCTATCACGAGCCAAGCAGCGTAGAAAATCCCCCGCACTTTACGTGTTGTATCAGACATCGAGCTGGCCCGGCGAAGGTCGCGCACTACACTGCGCCCCCTCCATCATGGCCGACGACGACGAAAAGACGCCGCGCGCGGGTCGCTGCGCCATCGTAGGGCGGCCCAACGTGGGCAAGTCCACCCTACTGAACGCACTGCTCGGGCAGAAGCTCGCGATCGCGACGAGCAAACCCCAAACCACGCGCCAACGCATATTGGGCGTGCACGTCATCGCGGAACCGCCGACGCAATTCGCGTTCGTCGATACGCCCGGTTTACACCGCCCCAAGAACGCACTCGGGCGCGCTTTGGTCGAAGAAGCCCAAGGCGCCATGGTCGACGCCGATGCCATTTTGTGGCTGATCGAAAGCCCCAACGACAAGACCGGCCGCGCGCCGGAGCTGTCGAGCAGCGATCGCGAAGTGCGCGAGATGCTGGGCAAGGATTTCTCGAAAGTGATCATCGGCCTGAACAAGGTCGACAAGCTCAAGGCCAAGCCCGCCATCTTGCCCTGGCTTACGTTTTACCAAGAGACGCTGAATCCCGCGGCCATCGTGCCGATTTCAGCGCTAAAGAGTAAGGGCCTCGAGCCGCTGTTCACCGAGCTGCGCAAGCTGATGCCCCCCGGCGTGATGTACGACGATCCGGACTACATCACCGATCGACCCGAGCGATTTTTCGTGTCCGAGCTCGTGCGTGAAGCGGTGATTCGCAACACGCACGAAGAGGTACCTTACGCTGTGGCCGTGTTGATCGATAGCTTCGATGAGGTTCCGAATCTCACGCGCATCGAGTGCTCGATCATCGTCGAAAAGCAGAACCACAAGAAGATCGTGGTCGGCTCTGGCGGCACCATGCTCAAGAAAATTGGCAGTGAAGCGCGCATCGAGATCGAGCGCATGTTAGGGCGCCACATCTTTCTCGGGTTGTTCGTCAAGGTCATCGAAGGCTGGACCGAAAACCCAAGTAAGGTGCGCGAGCTAGCGATGGGAATCGGATCGTGAGCGGCAAAAGCAAAAGACGCGTAGCCCATGAGGCCGCACAGGTCGAAAAGCTGGCCGCGCTCGAGATCGAAAAGGCCAACGCGGACGCTGGCATCGGCAAGCGGCGCAAGCGTAAGGAACGCCCGGCCGGCGCGCCGACTGCGCGTGCGCTCGTGGCCGTCGTCGGTCGTCCGAACGTGGGCAAATCCACGCTCTTCAATCGCCTCGCGCGCGCCAATATCGCGATCGTCGAAGACAGGCCGGGCGTCACGCGCGACCGGCATTACGCAGACGCCGAAGCGTTGGGCGTGAGCTACGTGTTGATCGACACGGGTGGCTTCGATCCCGAGAGTGACGACCCGATGCAGGAAGGCATCGCGCGCCAAGTCCGACTCGCTCTCGCGGAGGCAGACCTCGTGTTGTGCGTGCTCGATGGCGTGAGCGAACCTTTGCACGCCGATCGCGAGGCCGTTCAACTGTTGCGTCGCTCGAAAAAGCCCGTGCTGTTCCTTGCGAACAAGTGCGACTCGCCCAAGCAGAGCGAAGCTGCCACGCATCTGTACGAGCTCGGCATCGATCACTTCTATCCGGTCAGCGCATTGCACGGCCATGGCATCGGCGAGATCGAAAATGCGCTCGTGCAGCAGCTGCCTCCGCCCAAGCCGATCGCTGAGGATGGCTATGAAGACGCCGCGCGCGTCGCGATCATCGGGCGCCCGAACGCTGGCAAATCATCGCTGGTCAATAAGCTCATCGGCGAAGAACGTCAGCTTGTGGACAGCCGGCCTGGCACCACCGTTGACAGCATCGACGCGCTGCTCGATCGCGAAGGCAAGCGCTACGTGTTGATTGATACCGCGGGTATTCGCCGCAAGCGCGCCAAAAAAGAAGGCATCGAAGAGATGGCCATCTTGCATGCGATCCGCGCCATGGAGCGCTGCGAAATCGTCATCCTGATGGTCGATGCGCCCGAGGGAATCGCTGAGCAAGACGCCAAAATCGCGGGCCTCGCGGCCGATCGCGGACGGGCGATGATCGTCGCACTCAACAAGATGGATCTCCTCAGTCACGAAGAGCAGGTCAAGGTCGTAGAGCGCACCAAGGAAGTGTTGAACTTCGCCCACTGGACCGAAGTCGTCACACTCAGCGCCAAGACCGGCCGCGGTATCAACACGCTGATGACTACCGTCGACAAGTCCCTCGAGAGCTTCAAGAAGCGCATTGCCACGGGCGAGCTCAATCGCTTCTTCGAGGACGTGCTCTTGCATCATCCACCGCCGCCGCAGGGCGGTCGCTCGGTGCGACTCTACTATGTTACGCAAGCTCAGATCGAGCCGCCCACGTTCGTCGCGGTCACCAATCATCCCGACGACGTGCACTTCAGCTACAAGCGCTACGTGTCCAATCAGCTCCGAAAGCGCTTCAACTTTGTCGGCACGCCCTTACGCGTGATCTATCGTAAAAAGAAGCAAAAACCCGGCCCCTGGACGCCCAAGGTGCACGACTAAGCGCACTCGAAGCTGGTCAAGTTCCTTGATCAGCGGGCTTGACGCGCGCGCGATCGAGCAGCGAGCCCAGCCGCTCGGGGTCGAAGCCGGGCAGCAATGTGCCGTGCACGTCGAGTACTGGAATGCCTTGCGTGCTGACGCCTTGAGCTTGAGCTTTTTTCAGCATCTCCTGGCGCGCGTCAGGCTCTTTCTCGATGTCCTTTTCCACGAAGGCATCGCCGCGGTCGCGCATGAATTTCGCGGCTTGTTTGCAGGCACCGCACCAACTTGCGCCGTACAGGATCACGGGATCGGCGGCCGACAAAATTTCGGGCGCGGGGGGCGTGAGCTCCGCTTCGAAGGCGTCGCGCGACCACTTTTCCACCCGATAATTGCCGTCTTTTTGCGCGCTGGTGAGGTCGGCGACGTAGATGGCACCAGGATCTAGGCGTTGCTCGGGCGCGACCTCGAGCGAATCGACGCGCACGCGCGCGCGCGCTGGTTCGGGCACGTCCGCACGCTTGCTCGCGCTATGCGCTTGGCCTTTTTCGTCGAACCAGACGAGCAAAAGCCCCTCAAGCTCCCCGCGCACTGCAAACGGCGGTTGCACGACTTCACCGTGCGCGGCCTTAGGCACCCTTGCGGCTGAAGGCGCCGAGCCTTGCGTGGGGTTGCCGCAGCCAAGCCCAATCACACACGAAACGATGGCAAACGGGAGCGCGAACCTGGACAACGCACGCATGGCTTCATTGTGCGGCACGGCGCGTAGGAGGCCACTCCTCTGTTGCCTGGCAATGCGGTGAAGTGCGTTGAGCGGTCGCACACGCGCGTTCAGCGCTCGGCATAGCGGAGGGCGAGGTCACGAGCGTCGGTTTCGCATGGCGCAAAACGTGTGCGCGCGCCCGAAAGTGCCGTCTCGGCAGCCGTAATGCTCTGTTGAACTTGCGCGGCTTGCTGCTTGCTGAGCGCTTCGCCGTCGGGCCTCGAGGCCAACGCTTTCTCAAGGGCGCCCGCAGCACGTTCCTGGGCGCGCTCCGCCTCCAACAACGCGCGGTGCGCCGAAACGCACGCATCCCGCGCTTTCATGACGATCGGCGAGTGCAACGGCAACGCGGCCAAGTCCGTCACTTCGCGCTCGCGCTCATCCATCGCGTCGCGGTGGTCGAGAGCGCCATAACTCGCGAGAAAGCGCCGCGCCTCCGAGCGCTCCCGGGCGGAGGAATCACATGCCCCTAAGCAAACAAGAAGCAGCACGCAGCCGCTGAAACGCCAGGCAAACATGTAATTCTCCCCACAAAAATCATCCAATCGAGCAATGGTACCAGCAGTATCCGCCGTGTAGGAGAGAATCCGACAGACCAGTTGTTGACACACAATGAATGTAAGTTGAGGATGCCCGCCATGGCTGCGCCTGCGTTCTGTCACGCGCCTGAAACTCAGGACGCTCTGGGTAAATCCCGTCGGCGCCCGCGAGCTTACCAGCGCTTGGCCGTCCGCTGCGGTTGCTGGCTCGAGCATGACGGCGCGACGGTATTTGGTACCACCGTCGATCTCGGGTGCGGCGGCCTGTTCTTGCGCACGGCTTTGCCGATGGATCCGGGCGCCGATGTGCGGGTCACGCTGCGACTGCCCGGCCAGCGCGGTCAAGTGGTCGCGGACGGACAGATCGTGCATCGCGTGGCGCCAACGCGCGGCGATGGGCGCGACCGTCCTGGCCTTGGAGTGCGCGTGCGCTTCGTAGAGCTGGCGGACGGCCAAGCGCTGGGCGCATTCCTCGGCACGAGTCTGCTCTCGGACCTCGAGGACGCGCCCGACGTGGGCTAGCTCGGCTGCACTCCGCAAACAGCCGGTGCCAGCGCGCGCTTTTTGGGGCTCGCGCCCAGCCGTGGTAGACCCAAGGCTCATGTTCTTCGAGGTCGAGCACGTGTTCGAAGCGCCCATCGAGGCCGTCGAAGCGGCCATGTTCGATCCGGACTATCCCGCCTTCTTACTATCGCGACACGACGTGCTGACCGCAGTCTCTCAGCAGTCACGTGATGAAGGCGCCGAGCTCATACACCGTAAGGTCCGTTACACCCCGCGCGCGGTATTCGATCGGGTGGGTCCGAAAAAGATCCCGCCCCACTGGTTCGAGTTCGTCGAAGAGAGCACGTGGGACAAACACGAACGGAAACTGACCTTCGACAACGTTCCTTGCACCGACAAAGTCGCCCGGCGCTTCTTCAACCACGGGGAGATCGTGCTCGAAGCGATGTCGCCCACGCGCACCAGACGTCGCGCACGCGCCGAGCTGAAGCTTCACAACTTACCGTTTCTTTTGCGACCGCTCGCCGGCATGGTCGAACAGATCATCGCGCGCGAAGCACGAAGGCTGCTCGAAACCGAAGCGCGTGTGCTCAGTGAATGGCTGCACGAAAAACCGCGCGCCTAGACGCGGATAGCTCGGCGAATGCGCCACGAACCAGGCGCTTCGGGCGATCATGAAAGCCTATCGCTTAGCGCTCGTCGTGTGCCGCCCACAGCGACGGATCGACGCACGCGGGCAGCGTGGTTTCGCAGTTTACGTCGCTTGGGAGCGCGCCCGCGCTCGTGGTTTGGGAATCGTCGTCGGCCTCGGCCAGTCGGGCCAAAGTCATCGCGCACACGATCACGAGACCGCTCACGACCATGCAGCCGAGAAGTGCGGCGGCCCAACGCGCTGCCCCTTCGTCATCGCGCGCGGGCGGCCGGGCCGACACGACCAATGCCGTGTAACCGCACGACGGACAAGGCACCGCCGGTCCGTCTGCCATCGACGCGATGTGCGAGTTGCCGCAACGCGGGCAAGTTGCCTGCATAGTTCCCCCCGCTGCAGAGGCTAAGGCAGATCGTGTGGCGATAGAAGCCTCAGCCCATGGATTCGAACCGAACGGTGGGCTCCCCCGCAAAACGGCGTCTCATGACATCCATGGCGGGCATGTGGGCGTCCACCAACAAAAAGCGTCGATCTGCCCGCAACGCGGCAGCGCCGGAAGTGCCGCTACCCGCAAAAAAATCGAGCACCACGCCGCCACGCGGACATGATGCGCGCACGATGCGATCCAGAATTCCCAGCGGTTTTTGCGTGGGATAGCCGAGTTTCTCTTTACCGGTGGGGCTTACTATCGTGTGCCACCAAGTGTCCGTCGGTAGCTTGCCGCGCGCGGCCTTTTCGGGGCCTACCAGACCTGGCGCCATATACGGTATTCGGTCCACTTCGGCCGTGTCGAAGTGATAGCCGTCTTTTGAACGCACGTAGACGAGGATGTTGTCGTGTTTGGCGGGCCAACGTCGCTTGGCACGCGCACCGTAGTCGTAGGCCCAAATGATCTCGTTCAAGAAGCAATCGCGACCGAAGATGCCGTCGATCATGACTTTGCAGTAGTGCACTTCGCGATAGTCGATGTGGAAGTAGAAGCTGCCGGTCGGCTTGAGCACGCGATGGGCATGACGAATGCGCGGCTCTAGGAAGCCGAGAAAATCGTCGAATGTGTCGGCAAAACGCGTCTCTTTGAGTTGCGTAGTGCGATAACGCGCGCCTTTGAAGCCCGTGCGATCCCCATCTGCATGACGTTCGGTGCGCAGCACGGTGCGCGACTGCGGTTTGCCGGTGTTGAACGGCGGATCGATGTAGATGAGATCGACGCTTGCATCGTCCAGCGCCTCGAGCACTTGCAAATTGTCGGCGTGAATCACGAGGCCACGCGCGCCATCGCTCAAGGTCAGTTGCGGCATCTTCGCGGACAGCTGCGTCATCGCGGACCCCATACGCACAAGCCTGGGGCGCAGCAAGCGCGCCATGGTTGAAAGCCCATGCTCGTCGGCTATCTCTATGGCGTGGTTGGTTCCCCCAAGGTCGTAAGGTTGGCGTTGTTATGCCTCGTTTTGATGGCCGTCGGCTGCGCTTGGGGCTGTCGGCCGCACGCCGAAGAAACGAACCAAGATGCGGAGCTTGCGCGAGGTAAAGGAGCTCCCGACGCGCCCGACCCTTACGTTGATTTTCCGCTGCATGGCTTGGTCACGGGCGCCCAGTTCACCGTGCACAAAGAGCCTGCCCCTGAAAGCCTGGTGGTAGGTTGGCTCAGGCGCGGTGAGGTCGTGCGGCTGAAGCCCGCGCAGGTGAAGACCGCCACCTGTCGCAGCGGTTGGTTTCCGCTGCATCCACAAGGCTATGCGTGCGCGGGCGAAGGCCTCGAAGTATCAGACAAACCGAAGGTGATAGGCGACGAAGATCGCGTGCAGGCCAAGCGCGACGCCGTCATGCCTTACCAATACTTTCTCGTGAAGGACAACAAGGTACCTGAGTATCATCAGCTACCCTCGCGCGATCAGCAACGCGCTGCACTCGATTACACGACGGCTTGGACCAAGCTCGAAGTCGACGGCAATGCCCAAAAGCTCAAGCGCTTCCTGGAAGGCGCGTTGCCCGATCAGCCCAAGAAACATGCGGTAATTCGCCGCTTTCTCACGCGCGGTTTCTTCGTGGCGGCCACGGGCAGCATCGTGCGTTCGAGCCGGCGCTTCGTGCACACGGCGCGCGGCAGCTTCATCAAGGAACAACAGCTCGAGCCGCGCAATGGTCCGGCCTTTCAAGGCATCGAGCTCGACGCCAAGCAGACCTTACCGATCGCGTGGGCCGTACGCGAAGCCGTGCCGCAGCACGCACGCATCAAGGACGATGGGAGCGTAAGGTTTGTGGACGCGGTGGATGCCGCGGCCTTGCCGCGTTTGGGTCGCGTTACGACTTGGAAAGGCTTTACGCGTCTGGGCGATCAACTGGTGCATGAGCTCAGCGACGGAACGTATTTGCGCAGCTGGTTTTTGGCGGTGGCCGAGCGCATCGCGCGACCGAAAGAAGTGAAAGCCGACGAGCCGTGGGTGCACGTGGATCTGAGCACGCAAACACTGGTGCTTTACGTTGGCGATGAACCGCGATACGCGACGCTGGTCTCTTCGGGTTTACCCGATCACGCGACCACGCCGGGAAGCTTTCGTATTCAGCGCAAGTACGTATCGGACACGATGAGTGACATCGGAGCCGACGCCGAAGACGATCGCTACAGCATCGATGACGTGCCGTGGACGCAATACTTCGACGGCTCACGCGCCTTGCACGGCGCCTTCTGGCACGCGCATTTCGGCATTCAGCGTTCGCACGGTTGCGTCAACCTCGCGCCAGCGGATGCGCGCTACGTTTTTCAACATACGGAGCCGTTCGTGCCTGCGGGCTGGCATGGCATGTCGACGCAAAAGACCGGCATTCGTGGCAGCTTGGTGTTGATCACGGAATGACGGTTCGGCTAGTACTTGCGCATGTCGACGGGCGGCGGTGGAAAGCTCGGGCGTGCAAACAAAAAGCCTTGCCCGTAGTGGGCGCCCGTATCCATGACCGCACGGGCTTCCTGTTCGGTCTCGATGCCTTCGGCCACGACCTTACTCCCTAGGTCCTCGCACAAACGGACAAGCGCCTTGACCAAACGGTGCTGACGGCTGCCGATCTCCATGTTCACGATCAGCCCGCGGTCGAGCTTGACCACTTGAGGTGAGAGGTCCGCGATGTACTTCAGGTTCGAGTAGCCTGCGCCCAAGTCATCGACCGCCAACATCACGCCCCGACCACGCAGCTCGGCGAGCACGCTGTGACACAGCGAGAAGTGACTGAGCGGCACCGACTCCGTGATCTCGAGGAATACGCCCGCTTCGTGATGGAAGATCGGATCGTCAGGTTGCACGAGCCAGCCTTCATCGAATTCGTTTGGATGAATGTTGACGAACAACGGAAACGGCGGCGCTTTTTCAACCGTCAGCTCGCGCACGGCTCGACCGAGCGCGCCGCAATAGCGCGAACGGATAGCTTCGGTGAAAAGCGCCGGCGGGCCCTGAAAATGCGGCGAGCTGCTGCGCACCAAGGCTTCGTAGGCAAACACCTTACGCGCACGAAAATCGACGATCGGTTGATAGACGATATGGAGATTGCCCTCCGCGAGCACGTCGGGCACGCGCTCCGGGTCGTGCGCGCCATGTCGGGTGCGCTGTGGGCCTTCCATAGAGTTGAGCCATTCGACAAAATTTCGCACGGGGGTTCCATGAGCATACAGCAGTCTGCTCGCATTTTGCCGAAGCTTGCTCGCACCCACCCTCACCGCGTGAGAGGCGGAAGCTACGGCACGAACGTGCTATTCCGCGCGCGTCCTTAGGACGTGAGGAGCCGAGCCGTGAAGAGATCCTTAACTGGCATCAAGCCCACTGGCACCATCCATGTAGGCAACTACCTCGGCGCCATGCGCCCGGCGTTAGAGCTCGCAGAGAGTTACGAGAGTTCTCTCTATTTCATCGCGGATTATCACGCGCTCACTAGCGTTCACGATCGCAGCGTTATGCGCACGGTGGTGTACGACGTCGCCGCAGCGTGGCTTGCAGCAGGCCTCGATCCCGATCGCACTGTGCTCTATCGGCAATCGGCCGTGCTCGAGGTGTTCGAGCTGACGTGGGTGTTCGCGTGCATTCTCGCAACGGGCCAGCTCGAGCGTGGTCACGCCTACAAAGATGCGCTGGCAAAAGGTCAGTCTCCCAACGCCGGCATCTTCAACTACCCGGTGTTGATGGCGGCCGACATCATCCTGTACGACACGAACGTCGTGCCGGTCGGCAAGGATCAAGCGCAGCACATCGAAATCGCGCGCGACGTGGCTATCCGCTTTAATCATTTGTTCGGCGAAGCCTCGGTCGTCGTACCTGAGGCTGTGATTCGCGACGAAGTGCTCGTGCCGGGCCTCGACGGACAGAAGATGAGTAAGAGTCGTGGCAACGTGATTCCGATGTTCGGCAGCGCCAAAGAGCTGAAGAAGACCGTCATGAGCATCGTGACCGGATCGGAATCGCTGGAAGAACCCAAGGACCCCGAAAGCAACGTCGTGATCACGTTGTATCGCCAGATCGCAGGCGATGAAAAAGCGAACGTACTCGCCGCCAAGCTGCGCGCGGGGGGCTATGGCTGGGGCCACGCCAAGCAGGACCTGCTCACCGCGCTGGAAGACGAGCTTGGGCCGATGCGCGAGCGTTATCAGACGCTGCGCAGCGATGAACCTGCATTAGACAAGATTCTTGACCATGGCGCAGCGCGCGCCCGCGTCATTGCCCAGAACACCATGCAGCGCGTTCGCGCAGCCACGGGGATCTAAAGATGGAAAAGCGCCCGTTTCGAGTCTTGGGTTTGCAGCAAATCGCGGTCGGCGGTCTCGACAAGGGGCGGCTACGCAAGTTGTGGGTGGACACGCTCGGTCTTACGGTTGAAGGGACGTACAAGTCCGAACGAGAAAATGTCGACGAAGACATTACGGTCTTGGGCAAGGGCCCGTTTCGCGTGGAAGTCGATCTCATGCAGCCGATCGATGCGGACAAGAAACCAAAGGTGCACGATCCCGCGCTCAATCACATCGGTTTATGGGTCGATGACATTCATGCCGCCGTGACGTGGCTTGAGGCGAGCGGCATGCGCTTCACGCCCGGCGGCATTCGCAAGGGCGCCGCAGGCCACGAGGTGTGCTTCATCCACCCCAAGGGCGACGAGAAGTCACCGTTGTGCGGCGAAGGCGTGTTGATCGAGCTCGTGCAGGCGCCTACGGACGTGATCGCGGCGTTCGACGCGCTCGGCTGACGCTACTTCGCGAGCGCACGCTGGGAGGTGGGCGCTCTAACCACCGGCACAGAGACAGGCACCAGCAGGGGCGGCGGCAAGATCGCTGCATCGTCGAGCGAGAGCAGCTCTTGTGCCATCTGATACTCGTAAAAACCGACCATTCGCGAATCGATCACGCGTTTGAACATGGCGCGTGCCCCCGTGAGGTCGCCCGTGCCGAGCAAGCGTCCACCCTCGTAGAAGTCCGCTTCAGTTTCTTCGCCGCGGCCTTTGGCGAGCGACCTCAGTTTGGCGAAATCGATCGAGCCTGCGCCGAACTGTGCCAGATGACCCCACCAGGCTTCGGAGCGTGCCATACGGGCAAGCAACTTGACGATATCGTCGGGCGGGGCCGTGTGATTGCGGGCGGCGATGATGCGTACCCACCAGGCGAAATACACTTTCCACTCGGGGTCGAGCGTGAGCTGACGTTGGGCGCGACGCAGGGTTGCAGCCGCAAGATCAGGATTGGGCACGCTCACGACCAAATGCGAGAGCACTTGTGCGTAGGCCTCGCGATTGCCGGGAGCGGCTTGCATGCCGAGCTCGAACGCGTCGAGGGATTCCGGCGTGCGCCCCAGTCGTGACAACAGCACGCCGCGCCTAATCTGTGCGAACGCGCGCACGGGGCCCTCGTCTTTGGCGCCCACGCTGGCATCCCATAACTGCAGGGCCTCGGTGTAGTAGCGACGCGCCTGTTCTTGATCACTGCCCGAGCGCGCCACGTCGCCGAGCTGCTCGAGGATTTGCGCGCGCTGACGCGCTTCGTCGACATCGCGTTGTGCAGTGCGGTCGAGCGCGCGCCGCAAGTACCGTAAGGCTTCGTCGCGCTTGCCTTGGCGTGCTGCAAGCTGTCCCAACTGCACGAGTGCCCGCGTGGTCTCGCGCTTCTTCAAGCTCGCTTCGAAATGGGCGCGCGCTTCGTCTGAGTTGCCTGCGCTCATCTCTGCCAAACCCACAGCCAGCTCAAGCTCGTCGAGTGACACAGGCGGTGGCGCCGCGGGCCAACGTTTGACGCGTTCTTCCAAAATAGTGCGGGCTTGTTCGGCCAACGCACGCGTCTCCGATGGATCGCTGTCGAACAGCTCGCCACGCATGAGGTTCGCTATCACTTCGAGCGCTTCGTCGTAGAGCTCGCGTTGGTCCGGGGCGAGACGAACGGCGTCCGCGTAGTCGAGCGCCGCTTCCGCATAGTCATCGCGCGCTGCCGCCAAACGGCCCAAACACTGGGGAAAACGGCCATCTTTTTCGAACTTACGCACACCGTAGTTGCAGAGTGCGCGCGTCACATCGGACTCTTCCGCTTCAAGGTAGGCGCGCGACAACGCGAGCAGCGCATCGGGCGCTTCTGACTTGTTGTCGACGATCATCTCGACCACCGCACGAATGCGCGGCTCAAGTCCGGTCACCGTGTCGAGCTGACGCAGTCGCGCGAGCGCACGCAGATAATCGTCATGCACGAGATACACGGCTGCGACATCGAGCGGCGCACGGCTCAAAGCGACCGTGGCTTCGCGATAATCTTGAAACGACAGATCGCCCGGAGTAGGCGGCGACTGACCGTCAGGTCCCAACGTGGCCACGAGCTTTTGCCTGCGCTCCAAATACAAATCTGCGAGCGCGGCCAACACTTCCGGCGCGGGCGTCAGACGCGCATGCTCCTCCATCACCTCGATCAAACCCGTAAGGTGCTCGGTCACGCCGCCCAGATCCTTGCGCGACTCGTCGCTCCAACGCCGCAAGATGTCGTATTGCTCGCGCGCTGCGCCATCCTTGGGCCTCAGTTGTTTTTGCACCCAGAGGGCGGCCAGCACGCGTCCTTCATCGCCACGACGTTCGCCGCGCGCGCGCACGTAACGCGCCAGATCAGCGAGATCGGGGCTTATATCTTTGCCGATTTCGTCGGGTCGATACAGGGATGTGATCGACGCGAGCTTCTCGACCGCACCGTCATATTCGTCGGCGGCTTGGTCCAGCGAGGCCTGGGATAGTAAGTAGTGGATCAGCTTGTCGCGCAAAGGTCCGCGTTGCGGATCCGAAGGCGGCAAACGTCGAAAGGCGCGCTCTCCTTCTGCATACGAACGCGCATCGAGCGTGGACGGTAGCTTGATCGGCGTGGTGCCTTGACCTGCGCCTGCGCCATGCGCGCACGCCGCGAGCGAAAATAGGATCAGCAGCGCTAAAAGCCGCGGCGGATGACAGGGACGCGCCACGAGCCCTCTCGCGCGCGCACTCTTCGACGTTGAACGCTTCGCCAACAACCCAGACAAGACCACGCTATTCATGCGACCCCCAGCTTACGCGTGTCCGCGCTTTCCGACCATGCTCGGCTCACGTGCGGCCGTCCCGACGTGGCCAAGCGCCCGGCGTAGGCCATTGAAATTGGGCAATTACGAGCGTTTGAGCCGCGTCAGCAAGATGGCGCAAGCGCCCGCGTCCCGCATACTCGCACCGTGAAGGAAGCCCGTGAAACCCAGCTCAGTGTGCCTGCGCTAGGCGCCGTATTTCTATGGCTCGTGGCCGCCGCCATCGGTTACCTCGTGCTGTCCCTGTCCATCTGGCTCTCCGCCAAAGCGCACGGCGACACGCTGGCGCTCGCAAGCTCACGCGTACAGAGCGATCTCGTCAGCCTCACGGCCGCTCAGCTCGTAGGTATGGGCCTTTCATTGTGGATGGGGCTGCGCTGGTTTGGGAGCGACGCGCCGCTGCTCAGGCACCTGAGTCTCTTCGCCATTCGTCGGCGCACCGCAGCGTTGTGCCTGTTTTCAGGCGCCTGCCTGCAGTTTCCGCTGACGGAACTCTCCAACCTGCTCCATCACTACGTGCTCGGACCAGACTCCCTGGAACGCCAGCTCGCGCTCCAGCAAATGATCGAAGCCCCGTCGATGGCTCGAGGCCTGCTCGTCATAACCTGCCTTGTCGCGCTGATCCCCACGATGGAAGAGTTGTTTTTTCGCGGCTTCTTACTGTTTGGGATGCGCGAACGTTACGGCGCTGTGCCTGCCGTGTTGGGCAGTGCGTGTCTGTTCGGCGTTTCCCACCTGAATGCGGTCGCGGCCGTGTACGCCACCGTGGCCGGCCTGGTGCTCGGCTGGCTCGCGCTACGCACGCGCTCGATCTGGCCCGGCATCGCGCTTCACGCAGCGGTCAACGCCATGCCGGTCTTACTACCTGAGCGTCTGTTTCCGGTGCGCGGGTTCAACGTGCCCTCCATCGTTCCCCTCCACCTTCCCATGCTGCTCGTGCTGAGCTCGCTCGGCGTGGGTGCCCTGCTCTTGGCATGGGCCGCCAAGGTCGAATCCGGAGACTCAACATGAGCTATCCTTTGCACGCATCTTACCGTCCTCCGCCCGATCGTCCCGCGCCGCAAGGACCGCGCACGGCCTTGTGTTTGTGCGGCGGAGGCATCACGGGCGCCATGTACGAAGTCGGCTGCTTGGCCGCCCTAGAAGACTTCTTCGACGGCTTTTACGCCTGCGATTTCGACGCCTTCGTCGGCGCAAGCGCGGGCGCCACGGTCGCTATGGCCTTGGCCGGAGGCCTGCGCGCCTCACGCTTGTATCGCGCACTGCTCGATCCCGCCGACGACTTCTTCCCCATGCGCAGACAACATGTGCTCGGCTTCGATTCCGCCGAATGGAAGCGCGTCGTCAGTACGGTCACCTCGGCAGCACGCCGCGCCGTGGCGTCGGTCGTGGCGCGGCCGCTTGAAACCGATGTCTGGAACGAGCTCGAGCGCTTTGTCGATTCACTCCCCGCGGGCTTGTTCAGCTTGGATGCTTACGAACGCTTTTTATCGGAGCTGATGGCGCGGCGTTCGATCCCAGCGCGCTTTGATCAAATGCAAAAACCGCTCGCACTCGTCGCCTACGACCTCGATGCCGGCGAGCGCACGGTGTTCGGCGCCACGTCTCAGGTCGAGGTACCCGTCGTGAAAGCCGTGTGCGCTTCCACGGCTATCCCCATCCTGTTCGCTCCCTTCCGCATCGGCGAGCGCGACTACGTCGACGGCGGCTTGGGCGAAGTAGCCCACGTCGATATCGCCGTGGAACTGGGCGCGGATGCGGTCCTCATCATCAACCCCATGGTGCCCATTCGCTCAGAAGTACATTTGCGCGATATCCCGACCGGCCACGGGCGGATGAAACGCGTGCGCGATAAAGGCGTTTTGTGGGTCTATAACCAATCATTGCGCATGCGCAGCGAGTCCCGTTTACGCTCGGGCCTCGCGCGTTTTCGAGCTGAAAACCCCGGCAAACAAGTACTTTTGCTTGAGCCCGATCCCAGCGACGCCATGTTGTTCATGCACTCGCCCATGAACTTCGCGGCCAGGCGCGCGATACTCACACACGCTTACACGACAACCTACCAAGCCCTGCGCGTCCCAGGCTCCCCCTTGCGCGCTTTGATCGAGAGTCGCGGCTTCAGCGCGAAAGAAAGCGCGTCGTAGTATGATGTTGGCGTGACCGTGATCCACGGCGGAGACGAGCTTGGACCAGACGACATCACTCAAGAAGTGGTCGTGCCCGCAAGTTTGCGCTCGAAACCCAGCACGCTCGCGCTGCAAGTGGTGGAAGGTCCGCGCACCGGCGAAATCTTGGTGATTGAGCGCGATCATGCCGTACTCGGCCGCGGCTCAGAAGCCGACCTGCGCATTCCCGATGCGAGTCTCTCGCGCATGCACGCGCGCTTCGATCGCAGCCACGACGCACTATGGGTGACCGACCTCGGCAGCCGCAACAGCACCCAAGTCCAAGGCAAGCCGATCCAGGATCGCACGCGCTTGAACGTGGGCGACCTGATCTCGATGGGCCGCCTAGTCTTGCGGTTCGTGGTGCAGGAAGCACGCGAGGTCGAAGCCTCACGCGAGCTATACGAAGCGGCCGTCCGCGATAGGCTTACCGGCCTGCATAATCGCGGCTATTTCGATGACAGGCTGACATCCGAGTTCGCTTTCGCGCGACGCCACGGCTCCGCGCTCGCCGTGCTGCTGATCGATATCGATCACTTTAAGGTCGTGAACGATACTTACGGTCATCCGGCGGGCGATACCGTGCTGAAAGCTGTTTCGGGCAAATTGACGGAAACGCTGCGCAAAGAAGATGTGGGCGCGCGCTTTGGCGGGGAAGAGTTCGCTATTTTGGTGCGCAATGACGAAGCCGGCGCCCAAGTGCTCGCACAACGTCTACGCACGCGTGTCGCCAACATGGAGGTACGGGCCGGCGAGCAAATTATCCGCATCAAGGTAAGCATCGGCGTGGCGGTGATGCGCAAAGAAGTGCCCTACGACAAAGCAGCCGAGCTGGTGGCCGCCGCCGACGAAGCCTTGTACGCCGCCAAGCGCAACGGTCGCGATCGGGTCGTCATCAACCTAGACCCACGGCGCGCCACCGAAAAGCTCGACGGAGCTTACTCTTTCAAACGCGACAACGAGGGCGTGAAAGTCGAGCTTACGCGCCCACCCAAGCGCAAGTAAGGCATCGCCTAAGGTCAAACTCTCTCGACGTCGTAGACGCCTTGTATCTTGGCAATGTTCCGCATCAGCACGCGCAACACGCCCGCGTCCTTGACGGTGAATTGGAAGGTATTCACCGACCTGCCGTCGAGCAACGATCGACACGTGGCTTCGCTGATGTTGAGCCCGCTTTCGACGAAAGCACCCGTCACCGTCGACAGAATGCCAGGCCTATCCGCGGTCACGACGCGCACTTGAACCGGGCGATCGATCTTTGCATCGCTGGCCCAGCTCACTTCGATGCGACGATCTGGATCAAGCTCCATGCCCTCGCGACAGGCGCGACGATGCACGGTGACCCCGCGCCCGCGCGTGATGAATCCGATGATTGGATCGCCAGGCAAGGGGTTGCAGCACTTGCCAAATCGCACGAGCACATCGTCCACGCCTGCGATGCGAATCCCGGTCGTTCCGTCCTTGCGCGTGACCTTACGAACCGTGCGCTCAAAGAACGTGGGCGTGAGCGATTTGCGCGCCTGACCATCTTCCGCTGTACCGAGCGCATCCACGACTTGCGACGCGTCGAGCTTTCCATAGCTGACTGCAGCGTAGAGATCGTCGATCGTAGGCACGGGCAGATGCACAAGTGCCTTTTCGAGGGCACCCGATTTGAGCGCGCGCGCAAAGCTCAGATCGCGCTTGTGCATCTCGCGTTCGATGAGCTCTCGGCCGACTTCGATGCCGCGCTTGCGTTCTTCGCTGCGCAAGTAAGCACGAATACGCGAACGCGCGCGGCCCGAGGCCACGAAGTCGAGCCAATCGCGCGAAGGCTGCTGACTATTGTTGGTAAGAATCTCGACCGTGTCGCCATTCACCAAGGCTTGGCGCATGGGCACGAGCGCACCATTCACGCGCGCACCAGAGCAATGATCGCCCACTTCCGAGTGAATCGAGTAGGCGAAATCAAGCGGCGTGGAGCCCGTGGGAAATACGCGCACATCGCCCTTGGGAGTGAACACGTAGACCTCGTCGTTGAAGAGGTCGACTTTAACGCTCTCCAAGAATTCGGCCGGATCCGCGACGTCTTTCTGGAACTCCATCAGCTGACGCAGCCAGGCAAACTTGGCCGCATCCTTGGCGTCGAGACCGCCCGTGTTTTGCTTGTACTTCCAGTGCGCGGCAATGCCGTACTCGGCAACTTTGTGCATCTCGCGGGTGCGAATCTGCACCTCGAGCCGACGATGGCCGGGGCCGATCACCGTCGTGTGCAGCGACTGGTACATGTTGGGCTTGGGTAGCGCGATGAAGTCTTTGAAACGCCCGGGAATCGGCGTCCATTGCGAATGAATCACGCCCAGCGCCGCGTAACAGTCCGCCACGTTTTCGACGACCACGCGGAAGGCCACGTAATCGTAGATCTGGTCGAACTCGCACTGCTGCTTCTTCATCTTGTCCCACAGCGAGTACAGGCCCTTGATTCGGCCCGTGACCTCCACTGCGAAGTTACGCTCGACGAGCATGCGCTCGATGCGCTTGCACACGTCCGAGACGAACTTCTCGCGATCGCGCGCGACACGTTTGGTCTGCTTCACCAATTCGGCGTGATGCTCAGGATAGATGTGTTTGAACGAGAGATCCGCCAGCTCGTTCTTGATCCACTGGATACCCAAGCGACCGGCAAGCGGCGCGTAAATCTCGAGCGTCTCGCGTGAGATGCGCTCCCGCGAATCGACCGACATATGGTCGAGCGTACGCATGTTATCGAGACGGTCAGCTAGCTTGACCAACAACACGCGGATGTCGCGCGCCATGGCGACCAGCATCTTGCGGAAGCTCTCGGCCTGTTGATCCTCCTTCGAAGTGAAGTTGATCTTACCGAGCTTGGTCACGCCATCGACAAGGAACGCGATCTCTTCGCCGAACAGCTTTTCGATGTCGCCCTCGGTGGCGGGCGTATCTTCGATCACATCGTGCAAGAGCGCAGCACACACGCTCGAGCCATCGAGGTGCATGTCCGCGATGATGTGCGCGACGCTGACCGGATGAATGAAGTAAGGATCGCCACTCTTACGCAGCTGGCCTTCGTGCATACGCGAGGCGTAGACGTAAGCCTTGTTGATC
>JBKJIA010000100.1:0-3225 GCA_046598735.1 Polyangiales bacterium
GTCCGCAATCGCGCTACCCCCTCGATATCCTCGGCGGGACGACTAGGCTCCCAGCCATTCGTCAATGCGCTTGACGACCGCCGCCTTGTCGTTCGCCGAAGCCACATAGCGATTCCAATAGAACCACAGCAGCCGCTCCGCTTTGCGCGAATCATCGACCGGGGCCTGCCCCAAGAGCGAGCGTAGCTGTTCGACCGAAGTCGCCATCTGACTCGCGTACGCATAGTCGCACTTGCCCGTCGTGATCACATTCTTACCGTGCAACAGCGCCTCCAACCCCACCCCGGAGTTGACCGTGATCACGCGTTCGCACTGGGCCAGCAAATCGTGCACGGAGTTGTTCGTCAATACGATGTGTCCCGATGCCGCGAGCTTACGCAGGAGCGCCTGCACGCGAAAGCTGCGACAGTAAGGATGGCGCTTGACCACAACCTGAGTGTTCGTGCCATGGAAGTGGTTCGCCACGGTCTCGAGCATTGTGTCGGCGTCGATGTAAGCGAGGTCTGCGACGATATCGGTTGAAACCTGCATGGGTACGAAAACGAAACGCTCTGGCAGGGGCTCATTGTGGGCGGCTTGCTTGTACTTGGAGACATTCTTCTCGACGTAGCGCGCGCGCAAGCTTGCAAAATTCGCTGCTAGCTCGGCCTCGGAGAGATGCGCGGTGGCATGCTCGATCGCCTGGAAGTCCGCTGCGATCGAAGAGAAGCCGGCAAAACCCTGGTTATCGAAAGAGCACGTACCGGCGAGTGGCGTCTCTTGGATGTGCAACCAATGGGGATTGCGCTCCGCATGCGTATGATAGCTCAGGGCACGCCCGCTCAGCCTGCGTGAAACATGGCGCCAGTTGAGCTGTAGGCGCGGGACGATCATGAGCTCGTGGCGCGATAGTAAGGTTTCCGCAACCGTGCGCAGCGTCTCGCGCACCACGTCGTAGGTCGGCTTCTCTGTGTCGTCGTAGGCAAAGAACGGCGTGGGTATGAACAGTTCCACTACACGCTCGGACGCTACTAAGCTGTCTTCGATTGGGGTAATACCATTGGCTGACACGGCGAGCAGACGATCCGCGTGCTCGTTATGCCAGCCGAGCTCGACCAGCTCCGCGAACGGCCCGAGGCCCGCCAGGAGCTGGTCCACACGCTGCGTCACATCGTTCGAAGGCTTGATGCCTTTGGCGGCCGAGGCGCTCAAAAGCTCGCGTAAATCGGTCAACCAGCGATTCTTCAGGGCGAGCTCGACGGCCGTATCCAAGCCCTTTTGAGCGGCTACGGGCTTGTGCCACAGCTCCTTGCGGACGTACGCGCGCGCAGCTGCAAGCGCTTCGCGCTGTTGGGGATAGAACGGCGCAACGCGGTTCACCATGCCCATGAAACGCAGCAGCTTGGAAGGTTCCATCGCGAGCACGCGTTCTAAGGTTACCTCACCCAGATCAAACCAACCCACGTCGGATTCGAAGGTCAAGCAGCGCACAGAACCATAGTCGGGATGGATGCGCGCCGCGACTTCCAAGAATGCGTGCGCGCGTTCCTTCTGGCCGTCGTCCCGATATAAATCGGCAAGCCTCAAGAGTAAGCGTCGGTCACCTGCGTGATGCCGTTGCGCGGTGATAAGAGTGCGCAGCGCGGCCATGTCGTCGCCCGCGTCGCGTTGGATGTCGGCGAGTAAAAATGCGCGCTCGATCGGGCTGCTAGCGGGTAAATTTTCGAGCAAAGCGCGCGCCGCTTCGGGTCGATCGAGACGGTGCAACGCGTGCGCGATTCCGATCGGGCCGAACGCTACCTCTGGGTAACGGGTGACTACTTTTTGCGCCCAATCCTTAGCTTCTTCCCAGCGACCACGACGCGCCGCGGCATCATAAGCTCCCCGTAGGGCGTCAAGGCCCTGCGGCTCGGCGCTGCCGTTGGTATGAGTAGACTTGGACGCGCGAACTTCCAGACTCCCAAGCGCATTCAGCACATCGTCTGAGGCAACGCGCAGCTCGGGGTCCGTGCCGTGTTGATTCTCTGCCGCTTGCAACAAGCGTCGTGCGGCATTGGGCTCGGAGCGTTGCAGCAGCACGCGCGCGCCCGCCACGTAACCGAGCGAGCTGTCCGGAAAGTGCATGCGCGCTTGTTCCGCAAAGCGCTCCAGCTGCTCATGATCGCGGAGGATGGTCGCGGCGCGTACTCCCGCCTTGTAAAGGTATAACTTAGGGAACAGACGCGAACGGGTGGCCACGTAACGTACGACGCGGGCATGACGCCCCTCGCGGAGCCATTGATCGATCAGATCCTGCTCGGGGTTTGACACTCAGGTCCTCACTTGGTTGGCGCGGGGCTGGCTTTGGATGCGGCAGGTTTAGCTGGAGTGGCCGGGATGGGTAAGGGGTTGCGCTGCTGACGCGCGCTTCTGATTTCTTCGCGCACATAAGATTGCAACTGCGTCTGGGCGGGGATTTCAGCGCGGCTGAGTGCAACAAGCGCTGCAACGACCCGTTCCGTTGCGCCGGGGCTTGGTACGTACAGCTCGCTTACCAATGCCTCATTGACTGCCCGATAGGAAACCTCCCCCGACAGCACGCGGCGTACGACGTCTGCCAGCTGCGAGGGGCTCGTGCATACCGGACCGATACGCTCGGGCTGCGCATATTCGAGACTGTGTGCGTCGAGCTTCTTACCAAAGCGCTCGGCCGAATGTTGCTGCAGTAAGATCACGGGCTTCTTGCAATACAACGCATCGAACACGGCACCGCTGTAGTCCGAAAGCACGATATCGGACACGGCGAGCATCTCGATCAGATCATCGTTGGCTCCGAAATGATGCACGCGCCGGTTCACGAGATCGCCGGTACGGTGATGCTCGAAGATGACCGTGTTGTGGTGCAGCTTAACGAGCACGTTGTGGTCGCGACCGAGGTCGATCACGGCATCGAAGAACTGTTCTTGCGTGGAGAGGTCGCCCCACGTGGGCACATAAAGCACGGTCTTTTTCGTAGGGTCGAGCCCCGCGCCGTAGCGCGCTCGTGCAGCCACTGCGAACGCGTCCGTACCCCATGGGTCAAAGCGGGGATTGCCCACCGAAAGCGTGGGGCAAAAGTAAGACAGCCTTTGCTCGGCATAAGGTCCGTACGCGAGACACAAATCTGCGAACGAGCGCCAAGCGCCAAAGTTGTGCGGCTCTTTGGCTTGGCCGTATTGCAACATCGCGATCTTGCTGCGCTCGAAGTACTCGATCTGAGTAAACATG
>JBKJIA010000175.1:0-5848 GCA_046598735.1 Polyangiales bacterium
TGCTGCCGCCGCGACATTGCGCAAGCGAAAGGTCAGCGGCCTCGAGCTTCACGGGTGTCGTACCATTCACCAACGCGGTGTTCTGCGCTGCTGCTGCTGCGATCGCGGCCTTCTGAGCGTTGAGTCCGAAGATGATGCCCCTCGGCATCGCCGTGCCCGCCGTGTCCAGGGTCTGATCCGGATCGACGAGCACCACGGGATTCAACACACGCTGCGCTACGTCCACTCCGCCAGCAGTCGCGGCGTTGGAGCTGAGGCATTCCTTCGAGAGAAACACGCGCTGCGTGGCCATGACTTCGCCCTGGCCGGTGTGCGCGATCGATATACCACCAAGCAAACAGAAGCCCTGGCCCCCGAGCGCGGCGCCGGCGCCGGATTCTCCCAAGCCGATCACGAGTGGGATGGTCGCAGGATCGCCCTCGTAGCGGACCGCTACGGTGACATCGATGGGATGGTAGATGCTGAGTGTCGGGTCGGTGACGGCACCGGTCAGTACCTTGCCTCGTGTGGACAACGAAAGTTGCGTCACGGTGAAGCCATCGAGCTTCCGCTCCGGAGCCGCATTGGCAACGCACACGCCTTCGACTTCAGTCGTGCCGGCACCGCATGTCCGCGCGACGGTGGGATCGGGATCCGGCGTCGGGTCCATATTTCCGGTTCCGTTGTTGTCGCCCCCCGGCTTGTCATCCGCCGGAGTTGCTACGCACACACCGTCTTCTTCGCTCGTGCCATCACCACACTCAACACCATCACTACTACCACCACCATCATCACCGCAGCCCATGGTCGCGAGTAGCGCGCCCCATGCCAGCCACGTTCGGGCTCTAGTCATGCATATCCCCCATCTCTTTGTTGAGCGCGCGCGATGTATTCCATTCGTGCACGCAGGGAAATCCCGAGACAGCGCTGCCCCCGCAGGTGCTGTCTCGCTTACCCCGAGCAGAGGGTAAGGCGCTAGCCACGACAGTCCGAAGAAAAAAATGCAGCCCGAGAAAGAAATCTGAGGCGAAGTCCTCTATACTCGCCGCTGCTGTCGTGGGGGTTACGACAGGCTCAGAAAAGCGTGGCAGGGGGAAGTCGCATGAAGAAGGAAGGCGGCGCCGAAATGCGCCCGAAGAGCGCAAGAAAGTGGCTCTTAGCAGGGGGAGTGCTGGCTGTCGTTGCAGGTGCAACCACATTCATATGGACACGCGAGCACAAGAGCGACAGCGCATTTGTCAGCGCGTCCACGCCGCTTGCATGTACGTTCAAACAAGGCGAACGACGCAGCTACAACCTCGTGCTGACCGCGTCTACCAAAGTTGACTCGAAGAAGCTCATGCCCATCACAGGCGGTCAGGCGCCCGCGCCGATTCAAGAACAACGCGTGGGCATGCACGGCAAGCTTCATATGCAGGTGCTCGAAGCAAATAGTAAGGTTTCGACCTTGGCTTTTTCGCTCGAACCGTCACCCGATGCGATAGCTTCAGGGCTTTCTAAGGCCGAGCTCGAACAGCTCAAGCAGCCTGTGGCCGTAAAGACCGATGCCCAGTGTCGCTTCACGTCATTTGGCTTTGGGCGCGACGTTGGACCAGGCGCACAGAACGAGATGCGCGGCATCCTGCAGTCAGCGCAGGTTGTGTTGGCGGCAGACCCGATGTCGGGAGCCTGGCAACACATCGAGTACGACCTGGTCGGTCGCTATGGCGCCAAGTACGTGCGCGACCAACAGGACCCGCGCAGCATCCGTAAGGTCAAGTTCGGCTATGTTGAAGTCTTTCCGCCGCAGACGCGCGGCGCCGCCGACTACACCTCCAAGCCGCAGAAGGTTACGGCCCGCGTGCGCAACAGCGACACCCGCGTGCAGTGGGCCGAAAGTGGTGGTTGGCTCGACGATCTGGCGAGCACCGAGCAGCTGCAGTTCATGATGGGCGATCACGTATTCGCCTTCGTATCGACCGAGCTCGTGCTCAAGCGCCTGCCAGACGCGGCCGTGATAGAGGGCCCCACGCTCGCGAGCCTCACCTGGATTGGCCACGAGCAACCGCCCGCGGCCAAACCAGAGGATGCGCTCGCCGCCCCTCCCGACGTGTACAAGACAATGACGATAGAAGAAGCGCTAGCCCAGGCGCTTATGTTCCTTCGCGAGAATCCACCGGACCATGCGCAAGCTGGCTACGTGCTCGCGTTCCTGATGCGCGCGCAGCCCGGGATGATCGAGAGGCTGATGGAATCCGTGCGCGCCGGGCAGATGCCCGAGGTCTTGCACTCCGCTTTCTTCTTCGCGCTCGAGCGCACCGGCACGCCTGCGGCACGCGGCGCCTTGGTGGCGGCTTTGGATGATGTGCGCTTGCAACCGGAAAACCGCATGCGTGCGGCTGCTGCGCTCGCCGATCTCGAGAATCCAGACGAAGCGACGCTCGCCGCGCTCGATCGGATTGCGGCTGTGGGCGGCAAGCTCGCCGACGAGAACAACGAGCAACGCTTCCAGAATGCAGCGACCTTCGCCATCGGCACGCTCGAACACAACATGCGCATGAAGAAGCCCAAGCTGGCGGAACAAGCGCGCACTAACATCCGCGATCATCTGCGCAAGGCGGGCACGGATGCAGTGGGCATCACGGCTGCCTTAGACGCGATCCACAACTCCGGTCACCCTGAGTTTATCGATGATCTCAATCCGTACTTCAAATCAGAGACGTTGCTGGTCCGTAAGCACGCCTATGAAGCCATGCAGCGCATGCCACCCGATGTGACAGCGCCCCTGTTCGAAGGCCTATTGAATGGTGAGAGCGAAGCACAGCAACGCGCCCTGCTAGCAGTGACGTATGCAGACCAAGCACGCGCAGCGCAGGTACCTCCACCCGAGAGTGTATGGGGGCCGGCTGCGACTCGCCTGTCCGACGAAAGCAACTCCATCGTCCGTGCAAGCTACGTGCACTTGATCGGTGCAGCGGCCGAGTCATCGCCCGATGCGGTTGCAGCGCTGGCAGATCAGTATCGCCGCGAGAGCGACCCGCGCATGCTGAAGGCGATCGGCCGCTACGTCCCCGCAGACAAGCTACCCAAGTAGTCGAGATTTGCTGATCGCCTACGCCATCCCGGTGTTCGTGCTCTCCATGGGGCTCGAGTACCTGCATATGCGAGGGCAAGGTAAGGACAGCTACGAGCTCAAAGATACGGCCGCCAGCATCGGGATGGGCATCGGCGTCGCGGCGGTCGGCATCCCGTTTCGTTTGCTGTTCTTGTGGGTACTAAGCTTTCTCTACCAATTTCGTTTGTTCACAATCGATCTGACCTTAGCCACGTGGCTGCTCTTGCTGTTTGCCGAAGATTTTTGTTACTACTGGTCCCATCGCATCAATCACGAAGTTCGCTTGTTTTGGGCGGCCCACGTCAATCACCATTCGAGCGAGTACTACAATTTGTCCACGGCGTTGCGCCAATCGTGGATCCAGCCTTACCTGGTTTGGGCCTTCTGGTTGCCTCTGCCTTTGCTGGGGTTTTCGCCGCAGGCCATCGTGCTGCAACAGGCAATCAGTCTGGTCTACCAGTTCTTCATCCATACGGAGAGCGTCCGGAGTTTGGGTCCGCTCGAGTGGATACTCAACACACCATCCCATCATCGCGTGCATCACGCGGTGAACGTGCGCTACCTCGACCGCAATCACGGCGGCATCTTAATCATCTGGGATCGTCTGTTCGGCACGTTCGCTCAAGAGCGTGAAGACGACAGGCCCGTGTATGGCATCACCAAGAACATCGAAACGTTCAATCTGTTTCGCATCTCTTTTCATGAATGGCGCGCGCTTTGGCGCGATGCGGCGAGCGCGCGCGGTCTATTGTGCAAGCTCAAGTACGTGTTTGCGCCGCCGGGGTGGAGCCCTGATGGAAGCACGCAAACAGCTGCGCAAATGCGCGCGCAAGCCTCGGCGAGCGACGGACGCGCGAACAAGGTGCCCGCGCCGCTAAGCCCAGCCGAGGAGCGGACACAGTAAGTATAAGATCACGAAGATCACGACGGCGCCCAAGACGTCGAGGCCTGCACCTACGCGAATCATGTCCCGTGCCCGCAACAAGCCCGTGCCGTATACGAGCGCATTCGGACCCGTTGCAACGGGCAGCATGAAGCCGCAGCTTGCCCCAAAGCCGACCGCCAGCGCAGGCGGGATGGGCGATACACCCAGTTGCTGGGCCGCGCCGATCACAAGCGGCACAAGCATGTTGGCGGCCGCGGTATTGGAGCAGATCTCGGTCAACACGATCGCCAGCACGATCGCACAAGCGGTCAGCGACCAAAGACTTGCGACGCCCGTGATGGCCAGGAAGCCTTCGCCGAGCACCTTGGCTAAACCCGTCGAGAACATGGCTTCGCCCAGCGCGATGCCGCCCCCAAAGAGTAAGATCAAACCCCACTCGATCTGCACTGCTTCGCGCCAGGTTAGAACGCGCTCCATGCCCTTACCCTGTGGCACCATGAATAGGATCGAGGCTGCCACCACGGCCACGGCACCCGGATCCAGCATCTTACTGAGTGTTGCTGCAAACGGTAAGGTGAGCGACGCTGCGATGTCGGGTAGTACCCAGCCTGTCACGGCCAACGCAAAGCTCAGGGCCGTCACCTTCTCAGCACGGGACCACGGGCCAAGGGATGCGCTGCTGCCGGTCACGACCTGAGTGTTGCCCGCAGGCAACATGCGCGCGATCAGCAGGTATACGCAGCCCGTCATCAGCACCATGATCGGCACGCCGACTCTCATCCACTCCAAAAAGCGAATCGGATGACCTGCGCCTGCCAGCAAACGTGCGGTGATGGCATTGGGCGGCGTGCCCACCAGCGTTGCAAGCCCTCCGGTGGTGCTGGCGTGGGCGAGCGCGAGCAAGCTGCCTGCGGCAAAGGTATCGAGCTTTTTCGAGGCGCCGTCTGGCTTGGGCAACATGCCGAGCAGCACTGGCATCAGGATCGCCGTGGTGCCCGTGTTCGAAAGCCACATCGATGCCAGCATGGCGGCAACCAGCACCGCGGCGCGCACGCGTGCCGGACGTCCCGCCACGAACGGCAGCGAAGCGATGCCTAGCGCAAAGCGCCGATCGAGTCCGTGTCGCGACATCGCGCGTGCTGCAAAGAAGCTGCCGACAAACAGAAATAAGATCGGGTCGGCATAGGGCGCAAAGGACTGCTTGGCCGGGCTTATCTGCGCGAGGGTCAATGCGGGGCCGATCAACACTGCGGTGACCGCAATCGGGATGACCTCGGTCACCCACGCCACCAACACGGCGCCCACGATCGCCGCCAAGCGATGGGCTGCCACGCTGAGCGGCAAGGGTGCAAACCACAGCAGCAAAAACGCGAGCGGCGTGAGCACGGCCCCGATGCGCATCACCCAGCCCGGTGCTTCCGGCTCGCCTTCGAGCTGCTCGCTAGCCTCGTTCATGGAGGCGCCATCTACCATGTTCACTTCTGACCTGGCGTAGTTACGTGTCTGCAGCACCGAGCCTGATCATGGAATCAGTACGTGCTCATCTTCCCTGACTCGACAACGTCCCACGTTTCTGTTACGCATCGGCCCGGTTAACCGGGGTGTTGCCTCTATCCTCATCGCACTGATGCGTGGTGGGACAGCGCCGCGAATAAGCCTGCCGGCTCGAGCCAAGCATCGAGGCTATCGAAGCCAACGCGCCCTCTGGCGCATAGGAGTGTGTCCATGTTCGGTCAGCTGCGTAGCGCAATACTCAGATTGCTACCCCTTCTCCCCGTACTCTCGATCGCCGGCGTTGCCCGCGCTCAAGAAGAAGCTGTCGCCCATCACGGCGGCGGCGAAGCCTCCCTCATCCTGCCGGACCTCAGCTCCGTCATGTTCCTCGGCGT
>JBKJIA010000422.1:0-3261 GCA_046598735.1 Polyangiales bacterium
ATCATGCCGGGCATCGAGGCGCGCGCACCCGAGCGTACGCTCACGAGCAGCGGCCGCTCCGGATCCCCAAAGCGCACGCCGAGCTGCGTCTCGACCTTCCCCAACGCAGCTTGGACCTCGTCACGAAGCGATGCCGGGTACTGTTTGGTCTCCGAGATCGCGTTGCACACCTCGGTCGTGAGCGTGAAGCCCGGAGGCACCGGCAGCCCCAGCGCGCTCATCTCGGCCAGCCCCGCGCCCTTGCCACCGAGCAGATCCCGTCGCTTCGGATCGCCTTCTGGCTGCCCCTGTCCGAATGAATACACGTGCTTGCTCATACTGTGTGCTCCGATGGAAAGGCGGAACCAACCACCATTCACGGGTGTCGCCTTCAGCGCGCGGACCATAGCTCACGTCGTTCGGAGCCACGAGCGCTACGGTCAACGGCCCGGGCGTGATCCTTGCGCCCGTGGTCTCCAGCTATGAAGTGATGCCCTATCGCGAAGCACGCGCGTTTGAACCATCACTCTGACGGAACCTCTCGTGCAACGGCAAAGTCCCAGCGAACACTCAGATCGATGCGGTCGTGTCGTGTCCAGCCGCTGATCGGGCTCGCTTCCTTGTCCGGCGAAAATAGCGCGTAAGCCAGGCTGACTCGTAGGCCGTCGCGTGCACGGTAAGTAAGACGGGCACGGGCCGTCCTGCCACCTCGCAAGCGGGGTCCAAACACACTAGCCGTGAGCTCCGTTGCGAGCTGATCGTGGAAGAGCCGCTGTTGGTAGGTGACCGCGACGGCTGCGGGCGCAACCGGCAAGAGCGGCGCAAGCCCGCCTTTTCGATCACTTTCAGCCAGCACATGACCTAGTCCATGCTCGAGCGCGACGAAGCCATCTTCGATGCCCGAGTAACGTACGCCGACGACATAGCGGGCCCAGTCTTGGCGCATGACCTGAACCTCAAATGGTAAGGCATCGAGGTTACCCACGCTGACAGGGCGACGAAGCTCAACGAGCACGTCCGCAAATGCGACGAAGTCTCCGCGCGCAATCAATGTGGACGCGCCGAGCGCCGTGTAGTGCGGATGCGCGACCGGTAGTTTTAGCGGCGCGCGCTCTTGCGTCACGGTCGGCAAGCTCAGCGCCCCATCTAGGTAAGGTAAGTAGGCCGCGTGCAAACCGAGCTCAGCGCCTGATCCCACGTATCGATAGCGCGCAAGGGCTTGCTGCGAGCGACGCGAAAAACGCTTTACGTCATGGTCATAAGCGACCTCACGGCTCGAAACTGCCTGCAGAAAGCCGCTTTGACGCACACCGTCGCCTTGCTTGAGAATGCCAGCCAGCGGGCTGTACACGCCGAACGGGGGAGGCTGAAAGGTATAGTCCACTTCATGAATGGCCATCAGCTCGGCGCGGTGTGCCCCGTGATCAAAGCGCAGCACTGTCATGGTCAACGGGATGTGTTCGCCCCCCAACTCCCCCAGGCCCGGCATGCGCAGATCGCGCGGGTTCGGGAGGTCGAGCGCGCGCAACAACTGTGAATCGCCCCACACCACGATCTGCCGGCCCATCGAAAGCGACAGCTCGGAACTGCGCAGCGCGAGGTAGCATTCCCACGGTACGACCCGATAGGCGTAAGCGTCGCGGGTGGGCCGGTCGGTTTCATCTTTCACCCAGTAGACTGGGTCGCCCTCTGCATGCACTCCCAGGTGAAGCAGGTAGCCCTGCGCACTTGCTTCTGCAGCAATCTCGAGCGTGGATCGCGCGAGTACAAAGGGACGGGTACGCTCGGGCGCGAAGCCCACGTCTTCGGCCGTAAAACCGAGTAAAGAAAGTCGAACATCTCGACCCGCTGTCTTGGTGGGCCCAGGAGTCTCGATGGCCTGCCCCTCCTCGGGCAGGGCTGGCTGCGCCGGCGACGGCGACGCAGTAGCGCCCCAGCCTGCCGCGTCATCCTGATTGTCTTGTGCATGCACGCGAAGCGCGCACGAAAGCAGGAGCCCGACCAGTGCGAGCAGACGGGCCCTTCCCATCGCGAACTACAGTCCTCGTTCTAAGCGCTGAGTCGTCACTTCTGCGTCCGTGACCGCGGGGTCGTCATAGCGTACGTCCGTTTGCTCGAGCACGGTCTCGCTCTCGACCTTACCTTCGAAGACGACACGTGCAGTAATGGTCGATGCCGTCGCAATCCCCTGAATGATGCGGACCCCACTGAGTGCGATGTACTTGGTGCGTCCGCGTCGCATCGCCGCTTTGATGCGCATGGGAAGTAAGGTCCGCTTGCTTACCCAGCTCTCGGCTCGGGAGTACCCCGTCTCTTCGGTCACGGACTCGTCGACCGGAGTGGACTCGATCACCCAACAATCCTCGCCATCGACGGCCTCGCTCAGGCGCAGCATGCGCTGACGGTATTGCGCAGGTTCTGGAAGAGTAAGATCCGCAAACGAAAGATCTGAACCGACGAAAGCCCCGGAGCGACGAGTGGTCGCGATGCGCGTGGTCTGCCTCAAGCTCGGCAGGTAGAGCCATTGGTCGTCCTCGTGGCCGTGCGCCGCGTAGTCCACCGTCAAAAGGCCGGTGTTGCGGACCTCCGCTGGCGCATCGAACAGGATGATGCGCTTACGCCCCTCTCTGAACTTGAGGGAGCGCATGGCCATCGTGCGAACGCGAACCGGGCCTGCGCCGTGAATGGTCATGCGCATACGCGCACTCATGCGATCGCCAGCATTGCGGTCGTGCACGGCCTTCATGATCACCGTGGGATCGGACGAGTCGAGAGCGCTCGCCGCTTGAATCACGCTCAGACACGACAAAGCACACGCAAGCAAACAGACAGGTAGACGGCTGGCGGATCGAATCATGACTGTACCTCGACCTGGACCTGGGACAGGCGCTTCTGGAAGTAGTCGCGATAGCGCTGGTCTTCGAGCTTGAGCAGGATCTCACGGGTGTGAGGCACCTGAATATCGCTGCATAGGCCCACGCGCTCGCACAACCGTGCGAACAAGTAGATCAGATCGAGCTGTCCCGGTAGCAGTCCCGTGCGCAGCGACTTTGGAAATGCGTGGTGTGCATTGTGGTAGCCCTCGCCCACGGCCAACATGCCGAGCACTGGCAGGTTCCTGCTCATGTCTTTCGTGCGAAAGGGTCTATGCCCCCACATGTGCAAGATCGAGTTGACGCCATCTCCGATCACGAAGTAGCCGGCTTGCACTAGGTACAGCGCCAACATGCCCGAGGTGCCCCATAACAGGTAGGTAAAGCACCAGCTAATGGCCACATGCCC
>JBKJIA010000463.1:0-18147 GCA_046598735.1 Polyangiales bacterium
AGCTAAGCAGGGATCGCGCGAGCCGTCACAACCGGCGCGCGGGTAAGCGTTTGGCAGGTACACCCCTCGCCCCCCCTGAGGCCGATGTGGAATGTGGAATCGCTTTCGCGGCGCGCACGCGTGACGGACCACAATGCGCGGGCAGGAGGCACAGTAAGCCGCGACTCGCTATTCAGTCTTCGTAAGAGTGACATCCAGGAATACCGAGTCCACGTCCAAGGCCGGATTGGTAGATTCGAGTTGGCCTTGGTCCAGCCGCTTGTCCGTCAACTCGCCGCGCAGCGTGTACTTGTAACCTTTGTCATCACTGGCCGTGATCTCTGCAATCCGAGAAGCACCCGCACTCGGATCAATGAAGCTGTCGGTGAACGGAAAGGTGCCGATCCCGTCGAGCTGCAGCTCGCCCGATAGCTCCATGCCGTAGTCACCTCCGTTGTTGTCGAGCAGCAAGGTGACTTTGATGTTGGTGTCGTCGTCGGTGGCCGCGCCGCTCCACGTTCCCGCGACGTCGAACGATGCCATATTCATGGACGTTGAACCGCCCGTACTGGAGCTGCATCCGGCAACGAGGCCGATCGCAATGAGAGATCGCATTAAAACCTGATTCATCTGGTCACCTTTTCATAGCAATGCAGGGACGGTTCTTCAAACATGACAAGTTATAACTCATGCCCAATTTCGTAGCGCACACGCGTCTTAGCGGCGTCGCCACGCCCGCGCGCGGTGCTCCGCAGGCGATGCACCACATGATCCGCGAGCCCATCGAGCTCCGGCGCAAGCTGCACCGACGACGAATACCAGCGTGCCACCACCGATGAGCTTGCCCTTAGCTCGCGGGCCACGTCGATCTGACGACCCCCCAGCCTGCGCACCCATACCCACGTCACGAGGCGCCGCGCCATCACGATCGCGCGCGACTGCTGGCCGATGTCGAGGTCCAAGCGATCCAACCCTGACGCCGCGCAGACCTGCTCCACCACCTCAGTAAGGCTTGCGCGTGGTGGCTTCGGGTCTTCGAAGCGCCCGCGCAAGTGCCCGCCCTTGAGGGCAACCTCTGCCGCTCGCACATCGCGAGACACGCGCTCCACGAAAGCCTCTTCGCCGAGCACCCCATCGCTGACGCGATGCCCGTCACCTAGCACCCGTACCGCTTCACGCTGGGACTCTGCCAAGTCCTCGCCTGAGAACTCAGCGCGTCGCCCTTCCTTGGCGCCTGCGCGCACGAAATCCTCGAACGCGGTCAGCGCACGCACGCGTTGCTTTCCGAAACGTTGCAGCACGTAGCCGGCGCGCAGCCACTCCGGACACTCGTCAAGCCCCACGTACGCGCGATGACTCGACGAGTAGCTGTCCCGAGCTTTACGAACCACGCCCGCGCGCACAGGATTATTGTGCACGTAGCGAACAAGCTCCAAAAGGTAAGCTTCTTCATCCACCAGCACCGAGCGCGGACGCTGCGCAAACACCGGACCCTTCGCGTGCTTTCCACGACGCTTGCGATTCACATGGTAAGCCACGCCCACGTGCAACGGCTTGAACAAGGCAGCCAGTGCATCCTGCCCCTGAATCAGCACGACGTGCGCGTGATTGCTCATGACACAGTAAGCAAGCACCTGACAATCGAGGCGCGACGCTGTGCGACCTAACAAGTCGACATAGGCCGCACGCACCTCTGGATCATCGAACAGGTACTTGCCGCCCACACAGCGCGAGATCACGTGGAACAAGCCACCCGGATAGTGAAGACGTGCCGTGCGTGCCATTAAGCGGTTGTTTGCCAGTCGCGTGCTAACTTGTCAAGTTTGAAGAACCGTCCCTTCGACTTACGCGCCGAGCGGAAGGGTGGTGGTTTTGTAGCTGCCTGTGATCGTGACGTCGGCAGTATCTGCGGTCTGTCCCTTGACCGTGGCGGTATAGGTGGCTTCGAAGAGGTAGTACACATCTTCGGGGTCACTCGTGCCGTGCATCAGCGTGACGCTTGTGAACTTGACTGAAGCCGTCCCCAGGACAGGCGCTATGGAAGCCTTCCAGATCTTGGCATTCGTCATACCTTGTTGAAAGCTCAGCTCAAGGGAACCGGAGACGTCACCGCTTCCCAGGGTCCAAGTGTCGCCAGCTTTAGGCGGCACGGCGGAGCTCAGGCTCAAAGCGAGGGTGGACGAGTCGTTGCCCACATAAAACCCTGCGCCTAGAAGGATAGTGTACGGCCCCGCGCCCTCGTCTTGAAAGAGCCGTGAGTTGTTGGTGCAGAGGTAGGTTGCGCCCTGGCTTGGGAAGGATTGTCCACCCGTGACTGCGTATGGACAGGGGCTGGAAGCATCGACGGGACCAGGCTTGTCGCCAGCGTCTAGTATCTCTGCAGGGTCACCCGCGTCGCCCATCGCGGCGTCCGTGTGACCCCCATCCTCTGCGCTCTCGTCCAAGCCCACCTTGGCGGGCGAATCGTCGCCGCACGCACCCACCAAACACATCGACAGGAGAGCAAACGGTAACGCGTTGATTGACAATTTCCGCATGATTGATTGAATCACGCAGCGGCGGCCCGCTACAACCATCAGCGTTCAGCGAGCAATTAAAAGCCGCGCACAATGTCGATACGTGCGCTCACGTCAGACCAACTGGAGAAAGCAGCACCGTTAGGTTTCGATCACACCGCGCGCCGCACTACATGCCGCGGGGAGCCTGAGTGGCCAGCTTCCCTGGCTTTTGAAACTTGAGCGCGAACCGATCGCTCGTGCCGCGCCGCGCTCCAGCCGTCGAGGGCGCCGCGTTCCAGTCGCGCGTATCGTCGGGACGGCGCAAGAACGCGGACTCCTCCATAAGCGCGAACCCCGCGCGAGTGACGTCATCGCGAACGACTTGCTCGTCGATACGGTGCAGAGTCTTCACGTCTGCGACGCCGGTGCCGAGGCGCGCGCTGTGGTCCACGATCACGTACACGCCGCCTGGCTTGAGCGCCGCCAAGACGGCCCGATTCATGCGGTCGCGGTCGACCTCTTGCCACACCGTGTCGTGATAGAAGAGCACGATCACCACCGCATCGAGATCCTTCACCTCCGGCCCAAAGGGTGAGTCAAACGGTCGGTCCTCACGCACGACCTTCGACATCACAGGCTTCGCGAGCCGCTCGCTCCAGGGCTTCTGCGCAAAGCGATCCAACAAAAATTGCGAATTCTGGCCGTAAACCTGGCCGGTCGGGCCTACGGCGCGCGCCAACAGCTCGCTTGTGTAACCGCCGCCGGCACCGAGCTCGGCCACTCGCATGCCTTCGTGAGCACCGATGAAAGCGAGGAGTTCCTTCGGCGAGCGCTGGACATCGAGCACACGGTCCGCTTGGTCGCGCGTCGGGTCGACAAGGATCGCATCATAGTCAGGTTGCGTTGCGACTTCTGGCGCGGGGGACTCGTTCGCAGTCGGGTTGGGCGCCTCCGCACGCGAAGCGCTCGTGGTTGGGAGCTGCGGCCCGCGCGTGGTCGCCTGAGTGGCGCAAGCCACGCAGAAACCAAGGGCAATCAACAGCGTGGCAAGCGATGGTTGGCTCATAGCGAAGCTTCATACCGCGGGGCGCGTGGTCACCACCACCCCTAGCGGCAGCCTCGCATTCTGTCGAAGCACGTCACCCTCAGGTCACCCCAACGCCGCGAGGGCTGGCCCGCGGTCTCCCGGAGCCAAGACCGCCCGGGTAGGCGGCGTCCCCGTTCGGGCTGTCGGGAGACGCGATCGAGACACTCACATGCCCGGCATCGGCATCATCTCGACGATTTCAATCATGCCCTCTGGTGTCATGAAGTGCGGATGGCCCTTCAGCGTTTGTGCCACCGCCTCTTTCGACTCTCCCTGCAGGATCGAGTATCCGCCCAGGTCGTTCGTGCTCGGCGATGAGCCCGTGTTGGTGACACGCAAACTCTTGCCGAGGGGCATGCCCATGTCGACGATGCTTGCGGCGGCCTTCTCGCCCCAGGCCATCCACGCATCCATGCCGGCTTTCTGCTGCTCGGGTGTGGACTTCATCATCTGCTCAAAAGACGACGCTGGGGCTTTGTACAGCACAAGAAACTTCTTCATGACAGCCACCTTCCTTTTCACGCCGCGACGTCCGTTCGTCATGCGACACCTGACTCAGTACGCCCCTTCGCCGGCCAGAGCAAGCGTGCCGTCATCCCAGCAACTCTGAGCATTCCAGCGGATCGGCGTAGCCCTGATGATGTTGCATCGGGTCTCAACGAAAAGTTAGAAAGCGAGATCCGTCCCTGTCGCCCCAGGACCAGTAGTGTGGGGCCGATGAACCGAGAGCACGACTGCCAAGGGCCATAAGGCCTGAGCGGTTGCGGCCACTCGCTCCGCGAGACCCACCCGAGCGCTCCCGCTCGCAAGCTCGCCCACGAACCACAGCACAAGCGCCAGTAAGGTCGCAGTCGCTGCGAATGAGGCACCGCGGCTGATGAGGCGTGCAGACGCCGCGCGGTCTTTGCGTGCTAGGGCGGGCCAGATCGCGAGCGCCCCGAATGCAATGCCTGCGGCGACGAGATGGTCCGGCGGCGTGCCCGTGGCGCTAGTGGGAAACGCTGCCACGCCTATCGTGGCCAGGCCGCCGATGGCGAGCGTGAAGCGACCGCGCGGAGCCGCCGCGCGCAACGCGGCAGCCGTGGCCACGTGGCAAAAACCCAGCCCGTAAAGGGCGCAGGTCATCAGCCAGCCATCGATGGCGTAGGGCGCGGCGAGTGCGCTTATTGTATCGACACAGGGGTCGTAGGCCGGAGGCTGACGTGCCGCGGCGAGCGTGAATCCACCGATCAGCAGGATCGGTGCCGCGAGCGCAGACAGTAAGCCCCACCATGCTATCGGTCTCATTGGTTGACGCTACTCCCACTGCGGACCACGGATATCGTCAACTTAGTAGACTACAACCCCGCGCTACTCGATCGACCCGCCCAAATACGCGGCCTTCACGCGCGGGTCATCCTTGAGCTCACTACACGCACCACTCAAGGCAAGCTCACCGGTCACGAGCACATAAGCTCTGGCCGCCGTCTCGAGTGCCAGGCGCGTATTCTGCTCGACAAGTAAGATGGTAAGGCCTTCCTTCGCGATCAGCCGAATGGCTGCAAAGATCTCACCTACCAACTTAGGTGCCAAGCCGAGCGATGGCTCGTCGAGCAAGATGATGCGCGGGTCCGCCATCAGCGCGCGGCCGATCGCGAGCATTTGTTGCTCACCCCCGCTCAGCGTGCCCGCGTCTTGCTTCAAGCGCTCGCCTAGCCGCGGGAACAGCTTGACCACGCGCTCCATGCGTTGCGCCATGCCGGCCTTGTCGCGTTTGAGGTAAGCACCCAAATCCAGGTTCTCGCGCACGGTCATGCCGGTAAAGATGCCGCGACCTTCGGGCACCAGTGCCACGCCGCGCTGGGCCACTTCATGGGTTTCGCAGCCGCTGACTTCGTCACCGAACACGCGCACGCTGCCGCCGGCTTTGACTAACCTTACGATCCCGCGCAGGGTTGAAGTCTTGCCCGCCCCGTTCGACCCGATCAGCGTGACGATTTCGCCGCGCTCGACCTGCAACGAAATGCCTTTGACGGCGCGGATGCCACCGTAATCAACCGTAAGGTTTTTGATCTCCAGGGCGAGCTCTTGGCTCATGGCGCGCTCATTTCACTGCGCGCGGTCACTGGGTCCACGCCCAAGTAGGCAGACAACACCGCGGGATGGTTTTGGACGACTTGCGGCGTGCCAAAGGCGATGGTTTCGCCGTGATCGACGCAGTGCACGTGCTCGCACGCGCCCATCACCACTTGCATGTTGTGCTCCACCAGCACGATCGAGAGCGCGAACTTGTCGCGCAGCCATTTGATCTGCTGCTTGAGCTTGTCGGCTTCACCTGAGTTCAGGCCCGCGGCCGGCTCATCCAGCAAGAGCAACTTGGGATCGAGCATGAGCGCGCGCGCGATTTCCAAGCGGCGCTGGGATCCGTAAGCTAGGGAACCCGCCGGCTCGTGCTTGAGGCTGAGTAGATCGAAGATCTCGAGCAACTCCTCGGCGCGCTTGCACAAGGCCTTTTCGTCGCTGGCATAAGATAGCGTGCGAAACATGGCGCCAAATACACCGGAACGCGTGGTGTGATGCGCGGCCACCATTACGTTTTCGAGCACGGTCATCTCGGTAAATAGCCGCACGTTTTGGAAGGTGCGCGCGATGCCGCCCAACGCAATTTGGTAAGGCTTATGGCCCACGATCGAGCGGCCCTGAAAGCGGATATCGCCACTGGTGGGGGTATAGTGACCGGTCACGCAGTTGAAAATCGTGGTCTTGCCGGCGCCGTTCGGTCCGATCAGGCCAAAGATTTGTTGCGGATGAACTTCGAAGCTGACGCCGCCTATCGCGCGCAGGCCTCCGAACTCTTTGACCACGGTCGTGAGCACTAAGACGGGCTCGGCCATGTCAGGTTGCCTCACCGGTTCGGACGCCGCGAAACAGCCGTGAAAGCAGCTTGAGCGGTGCGTGCTCGCGACTACCCAAGATGCCCTGCGGGCGGAAGATCATCAGTAAGATCAACATCAGCGCGTACGCCACCAAGCGATACTGCTGCAGGTCGCGGGTGAGCTCGAGGGTAATGCCCACGATCAGCGCGCCGAGCACGGCACCGGTGACGCTGCCCAGACCGCCCACGATGATCATCACGATCATGTCGATGGAACGGTCGAACTTGAAATCATCGGGGCGAATCGTGGATTGCAGATGCGCGAACAGACCGCCCGCAATACCCGCGGACGCGGAGCTAATCACGAAGGCCAGCACCTTATATCGTGTGCTCGGGATGCCCATGGCTTCGGCCGCGATCTCATCTTCGCGAATCGCGCGCAGGGCACGACCGTAGCTCGAGTAAGTAAGGTTTCCGATCAGCACGATCGCAATCGTGGCCCAGGTCAACACCCAGAACAGATTGGTATACACGGGTAGACCGAGCGGACGGCCGCCTGAATATCCAGTTGCACCACCGAGAAACAGCGCGTTGTTGAAGACAAGCCGAATGATCTCGCCAAACCCTAAGGTGACGATCGCAAGGTAGTCGCCGCGCAGGCGCAAGCTCGGTACACCCACGAGCAAACCCGCCAGTGCCGCGCACAAGCCACCTACCAGCAATGCGATCGTGAAAATGATACCTACACCGGCAAAACCCACGCTGCCACGCTGACTGGCGAAGAAGTGGTCCTCGAGCTGAATCACCGTGAACGCCGTAGTGTAGGCGCCCACGGCCATGAAACCGGCGTGGCCGATTGAGAACTGACCGGTGGTGCCGTTGATAAGGTTTAGGCCCACGGCCAGGATCGCGTTGATGCCGCAAAAGAGCATAATGCGGATCACGTATTCGATCAGGTTGTCCGCGACGACCAGCTCGAGGCCATAGAAGGCGAACAGCAGGCAAGCGGCGGCGAGAATGCGCTTGGTCCACATACTCAGATCTTCTCCACCTTGACGCTGCCGAACAGACCCTGGGGCCGCACGAGCAAGACTGCGATCAGAATGGCAAAGGTAATGGCGTCGCGGTAATCGGCCGAGAGGTAACCTGCGGTCATCTGCTCGGCCACGCCGATCACGAGGCCGCCCACGGCTGCTCCCGGAATGCTGCCGATGCCTCCGAGCACCGCCGCCACGAATGCCTTGAGGCCGATCAAGACACCCATCAGCGGTTCGATCTTAGCTTGGTCGAGCCCGAATAAGATGCCGCCCGCCGCTGCCAGCCCGGAGCCCACGATGAAGGTGAACGCGATCACGCTGTTGACCGAAATGCCCATCAGCTTGGCGGCGGAGATGTTGACGCTCAGCGCGCGCATGGCCTTGCCGGTCCAGGTCTTTTGCACGAGGAACTGCAGCACCAACATCAAGATCGTGCTGACCGCAAAGATCAACAGCTTGATGTTCGTGACCACCACGCCCGCTACCTCATAGCGGGTCTCCACGATGATCATGGGAAACGAACGCGGGTTGGCGCCGAACACCAAGATGCCCAGATTTTGCAGCAAAATCGAGACGCCGATCGCGGTGATAAGCGGCGCCAAACGCTGAGCATGGCGCAACGGACGGTAAGCTAGCCGCTCGATCGTCAGGCCCAAGGCCGCGCAAGACGCCATCGAGAACAGTAAGACCAGCAAGGCCTTACCGGCCCCGAAGGCCGCTGGATCCGCCGGATCGAAGCCCAAATACAACGCGGAGTACAAGCCCGCGAACGAGCCGACCATAAACACTTCACTGTGGGCGAAGTTGATGAGCTTGAGAACGCCGTAGACCATGGTGTAGCCGAGAGCGATCAAGGCGTAGATCGAGCCCACGGACAGGCCGTTCACCAACTGTTGCAAAAAGACGGACATCAACGACTCAGGGTGCGATTTCTGCTTCGAACATCTCGCCCTTGTCGGTGACTTTCACCACCACGGCCGGCTTCACCGGATTGCGATTCTGGTCGAAGGTAAGCTTGCCCGTGACGGCATCGACGCCCTTGGTGGTGGCTAGCGCATCACGAATCGCCTTGGGAGTAAGGTCCGTGGCGCGCTTCATCGCATCGGCGATCACGATCACAGCATCGTAACCAAGGGCCGACAAACCGGGCGCAGGCTCCTTGAACTTGGCCTGATAGGCGTCGATGAACTTTTTAGCGCTGGGCGTGGGATTGTCGTGGGCGAAGTGATTGGAAAAGTAAGATCCCAGGATGTCCTTGCCACCGATGTTGCGCAGCTCTTCGCTCTCCCACCCGTCGCCGCCCATCATGGGAACCGTCAGACCGAGCCTGCGCGCCTGACGCGAAATCGCACCGACCTCGGTATAATATCCGGGTACGTATAGGCCGTCCGGGCCTGTCGCCTTGATCTTAGTAAGCTGCGCGCTGAACTCGGTGTCGCCTGCGCCGTAGCTCTCTTCGGCGCTAATTTGGCCTCCCATTTTCGTGAACGCGGCTTTGAAAGCATCGGTCAAACCGATCGAGTAGTCGCTGCGCACGTCTTTCAGGATGGCGACCTTAGTAAGCTTGAGGTTCTCGTGGGCGAACTTAGCCATCACGTAGCCTTGAAAGGGATCGATGAAGCAGACGCGAAAGATGTAATCGCCGACCTCGGTCACCTTGGTGTTCGTGCTCGAAGGCGACACCATCGGCACCTGACGGCGCTGCGCGATGCGACCTCCCACGAGGGAAAGACTGGACTGTATTTCGCCCAGCAAGGCCACCGCCTTGTTGACATCGATCAAACGCGCGACGGCGTTGCCGGCTTCGTCGGCCTTGCCTTGTGTATCCAATACGGCGAGCTCGAGCTTGCGACCTTTGATGCCACCGGCTGCGTTGATTTCCTCCACGGCCATGCGCGCACCGCGCTCGGTGGTGATGCCAAAGGTGGCCGTAGAGCCAGTCATCGAGAGATAGGCGCCGATCACCAAGGGGCCCGTTTCGGCCGCGGGCGGCGGGCTGGTGCCGTCGCTGCTCGGTGCCTCACCCTTGTCCTTACAGGAAGCCAACATTAGGGCGGCCAACAACAACAGCACCGCCCGGTCCATGAGTCTCTCGCCCCTACTGGTCATGGTGCCCGTATGGCACGCGTCATCGGGCCATACAAGAGCAGCCAACTGGCGGAACTGGCGGGTAGCTTGGCGTGGCGTGGTGCGTGCATGCCTTCTAGCGGCGCGCCAAGTAGCGGCGTGCAGGAGCTAGATATGGCCTTCAAACGCATCATGACAGCCGTCGATTTCTCAGAGACCGCGCTTACAGCCGCCCGGCAGGCGGAAGAGCTAGCGCGCCAGACTGGGGCGGAATTGCAGGTCATTCACGTGTTGCACGAGCCTGCTTTCGTGATGGCTTATGGTAGCGGCTACCCTTCGCCCGCCATTGCCGAGCAGTACCAATCGGAGATGCTAACCAAGCTTCACGGCGTGGCGGAGAGCTTGAGCCATCACGGCGTCAAAGTATCGTCCAAACTCGTACACGGCACGCCCCACGACGCCATCGTCAGCACGGCCGACACCGATCAGATCGATCTGATTGTGATGGGCACGCATGGCCGCACCGGCCTCGGCCACATGCTGCTCGGCAGTGTCGCCGAGCGCGTGGTGCGACTTAGTAAGGTTCCCGTGATGACCATTCGCAACCCATAAGACGCGTGTTATCAGCTGCCTTGCAACCACGCCAACACGGCAGCAGGACTCAGCACCTTACAGTAGTGGTTACCAAAGAAGTTGTCTTCCAGGATGGCCAGTACCATCCCATTGTCCTCGATGTACTTAGCCTTGGTGGGCGCGTACAACTCTTGGCCAACCACCACCAAAACATCCCCTTCTTCACGCGTAGTCACAAGCGCCTTGGTCCACTGGCTGCCGGTGATGGATTGGGTGCCTTCGTAGCGAACACTGCGCGCGCTCTTACTTGGTAGCTGGGCTTGAGCCCAGGTTACCACCATGGCCTGCAGCACGGCACAATCGCCCTTGGCAGCTTTTTCGGCGCCCTTGATCAGAGCCAAGTCTGCAAAGCTGTCGGATTTGCACCAAACCTGCTCGACGGGATCGGTCACGGCCGCGTTGGCTGCGCGATACAGATAGGCCAACGTCGCTGCACCCTCAGGTTGTTCGATGCACAGGTCTTTCATGGAGTCAGCATCGTCGATGCAGATCGGCGGCTTGTCGTTGATGAATGTCTGTAGATCATCGCGCACGGTGTTAGTCACCTTGGAAGCAGGCAGTTGCTTCTCGGTCAGACTGCCGACGACCCAGGGCATCATTCTGCATAGGTCTTGAGCCGCAGCATCCGCGTCGAGCTTGCTATCGAGCGCAACCGGCACGTCCTCTTCGACAGCCGCGCTTTCGTCCCTGCCCCGGGGTGCGCTCATGTCACCGGCGTCGACGTTCTGGTCGTCACCCTGGTCGGCCGATTTGGCGTCATCGCCGCATCCCGATTGTAGGGCGATGCACAGAGCCAAGGTGCCGGTTCCGCCGAGCGTGTGCCTGATGATCATTTTTTCGAACGCCTCTTGTAACGAATAGGGAGAACCTTATCGTCGAGCAATCCGGTCCACCTTCGCAAGTGCAGGTTATGTGGCATCCCGTTTGGGTGGCCCACATGCGCGTCACTGCACAGCTAACCTTACCTTTCGGGTCGAGGAGATCTAGCTCAGTCGCGGTTTCTTGGCGATGCCCGTAGCCTCAGGCGCCATGCCTTCGCGGTAGCTCGGGTAGCGCAAAGTTACGCCCAGCAACGCGAGCGCCCGAGCTGGATCGATCTGACGGTTGGCGCGCAAGGATTCGTGAACCTCGTGCAGCGGCACGAAGGGAGGCATCGGCACCCCATAGGCCTCACAGATGAACTGCACGACTTGCAGATGGGGTGCGGGCACTAAGTCAGACACGATGAACGTTTCTGCCCGCATGCGCTCGCTCGCCAGCACGAGCTCCGCCAGATCCACGATGTGAATGCGCGAAAGCGTGTTCGAGCCATCGCCCGGAATGCGATGCTCGCCGCGTAGAACGCGCATGTGCAAGCCGCGATCAGGGCCGTAAATACCTGGGCAGCGCAGCACCGTCGCACCACGCGCGCGATACGACGCTTCCGCGGCAAGCAAGCGCGCAGCCCGCTCACTAGGCGTGCCGGGCAGCGGGGTGCTGTCGTCGAGCGCACCCGTGTGATCACCATACACGCCCGTACTCGAGATGTACGTGATGGCGCCGGCGCTTCGCAACAACGGCGCCACACACGCGTCCGTAGGCGCATCGGCTGGGAAAGCCACGACCACGTGCGTATCGGCAGCAATGCGCTGGGCAATACCGGCGTCGAGCGTCTGCGCCTGCAACACGGCAAACCCCGCCTCCGTAAGCTGCCCTGCGCGTTCGGCCGACCTTACGGTTGCCAGTACCTCTTGCCCACGCTCTCGTGCCAGCCGAGCCACGGCACTGCCCGCGTAACCGCAACCGAGAATCAACACGCGTCTGAGCATCGCCCTTAGTGTACGAGGCAGCCGGTGAACGCCGCGCCTTTTGTGACTAGCGCACGAGCTCCTCGTAGATTTGCTCGAGCCGCGGCGCGGAGGCCTGGAAGGCGGAGAGCACGCTCGGGTCGAAATGGTCGGGGCTGGTGCGCCCATCGCCGTGCGTCAGCACCTCAAGTGCCCGCGCGTGACTAAACGGCGTCTTATAGGGGCGCTTGGAGCGCAGGGCATCGTAGACGTCGCAGATCGTCATCACGCGTGCAGGCAAGGGAATCTGCTCTTTTGAAATGCCACGCGGATAGCCCGAGCCATCCCATCTTTCGTGATGACACAGCGCGATGTCTGCACCCATACGAAGGTAAGGCGAGCTGGCATTGGAGAGAACGCGCGCGCCGATCACGGTGTGGGTCTTCATGTGATCCCATTCGCTTGCATCGAGCGCGCCGGCCTTGAGCAGGATCGAATCTGGTATTCCGATCTTGCCTACGTCGTGCATGGGCGCTGCATGGAAGATCTCGTCTTTGAACGTTGGGTCCATGCCCATCTGTTCGGCCAGCTCGACCACGTAATGACTGATGCGCTGCACGTGCGCACCGGTTTCTTCATCCTTATATTCGGCCGCGCGCACCAAGGTGAAGATGGCCTCGCGATAACTGGAGGTGAGCTCACGCGTGCGATCCATGACCTGCGCCTCAAGCACGCGACTGCCGTCGGCGAGAAAGTCTTGGTATTCCTTCACGCGCAAAAGGTTGCGCACCCGCACGAGAAGCTCGGCGCGGTCGATGGGTTTGGCCAAGAATTCCTCGGCGCCGCTGCGCAACGCCAGCAACTTGGATTCCCGGTCCTGGAGCGCCGTGACCATGATGATCGGAATCGCCCGGGTGGCCGCAGCAGACTTGAGGGTTTCGGCCGCTTCGATGCCCGACATCCCGGGCATCATCACGTCGAGTAAGATCAAGTCGGGCGAGCTACGATTCGCTTCTAGAATGGCAGAGGGACCATCCGAAGCCGTGAGCACGCGGTAACCTTCCCCTTCCAGGTGGACCTGTAGCAGTACGCAGTTTCGCGGCTCATCATCGACGATGAGCACTGTGGCGTGCGGAGTGCAGGCTGGAGTGAAAGAATACTCAGGCACGACGACGCCTCCTCAGTAGAGCCTTAGTCTCTTCCCCATCGCAACCATGGAACAGGAGGTCGAAGCCCGATCTAATATTAGGGTGCCTCGATTTGGCGACGATCGGGCTGTGGCAAAATGCGACCAAGCCGCGCAGGCGGCGCCGCTAAGAGTCTAGACGTGCGCCCTGCTTGCGGGGACTGCAGGCAAACGCCCGGGATTTCTCAAGCGTTGCGATGGGAGGTTCGCCACCGTGAAACGTTGCGCCATCCCCAGACGGGAGGCCTCGCGCTGGTCGATTTTTAGCGAGACGCGAGTAAAGTGCGCGCCGATGACCGACTCGGAGTCCGAGCCACAACAAGATCAACTGTGTCTGATCACGGGCGCCACCAATGGCGTGGGGAGGGCCGCGGCCTTCGCGCTAGCACGCAAGGGATATCACGTGCTCGTACACGGTCGCGCGCCGGATCGCGTCGAGCGCGTGGTCGAAGCGATTCTTACCGAAGGCGGTAAAGCCAGCCCGCTCGTCGCCGATCTGGCATCGCTGTCCGCCGTGCGACGTTTGGCGCAGCAAGTACATGACACTCAGGGCACCTTACGCTTGCTGGTGCTCAATGCTGCGATCTGGCCCGATCAGCGCCTCGAGAGCGCCGATGGCTACGAGCTCACGCTGCAGGTGAACTACCTCAGTCACTACTTACTGTCGCGGCTGTTGCTCGAACGCATGATCGCCGAAGCGCCAGCGCGGATCTTGATCGTGTCTTCGGTCGCCCATCAAGGGGGGCAGATCGACTTCGACAACCTGCACTTGACGCGCGACTTTCGCGGCGACCAAGCCTACGCCAACAGTAAGCTTGCCCAAGTCATATTCTGCGGCTCGCTCGCGCAACGCTTGCAAGGCACGGAGGTCACCGTGCACAGCTTATGCCCGGGCTTGGTCGACACCGGGCTTATCGCCCACAACCGTGATTTCGATGCCGTACGCGGCCGCCTGCGTTCGCGCATGTCTTCGCCAGAAGACGGCGCCAAGTTGCTCGTGCATCTCGCCACGGCCCCGGAAGTCAGCACCATGAGCGGCTGCTTCTTTTCACGCTCGATGACCGGCGGAAAGCCGATGCCGATCAAATCTCCGCCCGGCCTGGCGCAGGCGCTATGGGCCAAAAGCGAAGAGCTGACGGAAATCGACCTTAGTCAAGATTATTGACCGGCTAGGCGAGCAGACAACAACGCTCAGGCTTACGGTTCGGGCTCGAGCCAGAGCACGCGCTCGAAGAACTTCTGCATCAACGGCAGCTCGCTTGCCATCTGCGCGCGTCCCCAGTTCACGGCGCGATCGAACTGCCGTTCGTTGGGCAGAAGATGGATCGGCGAAAGCGTGGGCACGAAGCGCACGTGCTGGTGCATGTAGCGTTCGTTCAGTGCGACTTGCAGTCCCAGGATGCGTTCGAGCGGATGCAGCCACAAGTGGCCGAGCGAGGTCTGCGGATGCAGCGCGTCGAAGCACAGATAGTAACAATTGCGCGTGCCGATCACGCCCTCTTGCACACGCCGAAACGCCGTGTTGGCTGGGACGTTGTTGGCGATGCCACCGTCGACCAAGGCCACGACATCTTCGCGCTTCATCAGAGCGTCGAGCACTTCGTGCATGTGCAGATCGTTGCGCGCGACGTCGTAATGCAACACGCCTGGCACGGCGGCGGAAAAGCCGGCGGCATCCACGCAATCGAAGCCGCGCGTGAGCGAGTCACAGCCGATCACGATCTCGCGCACCATCAGCGGATTGAAAAAACCCACCATGCGCACGAGCTGGGATGCCACTTGGGCGCGCAGCTGGAGCGCGGAAGGCCTGCGATCTTCCGGTAAATGATGGGAGCGAGCGTATTGATCGGGCGTCTCTCCCAAGGCGCCGCGGCGCACGCCACTGACGATGCTCTCATAGGGGATTTCCAGATCGTGCAAGCGCATGTTGCTGCCGTCTGGATGTTTGAACCAGGAGCCGATGCCTGCGTGCAAGAACAACCGTAAGACTCCAGGCAGCCCGTAGCGGGCACGAAAGCTGACCACGCGGAAGATCTCGTCGAAGTGCAGACCCTTGGCGAAGTTCAGGTAGTCATCGAAGTCACCCTTACGCTTGAGGCAGCGAAACAAACCGAGCACGGCGCCAATCGAGGAACCGAGTACGTAGCCCGGCACGAGCCCCGCATTTTGCAGCACTTCCCAGGCGCCCACGTACACGTAGCCGGAACCGCCGCCGCCGCCGGCCACGCTCACCAAGGTCTTTTGCCCGACCTCGCAATCGAGCTCCTGCGCGCTGAAATCGGACTCGTGGATAGTCAGAATCGCGCGGCGTACTTCGGCCATGCGATGGCGAATGCTCCCGAAGGCGAGCGCTACCTTCTCGATGCGCTGTCCGCTCTTGTGCGTGTGCAACAGGAGCGGCGAAAAATGCTCGAGCACGAGCCGGCGAAAGCGCGTGAGCTCGGGATGGCGTACGAGCACATCCGCCCGTTCATTGCGTCGGCCAAGCTCCGCTGCACCTGGTTGGAACGTGGAGAGCTGCGCCAAACCGAGCGCGTAACGCAGAGCATGCTCGGTGCGCCTATCGACGGCGCCCGGATGCTCGTGCAGCGCCGACACGAGCTTCTGCTCCATGCGCATCAGCGTGAGCTGCTTGTCGTGGAACAACGCCTGGGGCACTTGTCTGCGGTGTAGCGGTCTCGCGCGCCTTGCGCCAGAGGCCGCTCCCTAGATGATGGGGATGTTCATGATGCAAGACAGATCGATGGTGGTCTCGATCCGATAATTGCTCTCGTCGGTATGACGTTCGGCGTGGAAGATATCCATCGGGTAAGTCTTACCTTTCTCGATGCCGAGCCGCGCGGCTTCCGCATCGAGCGACACGCTGCCCGTGGCCGCCGGATGCAGACCGCCTAGGTCGACCGCGAGCTTACCGTTGATGAAGACCCACAGATCATCGTCGCCGCGAAATGTAAACTGCTCACCACCTTTGTAGCTGAAGACGGTATGTGCTTCGGTGGTGAAGAGAAAGTTGTGTGGCCTGCCGTTGGGTCCGTTCCCCAGGCCCATGCCATCGATGGGAAAGAAATTCGAATTGTCGTACACGAACACGCCCGGAGTGGACTCTGTGAACGCCAGATCGATCGGAACCTGAACGTTGACGCCCGCGGTGTCGCGGTACCATTGATCGAACTCGGTCTTGCCCGTGCTGACGCTGGTCCCGCCGGCCGGTGCGTACACGGGCTTCTTATCGGCGCCCAAGTCTTCCTTCACGAGGTTCTTGAAGGGCGCGCTGCCCGAGAACGATTCGAAGTCTTTGTGGGCTTCGGTGAAGTCGCGCACGATGATGCGCAGCTTGGAATCGCAATCAGGCGCGTTCGCGCCGCCCGCGGTCGCGCCACCGGTGACGCCTGTGGCGCCACTTGCGCCGGTGTTCGCACCACCACTTACCCCGGAGGCGCCGCCTTCTGCGCCGTTGGTCGCGCCGGCCTCGCCGCCGCCTGTGGAAGCAGCACCGTCCAGCGCGCTGGACCCGCCGCCATCACTGCAGGCCGTAGCCAAGCCAGCCGCAGTTGATAACGCGGCATAAATCACAAGGCGAGTGAACTCTTTCTGCATGACAACCTCCAACCAGCTTGGATGCTGCCACGTAACGGAGCCCGCTGCCCACTGTCAGACACCGCCTGCTTCACCTGCGTCATGCGGCAAACTGCCCCTCGGTGAACGCAAATACACGAACGGTGTGTGCAGCAAAAAGTTAGATACGCGCGATGTGTAGATGTCGGCGTAGCGCTCCATCTGATAGGCGAGCCGACTCTTGTCGTTGCCTGCGCGCATCAACAATCCCCAACGCTCACTGCCAAGCTCAGCCGCCTCTTTGGCAAGGCCGGAAGCCCGCACGTCGAGCTCGATCAGCGCCTGTCTGAGTGTCTGCATCGTCTGCTTGAGTGCTTTGCCAGACTCGGCCGAAATAGGACCGTAAGATTGATCGCGCCGCTGCAAGGCTACCCGCGCCAGCGAAAAGCGATGCTCAAGCTCGTCTTTTTGCTTCATCAGCTGTGAGAGCTCGATTTGCTTGGGTTTGAAGGCTTCGAGCGCAGTCAGCTCGTTTTCGAGCTCGCGCGTCACCAAACACGTACGCCAGCGCAAGACGTTCTTACTCACGTGCACGTCAGCGTAGAGATGATCGCCCACGTACAAGATCTCTTCGCCGCGCAAACCAAAGCATTGCTCCACCAGGCGCGCATGGCCGCCCACGTACACTTGGCCCGCTTCGATCGCGCCCACCTGCGGCACAAGCAGTCCGCGTTCTTCATCGACCAAACGAAAAACCGACGCTTGGCCCTCGAAAAAGGCCGGTTTTCGCGCCGCTACGATGATCAAATCGAACAGCTCACGAAAGGTCATGCCGTCCGGCAAACGATCTTTGAAGATGAAATCCAGCATGGCGCGCGTGTACGCCCACTCCGAATTGGTGATCAACAACAGCTTCTTGCCCGCGCGTTTGAGATCGAGCAGCGCGAGCGGTAGCTCTGGATCGATGTCCACGAATGGCGAAGGATCGCGCATGATCTCGGCCTTGAGCGCGCCCTCAGCATGCGTGGCATCGACGCTCTTACGCACGCGCGTGTAGAGATCTTGATAGCCCAAAATGCCCGGCAGACGTCCGGCATCAAAGCGATCCACGAGCTGCAAAAACAAGCACGCTTCAGACAAGGCAAACAACGTGTCGAGAAATACCCAACGCTTCTCTTCGAGATCGATGATCACGCGCGAGTAAGCTTCGCGGAGCTCCTCGATGGTATGGCGACGCGTGCCGTGGCAGGCCTGCTTCACGAAGCCAAACCGATTGGGTTTGACCACGTTACCGCGCTCCAAGTCGAGCACGAGCCCCGGGCGCACCAGCTGATGATCGAACACCAGCCCTTCCACATCCACGCCCTGCGCGTGCAAGCGGGCCCGCGCATCTTCGAACGCGCGCTCTTCCCACTGAGCCGAGTGGTAATGCACAAGCGTGTAGTCCATGTCGAAGCCCACCGCGCGAATCGAGCGCAAGTTGAG
>JBKJIA010000515.1:0-22587 GCA_046598735.1 Polyangiales bacterium
CATCGAAGCCCACCGACGCGTTGCGTAAGCGCGGATCGGACAGGGCCCGCGCTTTGAGCGGCTCGTAGTGGGTGGTGACGGCCACAGCAGCGCGCTGCTCACACAAACGCTCAACCACCGCGCACGCGAGCGCGGCGCCTTCTTCTGGGTCCGTGCTGCCCGCAAGCTCGTCGAGCAACACGAGCGCGCCCTCGCCTGCCACATCGATGACTTCGGTCATGCGCCGTACGTGCGCGGAGAACGTGCTCAAGTTTTTGCTCAAACTTTGCGCGTCTCCGATGTCGCTCAGCACCGCATCGAAGAAGCCGCACTCGGAACCTTCATCTGCGGGTAAGAACAGACCGCACCTTACCATCAGGGCAGACAGGCCCAGTAGCTTGAGCGCCACGGTTTTTCCGCCAGCATTGGGACCAGAGATGACGAGGGCGTGGCCGGCTTCGGCTTCGACATCATTCGCGATGACCTCGACGCCATCGAGCAGCAACATCGGATGTTTGGCCTGCTTCAAGCGAATGCGCGCGGCGGGTGACACGATCGGTCGCGTAAGCCGCAGGCGCTGGCAAAGTTTCGCGCAAGCAGCGCGCAAGTCTGCGTGCAGCAGCGATTCGAAAGCGGTGCGAATGCTGGGCGATTCGCCCCGCACTTCGTCCGAGAGCGCGGCGAGCACACGCACGACCTCGCGCTCTTCTTCGGCTTCCGCCAGCTTGAGGCGATTGCCTTGCACGATCAGGGATCGAGGCTCCACGAAGATGGTCGAACCACTTGCGCTCGCACCGTGAACGATGCCGTGCACGCGCTCATGGGCATCGCTGCGCACCGGCAGAACGTAGCGGCCATCGCGCAACGTGTAGAACGTGTCTGACAAGAGCTCGGCGTGCTTGTGCACGAGCTCTTCAAGACGCGCGATCATGTGCGCGCGCAAGTTGCGTGTTTCGATGCGCAGGCGCTTCAGCTCGGCACTCGCATGATCGGCGAGGGTTCCTTCGGGATCGAGCGCTTCGTTGAGCGTGTCAAACACGCGATCCAACGTGGGGTCGAACGAGCACGCAGTAGAGAGCGCCGGCAGCCTGTCGCGACGTGCCGCGATGAAACGACGCAGACCGCGCGTGGTGCCCAGAGTTAACCGCAGCTCATGGAGAGCAGGCGCATCGAGCGCTCCGTGACGTTCGAGCCGCGTGAGATGCAAGCCCACATCGCGAATACCGTCCAGCGGCAACGGCTCCCCCGCAATCAAAAGCGCAAGCGCTTCGCCCGTTTCTGCCAATCCCTGCTCGGCCGCTGCACGCGTTTCGGCTTGAGGCAGGCTGCGGTGGGTCGAAGACGGCGCGCGACGCAGCTCTGCGACCGCACCTTCGATACGCGGCCATTCGAGATCGTCAAGCGTCTTGTCTAATAGCTTTGGTTCGTTCACATCGAGCCGGCAATTTTCATCATCATCAATACCACGAGATAGACGGGTAGGAGCGTGAGCACGGCCCGCCAGGCGTAACCAAAGAAGGTTGGCATCTTGAAGCCTGATTCTTCCGCGATCGCCTTGACCATGAAGTTGGGCCCGTTGCCGATATAGGTGTTGGCGCCCATGAACACGGCACCCAAGCTAATCGCGACCAGATACAGGTGGGGCACCGAGACGACGTCGTTGCCAAGGTGCATGCCCTGAGCGGCCGACAAGAACGTCAGATACGTGGGTGCGTTATCGAGCACGGAGGAAAGACCGCCCGTGACCAAGAAGAAATGCCAGGGCGCACTGAGGCCGAGCTCTGCTCCGCGCGCTTCGAGCAGCGCCAGCGCGGGCACCATCGTGACGAAAATCCCGGCGAACAACACCGCCACTTCCACGATGGGTCCGTAGCTGAACTTGTTCTTGGCGCGGGCGGGTTTGGAGAGCACCAGCACGCTTACCAGCGCGAGCAGGATCATGCCCACCTCACGGAACGGCGTGGGCAAGAAGATGCAGCCCACGACGCCCGCCAACAGGCCGGTATTCTCGAGACCCTCCATGCGGATGGGCTCGATCTGAGTCTCATCGCGCAGAATATCTCGCGCGGTCTCGCGCGCGTGCGCACGTCGATCGAGCACGAAAAATAGGCCGAGCAGATAGACGTTCGCGACCAACCAGTAAGGCCACAGGCCCAACGTCCAGGTAAAAGGAACACCGCGCAAATAGCCCAAAAACAAGGGCGGATCGCCAAGCGGCGTGAGCAGACCTGCGCAGTTCGACACAATCAGAATGAAGAAGAATGGGATGTGCTCGACATGCTTACGTTCTTTGTTCGTGCTCAACAGCACACGAATCATCAGCATGCTGGCACCCGTGGTACCGACGATGTTCGCGAGCAGTGCGCCGATGCCGAGCATGATGGTGTTGGTGCGGGGCGTTGCTTCGAGATCGCCGCGAATGTGAATGCCGCCTGCGATTGCGTATAGCGATCCCAACAGCGCCAAGAATGAAACGTACTCGAGTGCGCTGTGCCAAAGGCCTGCGGGATAGTTCATCTGCAGGTAGGCCGCAGTCGGGAGCGCGAGTAGCGCCGCGAAGATGCCCTTGTTGCGATTGCTCTCCCAGGCATGGGGAAAAGCGAGCGGCAAGATGGCAATGCCCGCGAGCATCAATGCAAAGGGCAGCACCATCAGCAGTGGCACCGTACGACCGAACTCTTCCATGGGACGCGAGGGGTAGTACCCGGTTGCCACGCAAGCAATGCGCACGGGCCCGCGACCTGAGCATTCGCGTTCCTGGACCCGTCGCTGCAACGCGACCTGCTGTGATCAGCGGCCTCCGAATGCGTCCGGTATCTTGAGGTCACCCACGCGCTTGCTGCGTGTTTGGCCCGATTCGCGCACTTCTCGTTTGCGCAGCGAAAGCGGCAACCGGTTGGTGTCGTCGTGGGGCAGAACCTCGGATTTGCTCGATTTGAAGCCGGTCTTTTGGACTTCGACGATCACGGGCTTGTCGCGCTCCGTCGTGAAGCTGCACGGCGTGGGCACGCACACTTCGCCGCGACCTTCGACGCGCACGGTGGCACCGCTAGGCTCTGACACCACCTCGACCACGACCAGTCTTGGTGCCTCGGTCACCGGCGGATCGGCGATCGGCACGGCGATCGGCACGACGGTCGGCAGCGCTGCCACGTGGCTACTCGGTAGTGGCGCCGCAACATGCTCAGGTTGCTTGAGCAGAAGGTAAGCTCCGCCCAAGGCAAACAACCCCAGCGCCGCGGCAATCCCAAGCCATAGACCACTACCGCTGTTCTTGGGCGCGCCTTCAAGGCTGGGAAAATCTTGCACCGGGGTTGGCGCGACGACGCGCGGCGTACGCACTTCTTGTCCTGCTTCGTCGAGATAACCGTGATGGGTGATCGTGCCCGGCGGTGGCGCAAGCGATGCGGCCGAGTTCGTCGTGCGCGAAAGCACGTGACTAAGCTCTGCAGCAAGCTCGCCCATGCTCTGAAAGCGATCGTTAGGATTCTTCGACAGCGCTTTGAAAACCAAGCGCTCGAGCTCGGGCTCCACGCGCACGTTCGGATTCATCATCGCCAGGGGTGGCGCCACTTCGAACATGTGCTGCGTCAAGATGCCCATGAACGTATCGCCCATGAAGGGAACGCGCCCCGTGAGCAGCTCGTAGAGAATGATGCCCATGGCGTAGATGTCGACGCGATGGTCAAGCTTCTTGCCTGCTGCTTGTTCGGGCGACATGTATTCGGGCGTGCCGAAGATCATGCCGGTCTTGGTGAGCTTGCGGCCGGGCTTGCCAGGCGTCTCGATGTCGCTCATTTTGGCGATGCCAAAGTCAACGATCTTGACGAAATCCTCGCCGCCCCGTTCTACGAGGAAGATGTTCTCGGGCTTCATGTCGCGGTGGACGATGCCCTTGTTGTGCGCGGCCTCGAGCGCGCGCGCGCACTGCAACATCAACGAGACCGTACGACGCGCGGACAACGTGCCGAGCTTTTCGAGCTCCTGCGCCAAATCACGGCCGTGCAAAAGCTCCATCACGAAGAAGCTCGCCCCCTGCGGGGTTTCACCGAAGTCCGAAATGTCGATGATGTGCTCGTGGCCGATTTTCGACGCGCTCTTGGCCTCTTGGCGAAAGCGCTCTACGACATCCTGACGGTTGGAAAAGTCTTCGCGTAGGACCTTCAACCCCACGCGCTTTTCGATCACGATGTGCTCGGCCTCGTAGACGATGCCCATGCCGCCTTCGCCGATTTTGCGCAGGATGCGATAGCGACCGCTCAGCACCTGACCGAGCAATGGATCGACGTAGGCGCGTGGCGGCTGCGAATACGAGAGCACGGGCTCGTGTGCTGCAAGCCTTCCGCCGTCGTTGGGACAGAAGACCTCGCCACCTTCGTAGACGAGCCCGCACAGCGGACAAACTGTGGTCGTCGCGTTCACTTGCGTCGCCAAGGTATCACCCGCGCACGCAAGGGGTAAAGGCGGGCCCCTCAGCGAGCTGATCATGACGCCAAACACTGTTACAGTTAATAATGACTGCTGAATCGTTCGCCAAGACCGCAGACGCCAAGGCCGCAGACGCCAAGACCGAAGAGGCTACGCAGCTCACGATCGACGAGCTCGCTTCTGAGGCGCGCGTTCCAAGCCGCACTATCCGTTTCTATCAGTCGCGTGGCGCGTTGATGGCACCGGCGCTGCGAGGGCGTGTGGCGTTTTACGGCCCGCAGCATCTCGAAAGGCTCAAGCTGATCGCTCAGCTGCAAGATCGCGGCTTGCGCATGGATGCCATTCGCGATCTGGTGGTGCGCATCGATCGCGGTGAGCTCGACTTGGCAGAATGGCTCGGCGTTGAGCAACAGGTGCAGACGCCATGGGCCAACGACCAGGCGCGCACCGTCAACGAGGCAGAGCTGTTCGAGCTGACAGGCACGCGTCGTCCGGGCTTGATCACGGACTTATTGCGCGTGAAATTGTTGCAGCGTCATGGCGACGTGTACTTGCTGCGTAGTCCCGCGCTGTTGGGGGCGGCGATGAAGCTCGAAGCTGCCGGAATCGATCTCGACACGGCCGCGAGTGCCTCAGGCGTCGTGCGCAAACATATGGCACGCGCCGCCAGCGAGCTGGTCGAGCTTTTCTTGCGGCGCGCGCGCGATGGGTTCGTGGAAACCGCAGAGCCCGCCAAGTTGTTTCAAGCTTTGCGTCCCACGGGCATCGAAACGGCGCGCGTGATCTTTGGACGCGAAATGGAGCAAGCCTTACGCAAGCTGCTTGAGTCAGGTGAGCTTGCCAAGCTGCCCGCCCACGCCCGCAAAACCAAGCGCCGCACACCCTAGAAAACCGCCCCGGTCACATGCGGATCCTGGCAGGTCTGCACGCGCCCTGCGATAACGGTTCCTATGGTAGGCAAACACCGGGTTGCGATAATTGGCGCAGGGTTTGGAGGCATCGGCCTCGCCTACGCGCTCAAGCAACGTGGCATCGATGACTACCTGATTTTGGAAAAGGGCCATGACGTGGGCGGCGTGTGGCGCGACAACGCATATCCCGGCGCGGCTTGCGACGTACCTTCCCATCTATATTCGTTTTCCTTCGAGCCCAAGCTCGATTGGTCCCACAAATACGCGTCCCAGGCCGAGATTCTCGGCTATTTGCGGCACGTGGCCGACAAGTACGGCATCACTGCCCACGTGAAGCTTGGCAGCGAGGTCAAGAGCGCAAGCTACGATTCTAAGCGCGCCTTATGGACGATCCTCACGCGCGCGGGCGACTCCTATGAGGCGAGCATTCTCGTGTCCGCCGTCGGACAGCTTAGCCGGCCCTTCGTGCCGAAGTTGCCAGGCATCGAAACATTCCAAGGCTCGGCCTTTCATTCGGCGCGTTGGGACCATGACTTCGATCTATCCCAGAGTCGCGTAGCGGTGATTGGCACGGGCGCTAGTGCGATTCAGATCGTGCCTGCCATTCAACCCCGCGTTGCACACCTTACTTTGTTTCAACGCTCTGCTGCCTACGTGGTGCCACGACGCGACAGGGCTTACTCTGCACGCGAGCTTGGCTTGCTGTCGCGCTTTCCTGCGCTTCATACGCTGAGTCGTGGCGCAATCTATGGGCTACTCGAATTGCGGATGCTTGCGTTCTTGAACCCCAAACTGTTCTTGCCTGCGCTCGAAAAGCAGTGCGCGCAGCAGCTTGCAAAGCACGTCCGAGAGCCTGCGTTAAGGGCCAAGCTCACGCCAGACTACCCACCAGGTTGCAAGCGGGTTCTTCTGTCGGACGACTACTTCAATGCGCTCGCGCAGCCCAATGCCGAGGTCGTCACGGACGCGATCTCGCACGTAGATGGTTCCAGCATCGTGACGTGCGCGGGCACGCGGCACGATGTCAATGCCATCGTGTTCGGCACCGGCTTTCATGCCACCGAGTTTCTGACGCCCATCGAAATTGTGGGCGCACAGGGTCAGTCGTTGAGCGATGTGTGGCGCGACGGGGCCGAGGCGTATCTGGGCGTGGTTGTGAACGGGTTTCCCAACTTCTTCATGCTCTATGGCCCCAACACCAACCTTGGGCATACCTCCATCGTTTACATGATCGAAAGTCAGACCGCGTACGTGCTGAATGCGATTGCCTTGCTCGATGCGGAACACGCCGCCGCGAGCGAAGTCCGCAAGGATGTGCAGGACCGCTTCAATCACGGTCTGCAAGCGCAGCTCAGTAAGATGATATGGAATGCGGACTGCACGAACTGGTACAAGACCGACGCCGGTAAGAACACGAACAACTGGCCGGGCTATACCTTCGTATATCGTGCGGCCACGCGTCGTCTGAATGCGGCGGACTACCAGCTCACGCCGCTTTCCGCAGTGCAAGAGCAGCCGGTCGCGCAGCAAACATTCAAAGCACCACGCGAGCTCAATTAGCCGTGCAATCGCCGCGCGTTCCGCAGTCTTTCTTTGCGCGCGATGCCCTCGAGGTCGCCGTTGATCTGATCGGCAAGCTCCTGTGTCGCGATGAAGTGGTGCTGCGGATCACGGAGGTGGAGGCCTATCGCTTTCCGGATGACACCGCGAATCACTGCCGCATGGGACGCACGCCGCGCAACGCGCCGATGTGGGGTCCGCCTGGCCATGCATATGTGTACCTCTGCTACGGCATGCATAACCTGCTCAACCTCGTCACCGATGGTGAAGACCAAGGCGCCGCGGTGCTGATTCGGGCGTGCGAGCCCGTTGCGGGCCTCGACTTGATTCGTGCACGTCGCGGCAAGCTTACGGGTCCGGCGTTGCTGACCGGGCCAGGTAAGGTCGGTGCGGCCCTGGGCGTGGATTCGACTTGGAGTGGTCACTCGTTGTTTAGCGAAGGCGGCCTCACGTTGCGCGATGGCGCTACACCGCGTGAGCTCTTGCGTGGGCCTCGCGTGGGCATCGATTACGCAAACGCTCGCGACGTTCGCGCACCCTGGCGCATCGCTGCGGCCGATACGTCGTGGGTCAGTCAGCGCGCGAGCTTGCGCCGATTTCGGCGTTGATTGCTGTGCCAAGCACATCTTGCTAGCGTCGCCGCGTGCGTGAGCCAGTAAGAATTCTCGATTCCGCTTTGGCCGATCAGATTGCTGCTGGGGAAGTGGTCGAACGGCCCGCAAGCGTAGTCAAGGAGCTTGTCGAAAATGCTCTGGACGCGGGCGCCCGCTCGATCACCGTGGAAATGCGCGACGGCGGCACGGGTCTACTACGCATCACAGACGACGGCGTGGGCATGCCGCGAGCGGATGCAAGCTTGGCCGTGCGCAGACACGCGACCAGTAAGATTCGTACGCAAGCCGATCTCGAAGCGATTCGCACCCTCGGATTTCGCGGCGAAGCGCTGCCGTCGATAGCTTCGGTGTCACGCTTTCGCTTGGTCACGCGCACGCAAGATGCGGTCGAAGGCACCGAGGTCACGGTCGACGGCGGTGGCAATGCCAGCGTGAGCCCGGCGGGTTGTCCGGTCGGCACCACCGTGGAAGTGCGTGATCTTTTCTTCAATGTGCCGGCACGCAAGAAATTCCTGAAAAGCTCCACGACGGAGAGTGCGCAAATCGGCGAAGTTTGCCTGCGAGCAGCGCTCATCGATCCGGGCTTGCGACTCGTACTGATTCGCGATGGCAAACGCAGTCGCGAGTTCTTGCCCGCAGCAGACTGGGCGGAGCGCGCGGAACACGTCGCGTCTGCAAAGCGCACACGCATCGAAGGAGAGTATGGTGGCGTGCGCGTGCGCGCCCTACTCGGAGCACCCGAGGACGCGCGCTCCGGTGCCACGGCGTTGCACATGTTCGTCAACGGAAGACCCGTACGCGAGCGAGGTCTCGCACGAAGCGTCGCGTTTGCTTATGGCAGCGTGATGCCCCCCGGCCGCTATCCCGTGGGCGTCGTGCATCTCGATCTCGACCCGACCGAAGTCGACGTCAATGTGCATCCGCAAAAATCCGAAGTGCGTTTTCAACGCGGCCGTGAAGTGCTCGATGCCGTGACGCGCGTGCTGGCGCAGGGTCTCGGCACGTCGGCTTGGCGCGGTCCCACGCCGCGCACTAACGATTTCTGGACTCAGCGACTCCCAACCGGACCCATCGACGAGAATGCGGATCTTGGCGCACGACGTAGCGCGATGCCCGATGTGGGCGCGGATCCGTGGGGACTCGCTGCGCCCGCTGCGACCGCTGCGACCGCGGAAGTAAGCCAGCCTGCCCTCCCCTACACACGTCACGAGGAACGTCGACTAGAAGCGCGCGACGTCGAGCCGAGTGTGCTCGTGCAACCACGCACGGTCGTGACCTCACCTTACCGTGCCATCGCGCAATCCAAACGCTTGTTCATCATCGCCGAGAGCGACGCTGGTCTGTGCGTAATCGATCAACACGCAGCGGACGAACGCATCAAGTACGATCATCTGCGCCGCCAATTCGCAGCGCGCGATATCAAGCAACAACGCCTCCTGATCCCGGAACGTGTGGAGCTCAGCGAACGTGAAGGGGCCCTGGTTGAATCGCACGCAGAGCAAATCCAACTCGCGGGCCTAGACGTTTCGCTGCTTGGCGCGACCACCGCCGTCGTGCAGGCCGTGCCTGCGCTGCTGGGTCGTGCCGCACCTGAGCGTTTGTTGCGCGACTTGCTGTCGGAGCTTGCCCGCGCCGGTGAGCGGGGTTTTGGCGACGCGCTCGACATGGCGCTTGCCACCATGGCTTGTCACGGAGCTATAAGGGCCGGTGATCCGCTGTCGCTACCTGAGTGTCAGGCGCTGCTCGACGGCATGGCGCAAATCGGCGACTTCGGTGCTCATTGTCCGCACGGGCGACCCATCCTCTTCGAAATTCCCTTCGATACGCTGGCCCGTAAGGTCGGAAGATGATCGTCATCACCGGGCCCACAGCGAGCGGCAAGACTGCGCTCGGCTTGAATCTCGCAGGCATCTTGGACGGCGAGCTCGTCGGCGCGGACAGCGTGCAAGTCTATCGGGGCATGGATATCGGCAGCAGTAAGCCCACGCGCGACGAGCTGCAAGGCATCCCCCACCACTTGATCGATGTATGCGAACCCGATCAACCGCTCGACGCCGTATCGTTTGCTCGCTTGGCCGACGCGGCCATCGCGGACATTCGCGCGCGCGGCAAGATTCCCATCGTCGTCGGTGGCTCAGGTCTCTGGTTGCGAGCCTTACTAAGAGGTCTGGTTGAGCTTCCGGCCGTGGACGATGCGCTGCGCGCGCGTTTGATCGCCGAAGCAGAAGAGCGCGGCACACCTAGCCTGCACACGCGACTCCTCGATCTGGACCCCTTGGCCGCGTCCGATATCCATCCGAATGATCGCGTGCGCGTAGTGCGTGCGCTCGAGGTGTTTGAGCAGACTGGGTTCGCACTCGGAGCGCTGCGTCGTGATCACGCCCTCGGTGCGCCGCGCTACGACGCTTTGCGCATCGTGATCGATCCCGGCAGCGACGCGCTGACGCCACGCATCGTCTCGCGCACGCGGCAGATGATCGAAGCCGGGCTCGCAAGCGAAACACAGGCATTGATCGCGCGTTTTGGCCGTTCTTTGCGCGCGCTATCCGCCGTGGGTTACCGCGAAATGGTGATGCACGTGTGCGATGGTCGACCGATCGAAGACACCGAGCAGCTGATCATTCGCACCACGCGCATCTATGCGCGCAGGCAACGCACATGGATCAACGGTGAGCCCGGCGAGCGCTGGAACACGGATGCCAACGAAGTTCTCTCCGCCTCCGGCCTGGCGCGTGTTCGCGATTCATTGGCCGCGAGATCCCAAACCTTACCGATTCTTGACGCGCGCGAAAGCAAGCACTGAAATGGCCCCAGTGTCCCCCGACGTGCCCGCCACCAACACACGCAGATCCAGTCGCGTGATGCTCTTCCTCAAGATCGCGATCACACTCGGGGCTTTTGCGTTCATCCTCTCGCGTCAGCCCATTCCAGACCTGATCAAGGCAGTGCGTCAGATCTCACCGGGCGCGTTCGCATTGGCCACCGCGCTGCAGTATGCCGCACTCACGATCGGTACCTTACGGTGGCGCATCCTGATGAGGGCTTACGGTGCTTCGAACATTCCGGCGTTCGGGGGTCTGTTCAAGGTGTACGTGGTCGGCTACTTCTACAACACCTATCTACCGGGCGCCGTGGGTGGCGACGTCATGCGCGGCGTGGTGACGCGCAAAGCGTTTGGCGAATCGGGGGCCACTGGCGCCATGGCAGTGGTGCTGGTCGAGCGCGCGTTAGGTCTAGCGGGCGTATTTGGCCTGACCGGCATCGCGATCTCGCTCTACGCGGGCGAGCGCTTTGGATGGCTGTTGCCTTACAGCGTGCTCGGTCTCATGGGCGTAGCTACGTGCGTCACCGGCCTCGCGATGGGCAAACACATTGCTAGGTTTTTCCCCGCTCCGATTGCGCGCATCCTGTCGTCGCTTCCGACCTTGGTGGGTTACGGCTCATTCGTCACCGCAGCGCTCATGTCGCTCCTCACGCATACCGTCGTGGCACTGATCGGCCACGTTCTGATCTCCTCGATCTTACCTAACATCCCCATCGCCGACTCGTTCGTTGCCATGCCCCTCGCGGCGGCAGCGGGTTTCTTCCCCCTTACTGTTGCCGGCGCAGGCGCCCGCGATTTGGTGCTGGTTCAGCTCTATCAGGCCCTGGGAGCACCGGCCGCCGCGGGCACGGCAACAGCGCTCGCCTTCTTGGTTAGCTCCCTCATGGCAGCCGGTGTAGGCGGCGTCATCCAACTCATCTCCCCCTTAGATCTGTCTAAGGACCCCAACGCGACCTGACGTGCTCGAGCAAACACTGTGCTGGGGCGAAGGTCACGTTTCCGCACTCGCCCACGACGGGTAGACGCGACATCGCAAGAACGTAAGGTGAGCTTCCAATAGCTACAGTGAGCACGCGTTTATACCCATAAGGAACGTAGGCTGACTCGCAGCTTGGCCGCGTGCGCGAACGATTACTGAGTGGCGGTGAGCTGCTCCTTCTGACTACATCATTGTCCACACGTGTTACAGGAGGTAAGGTTTGCGACGTTGCTATCCCCGGGCGACAAGTTGCGCGACTACGAGATCATCGCCCCCCTAACGGAGGGCGGGATGGCCACGCTGATGTTGGCGCGTCGTCGTGGCGTAGGCGGGTTTAGTCGCCTGGTGGCGCTCAAGCTTGTCCACCAGCACCTGACCGAAGACAGCGCGATGATCCGTCTGTTCTTTGACGAAGCGCGCATCTCTGCGCACGTCACCCATCCCAACGTGGTGCACGTCGAAGAAGTAGGCGTACATGGCGACATGTACTTCATCGCGATGGAGTACGTCCATGGTGTGTCGCTAGCGCACTTGCTCAACCGCCTTTCACAGGACCGACGTCGCATGTCGCCCACGCTGGCCGTGTGTCTTGCGTCGCAAGTGGCCGAAGCTCTACACGCTGCGCACGAAGCGGTGGGCGAACACGGCGCCAAGCTACACGTGGTGCATCGCGACGTGAGCCCGCAGAACGTGCTGCTCGCGCATACCGGTCACGTGAAGCTCATCGACTTCGGCATCGCCAAGAGTCATGCCGCGCTGCACCAGACGCGTACGGGCGCAGGCGTGCTTGGCAAGCTTCGCTACATGTCCCCCGAGCAACTGAACGCCGAAAGCGTGGATCTGCGCACGGACGTATACGCGCTCGGGGTCGTGCTGTGGGAGATGCTCGCGGCCCGCAGTTTCCTGCGCTGCCATCGTGTGGATGACCCGCGCGATGAGGCCATTCGGCTCAATCCGCCGCCGCCAAGTCGCTACTCGTCGCTAGTCAAGCCTGCACTCGATCGGGTGATACTCAAGGCCCTCGCGCCCAATCCGAACCAGCGCTATGCGAGCGCGCTCGATTTCCGGCGCGCCTTGCTCAAGGCCCAGCCAGATGCCGCGCGGATCGACGCGCTCAAGCTTGCCACCATGATGCACGCCGTCGTTGGCGACGAGCTCGAAGAACAAGCGGCCAAGCTACCCCATGAAGTGACGCAGGTGTTGGAAGACACACTGTGCCAGCGTCCGCGCGAAATCACCGAATCGCTGTCTGAGCTCACGATGCAGCTCGCGCTTGCGGACATGGACCCGTCAGGTGAGCACCGGCCGCCCGCGCGAGAAGAAGTGGTGCGTGCCGATGCGACCCGGGCGGCGCGCTACAACCCCACGTATGCGGCGCAGAGTGTCTCGCCGCAAAGCACGACTCTGCGGCCCCACGCACGAACCTACGCGCCTCTGATATCGATGATTTCAGTCGGCTTCGTTTGTCTAGCCCTCGGCCTGTGGATCGGGCGTGCTACGGCGCCGCAAGCGGGCTACCCGGGTCAGGGTTTGGTCGTCTCGCGCCGTACACTCTCCGTAGCGGCCGCGTCACCAGAGCCCAAGGAACACATTGCGCATGCTGCCCCGATGACGCAGCAACCCAAGCCTCGCGGCGGCGATGACGGCGTCGATGCAAACGTCGATGCAAACGTCGATGAGGGCGTCGCAAGCGCGGAGACAATCGCAGCACCCGCGATTGAAATCGAAGGACTCGATCTCGCGCCGCTGGACCCCCGCAACGAGCCCGCCGTCGAGGAGCTCACCCCGCCGGCGGCGGCGCCAAAACGTGCCGCTTTCGTTCGCAAGCGCCCCGTGGTGCCTAAACATCTCCGAGCAGGGGTAGCCCGCCCACGCACTTTGCGCTGAGCGCAACCCGCCGCGCCACGGCACCCGCATGACAGAGGCAAACACTAGCGAGTGCTGCGCTTAACCGATCGGCATGGGTGCTAGCGAAGACTGTGCTTGCGAAGCAAACCGAGTAAGTAAGGTCGATCCATGCGTGCCCTGCGCGCCGCTTCCGAGGCATTGCCTTCGCACGCTTCGATCAGCTGACGAAGGTAGGCGGCTTCGAACTCGTTGATCGCAAGCGCACGCGAATCGCGATAGGGCACGTCGAAGGAGAACGTGCGCAGTGCGGTTGCTACAACGGTCGCAGGATCCGCTGCATCGACCCCGAAGTTTTGGCCTTCGAGCACGACAGTACCTACGGCAATCGCGCTCTCGACGACGTTGCGCAGCTCGCGCACGTTGCCGCTCCACGGGTGCGCCTCGAGAGCGTCCAAGGTCCCGCGATCGAACGGCTGTGCGTCGGGGTCGCCCGTGAGTTGCTCTGCAAAATGCCGCACGAGCGGCTCGATATCCTCCGGACGATCACGCAGCGCAGGAATGACGACGCGCGCGACAGCCAAACGGAAATACAAGTCAGCGCGGAACGTGCCGATGTTTGTCGCGTTCCGTAGATCACGGTGGGTGGCTGCCACCACGCGCACGTCGATGGCCCTCTCCTTGCCGCCACCTACGCGCTTGAAACGACGACGTTCGAGGACACCCAGCAACATCGGCTGCAGCTCAAGCGGCAGCTCGCCGATTTCGTCGAGAAAGACGGTGCCGCCATTCGCCCGCTCGAACGCGCCCGCGCGGTCGTTGTGGGCGCCGGTGAAGGCACCGCGTTCGTGACCGAACAGTTCGGAAGCAATCAAGGTCGGCGCCATCGATCCGCAATCGACGACCTCGAACGGCTTGTCATGACGATCGCTCAGCTCATGCAGAGCGCGGGCAAGCACCTCTTTGCCGGTGCCAGTTTCACCATGCAGCAACACGGTGACGTTGGTATTGGCAAGCCGTGCGATCGAACGCGCGACCTCCTTCATCGCTGAGCTCTGCGCCACCAAGCCGGTGATCGCGGGCACGGCGACGTCTGGTAGCGGTGGCGGCAGCGACATGCCTGCCGTTTGAACGTCGATCTCGATCGAGAGCGTGGTGGACCCTAGCGTGACGCGTGTCCCAGGAGGCACCGTCGCTTGGTCGACCTTCACATCACCGATGAACGTGCCGTTCATACTCTCGAGGTCGTGCACGAGAACGCCGGCGCGACTGAGACTGAACTCCACGTGGTAGCGGCTGATGGTTAGGTCCTGTAGCTGCAGCGTGTTGTCCGTCGATGTGCCGACGCTCAGGGATTGACCCGATAAGAGCTCTACGCTCCTCCCTCTGTCTGGACCATCCACAACGCGCACAAGGACGCGACGGAGCTGAGCACGGGCTCGAGGTAGCGCACGGACTGTTCTCTCGTCTTCACTCATCATTGACCCACGGACATTAACACACAAATGCTCGCCAATATGGTCGATTCCACGCACGAATCGGCCGCTTCGATTCAACCGACTGGATCTGTTCGTCTCAGAGCAGTCGAGCGCGGCGCATGACAGTCACGATGGTGGCCGCGATCAGAACGGTGGCGGCCCAGAATGCGTGATAGCCGTAGCGCCAGTGCAGCTCCGGCAGATGATCGAAGTTCATCCCGTAAACGCCACACAGGAAGGTCAACGGTAGAAACACCACGCTTATCACCGTAAGACGGTTCATGGCACGGTTCGTCCTGTGACCCACCATCGACATATATAAGTTCAGAGCTTGAGCTAGAATGTCGCGCTCTACCAACACATCCTGGAGCACGCGTTCGACGGTACCCACCATGTTCTGTAAGAATGTCTGGGTAAGCTCGCTTAGGAAGATCGAACGCCTACCTGACAGCTCCATCAGCACCGAACGGGCGGGACTCAACACCGAGCGAAAGTGCAAAAGGTCTGATCCGATCGCCGACACGTGATTGAACACCTGCTCGTCCGTTTCTTGGAAGAGCTGGGCCTGCAGGCGCGAAACGCGCTTTTCCAGGCGTTTTTCCACGGAAACGTAATGATCAGTCAAGTGGTCCCAGATCTCGTACATCAAGAAGCTGGGACTCTGTGCGAAGCGCGAAAAGTCGTCGTGACAATCGCGTTTGACGCCTTCCAGAAACGAGCGCGAGCCTTCGTGAACCGTAAGTAGAAATGCTTGACCCATCACCACGTCCAAGCGCTCGAGCGAAAGGGTAGACGCTTGATCGAAGTGGCAGCCAGTCAACACCAGGTGCAGGTAGTTCGGGTGACGTCCAAGCTGAGTGCCTGGGTCATCGGCGAACATGTCTTCGATCAATTGCTCGCTAATCAGACCCAGCCCCTCAAGCAGACGTCGTGCGCCTGCGCGGTCGGAGAAGTCGACGTCGAGCCACACAAAGCGCCCACCCTGGATCGCGCTCGCCATACCAGGCAGATCACTCACGCGGGACGTTCGGGTGCCGAAGTCGAACTCTTGCACGAGCAGGCTGCAACCCACGGCTAGATCCGCGATGCGCTTCAGCGATTCTTCGTCAGGTAGCGTCGCCATGGAGGGAAGAGTCCTTGCCTGCTCTAACGTCTATCGAAGCACACCTTAGCGTCACTCTGCCGGTACTTGAGCCAGTACTTCGAAGCGATTTCCCGCGTGCCTTGCGTGCCACAACCAGACGCCGGCCAACACCAGCACGAGCACACTCAGCAACCGGATAAATCCGAAGTTGTCTGCCATCATTCCGTCGAGCAACAAGATCAGCAGAAGCCCGCCCACTTTGGCGCTGCGCTGCACGAACACGTCGATGAAGGCTTTGGCTTGATATTTCTCGCGCGTGGACGTGGGAACGTAGAGTGATTCACGCGCGGACTGGTTCACCGAGTAGTGCAGCGCGTTGTCCGCGATGCTCAAGAAGCTGCCGAGCCACAAGCCCGGCAAGAGCACAAACCCGCTCGAAATCGCCAGCACGCTCAACGGTAAGACACTCAAGGCCGTGCCCACGCCAAAGCGCCGCATCACCCAACCGGTTGCCAGCAACTGCACCCCGAGCGAGACCCAGTTCGTGATCATGAACACCGTCGCAAGGTGCTCGTCGATGGCCTTACCATCGAGATAGTGCGTGATCGTGGCGCTAAACTGAAAGTCGAGCACGGCCGATACGATCTCGTACATCACCACCAGCACGACGATAGACATCAAGTAAGGCGAGCGTCCCACCACGCGCGCGCCGGCCACGCCCGCGTTCGTATCGAAGGCGCTGAGCACCGCTGCGCTGTCTGCCTGGCTCGCGCACTCTGACCGCTGAGTGCGTGCCACCAGTGCTGCCAATCCGATCACCAGCAAGGTGGCTGCAAAGCAGATCCAAAGCCAGGTCGAGATCGCGAACTCGCCGATCCGCACTTTCAGGAAAGTGGATCCCACCACTCCACCCAGCACGCCGCCGAGCACCACCGTACCGTACGTGCGACGCGCCAAAGCTGGCGAGGCGATGTCGTTCTGGAACGCAAAGAATGTCGCCACCATCAGCATGTTGAACAAATCGCCAAACAGGTAGAACGACCAGACGGTCAGCGCGCCCGGTTGCTTGAGCAGCTGCGCATACATCGCCAGTGCGCCCAACATCAACACGCTGAATACGTAGGTCAGTCGCTGCCGACGAAAGCTCGCCGAGATGTGAATGAAGAGCGTCGCCGCGATTACAGCGACCAGCATGTTCATCAGCTTCGCGAGCTGCTCTGCGCGGGCACCGTCAAACAGGACCCCCATGAGCTCGAGCGGCTCAGCCTTGTGGAAGCGCAAGAACAACGACTTCTTGATCGGCTTCAAAATCTGGAAGCTCGTGATCACCAAAAAGAAGTAGGCCGACATCAATAACGTCGTCAGCGACTCGCCGGACTTGAGGCCGAACCATGACTTGTAAGGCTTATGCTGCATGCTGACGCCGCGCGCGGCCGTTCTAGCGTCTCACGTCGGACGTGAATCTGTCGAATACGGGCGTGGGCTCTATTCACTTTTTGGTTAGAATGCGCCCACCACGTCACGAAGGGGCACGAATATGGGCGTTCACCACATCGCACTGGCCACTAAAGACATGCAGGCCACCCACGATTTCTATACGAATGCCATGGGCTTTCGCATCGCCAAAACCGTCGTTGCACCCACGGACAACCCCGGCGGTTGGGCGAAGCACGTGTTCTACGAAATCCCGGGCGGCGGCGGGCAAATCGCGTTCTGGGAGCTCCATGACGAAAAGATCGGCGACAACTGGAGTGCGGGGATGTCCACCGGCGTAGGTTTGCCCTGGTGGGTCAATCATCTGGCGTTCGATGCCAAGCGCGAGGATTTGCGTAGCCTTGGCGACCGCTGGCTCAAGTGGGGAACCGATGTGATGAAAGTCGATCACGGTTTTGTGCAATCGATTTACACGCGCGATCCCAACGGTAACAGCGTCGAATGGTGTGCCGACATCGAGCCTTATAGCGATGAGGATCGCGCGGCGGCCCTCCGTGACATGCTGGCCGAAAAGCCGGAAGTGGGACCGCCCTATCCACTCAAGGGCCTATGGAAACCCGAGCAGTATCACCCTAAAGCGGTGCGTCTCTACGCCTAGGCTTCGGCCTACCTTACTATTGGGAGTTTTAGTACCTATCTGTGATGGCGGCAGCGCTGAAAAGTCGGTGCTTGATCCGGAGGGTTGCCGGGCGCGTACTGGCCATGATGACTCGCACCGTTTTCGCCCTACTCGCCTTACTCGGCTTACTCGCTGTAGCGTGCGCGCGGACCGGGCCGACTCCGGCCCAACAGACAGCCCCGCAATCCAACGTGGAGCCGGACTGGCAGCCGTGGTCCAAAGCGGCTTTCGAGCAGGCGCGTCGCGAGCACAAGCTCTTACTGGTCAGCGTGCAAGCGGGCTGGTGCCACTGGTGTCATGTGATGAACGCGAGCACCTATCGCGATGCGCGTGTGGTGGCTCTGTTGCGCGAACGCTTTATTGCCATTCGTGTCGATCAGGACAGTCGCCCCGATCTTGCTGAGCGCTACGCCGATTGGGGTTGGCCCGCGACAGGCATCCTCACGCCCGACGCACGCACCATCGTGAACCTGCGCGGGCATCAGCCCGCGGACGCATTTCGTGCACTGCTTCTCAATCTCGTCAATGAGCTTGACCATGGCGGACCCCTCAGCGCGCGACAAGCGCCGTTGCCTGCCCCGCTTCCGCGCAGCGATCTGGACGTGGCCTGGGCTGAGGCGTTGGCGCAACTGGACGCGGCCTATGATCAGGAGCAAGGCGGCTGGGGCACGCCGCAAAAGTACCCGTTGGCGGCACCGGTCGAGCACGCCCTGCTACGTGCCCTTACGCGCCACGAAAAAGACCGCGCGTCGCTGGTGATGCGAACGCTCAACGGCTACGCGCAGCTGCTCGATCCGGTGGCAGGCGGCCTGTTCCAGTACTCCCTGCGCGGTGTGTGGGACGCCCCTCACTACGAGAAGATCGCGCCCGTCCAAGCCGGTGCCCTGCGCGTCTTCAGCGAGGCCTATCGCGCAACTTCGGAGCCGAGCTTTCGTCACGTCGCAGAACGCGCAGCCCAATTCGTCACGACTGTTTTGCGTGCCCCCACGGGCGGCTTCTATGCGAGTCAGGACGCGGATGTGGGTCATCCCGGAGAGCGCGATCACTTAGAAGGCATACGCTATTACGCACTGGGTGCAGAAGCGCGCGCGAGCGCCAAGGCGCCTAGCGTCGATCGGCACATCTACGCGAACATGAATGGCATGCTGATTCGCGGTTTGTGCGCGCTGCATCGCGCGACGGGGGATGCGCGCTGGCTCGATGCTGCGCTTGGCGCAGCGCGCGATGTGGACACCCTGCGCGATGGCCCAGGCTTTCGTCATCAACGTGACGATGCCGGCCGCGTGTTCTATCTCGCGGACCAAGTCGAGATGGCAGCGGCATACGACGCGCTTGCGGACGAGACACTCGACCCTGCACGGCGCAGCGAATCAGACAATCTACTTGACTATATAAGCAGCGCTTTCGCCGACGAAAAAGCGGGCGGTCTATTCGCGCACACACCCGATGCAAACGCCGTCGGGGAGCTTGCGCTGCCCGTCAAGCCCTACGCTGACAACGCACTCACAGCGCGCCTGCTCTTGCGACGCGCCCATCGCAACGCGGCAGAAGCTGATCGCTCGCGGGCACTCGCCATCCTACGTGCGCTTTCCGATCAAGCCCGCATGCGCGATCAAGGCCGGATGATTGGCGACTATTTGTTGGCACTCGAAGAAGCGCTAGGCCCCTACGTAATGTTCTCGGTGGTGGGCAATCTCGCGGATGCGCGTACCCGCGCGCTCGCAAATGCAGCACACGCTCTGTACGCGCCCAATGCGCTGCTGAACGTGGCTACACCCGAGCGAAGTCGCTACCCATACCCAGGGCGTCCTGCCGTGTACCTCTGCTCAGAAAACGCTTGTTCTGCGCCAGTCACCGAAGCGAGCGACCTTGCGGCCGCTCTGCAAGGCTTTGGCGAGGAATGAGCCGCTCGCCCGACCTTACTGTTGGGGCGCGACCAGCGCTTCGCCATCGAGCGTGCTGCTCGTGCATAGGCCTCGCAGCCCTACACCATTAGCCCAGGGATCGCTTGGGAGAGAAGCCTTTGCGTCACTTCCGGCGCCGGCACGATCGCTTTGCGGGTGCGCAGATCGAACATCACCGCCACGGCGTCCGAGCTCATGATGCAAGCTCCGCTGTCCGCATCGAACAAGAAGTTGCATAGCTCGGAGGTCTTGGGCCCCTGCGCACGCAAACCCGAACGCATCTCGATCACGTCGCCCGCGCGCGGAAATGCGCGAAATATCAACCGGTATTCCAGGGCTGCGCCGCCAATGCCTTGGCCGGGATCGCGATGCAGCCCCCCGAGCGCTTGAAACAGGTGGGGAATGCCGTCTGAGATGCGCGCCATAAACGATTCGCTGCGCATGAACCCAGCTCTGTCGCAGTCCTCGTCGCGCACCACGCCGCGATAGGCCGGATACAAACCCGCTTGCACAGCGGACGCAAGCGACATCGCGACACCGGGCGGACGGAGAACGATGCCACGCGCCAAACCGTGCGCAGGGATCGTGACCGTCAGCGCATGCGCCTTCTTGAGCACACTTGCACCAAAACGCTCCGGCAATGCCTCGTCAACAGAGCACAATCCGATCTGAGTGTTCGTGGTCGCACACACGGCGCCATCGTCCGGGCGCACCAGCTCTTGATAGACTTCGATCATACTTTCGTCGGCACGCGCAACTCCGCCGCGCATTTGGATCGCGCTCCCCGGTCGCAGCTCGCGATGAAAGCGCAGATGCTGATCACGTGGTACGAGCTTGAGCCCGGCGTGCCGCAAGAAAGCTGGCGACAAACCGAGCGACAGCGCGAGTGCCGCCACGCCGTCCATCGCTCTTGCCACGTAGAAGCGCACGTTCATGTGCCCCATCTCGTCGCATTCCCAGGTATTGACGACTCCACGAAAGGTCTCGACTGCAGCGTCCAACGTGCCCTCCAACGGTGGGGTGCGATCCTAACCTGCCCAGTCGGGGTGCGCAGTCGAAGGCGCACTTCGATGTACGACTCCAAACGAGCGTGCTCTCCCTCCATTCGCTATGCTCGCGCCCCCGACGAGAGTCCTACGCAGGACGGGAGTCAGCTTGTCCACACCATCCAAGGTTCCGCGACGGTCCGACGACGAGGACAGCGTGTCCCACGCCGCGCAGGCGGAACACATCTCGCCCTCAAGGCGAGCGCTAGTGGCCCTTTCGCTCGGTGCCCTCGGCATCGTCTACGGCGACATCGGCACCTCGCCGCTGTACGCGATGCGCGAAAGCTTGGTTCATCTCGGGCCGAGCCGGGCCAATGTGCTCGGCATCGTCTCGCTCGTGTTCTGGTCGCTGCTCTTGGTGGTGACCGCCAAGTACCTCACGTTCATCCTCAGGGCGGACAACCACGGAGAAGGCGGCGTGCTCGCGCTCTTGACGCTCGCGCGACGCAAGGGCCGCTCGGTATCCGCGCGCCGAGGCACTCTCTTGTGGTGCGGTCTGGCTGGTGCAGCGCTGCTCTTCGCCGACGGTATGATCACGCCCGCCGTCTCGGTGCTCTCGGCCGTCGAAGGTCTCGAGGTGGCCGCGCCGCGGGTTCAGAAGCTCCTGGTACCGATCTCGACGGTAATCTTGGTCGGCCTCTTCGCCGTACAAAAGCGGGGCACAGGCAAGATAGGCGCCCTCTTCGGCCCTGTGGTTCTGGTTTGGTTCGTCAGTATCGCGGCGCTGGGCCTGCCCTGGATCGTCAAGCAACCTGACATTCTCTACGGCATCGACCCACGCCACGGCCTGAGGCTGCTCTTCAACCACCCCGTCGGCTTCCAGGTCCTCGGAAGTGTCGTGCTGTGCGTGACGGGCGGCGAGGCCCTCTACGCGGACCTCGGACATTTCGGGCGCAAACCAATCCAGCTTGCCTGGTACCTCGTCGTGTGGCCCGCGCTGCTACTCAACTACTTTGGACAGGGCGCCTATGTCCTCGCGCATCCGGGATACAAGGTCGGCAACCTCTTTTATGAGCTCGTGCCGGACAGCTTGCTGATTCCGATGGTCGTCGTGGCCACCCTGGCAGCGAGCGTCGCCTCCCAGGCCTTGATCAGCGGCGCCTATTCCTTGACTCAGCAGGCGATCCAGCTCGGCTACCTGCCGCGCATGACGATCATTCACACCTCGGGCGACATGGAGGGACGCATCTATGTGCCCTTGGTCAACACGCTGCTGATGCTCTGTTGTATCGGTCTCGTAGTGGGCTTTGGCAGCTCTTCCGCGCTGGCTGCGGCGTATGGGATCGCTGTTACAGGCACGATGGCGGTGACGAGTATCCTGTTCTTCGCTGCGATGCGTCGTCAATGGGGGGACGTCGTCACCGGCATCTGGGTCTCGATCTTCTTGATCGTGGATCTCGCGTTTTTCGCTGCGAATCTGGAGAAATTCGCCCACGGTGGTTGGTTCCCCCTGACCGTCGGCGCGCTCTTGCTCGCGATCATGACGAGCTGGTTTGCGGGCGCGGAAGCAGTGCGGCGCAGTCACAGCGCGCTCAACATTCCGCTCACCGAGTTTCTACAAGAGCTCAGCGACAAGCACACCACGCGCGTGCCAGGCGCCGCCGTATTTCTCGCGCGCGATGACAAGGGTGCACCGCCCACGCTCGTTCACTACGCCAACCACGCGCATTCGCTGCATGAGCGCGTGGTGCTCGTCACGATTCAAACCGGCCGCGTGCCGCGCGTTCCAGAGCACGAACGGCTCGAGGTCGAAGATCTCGGCAACGGCTTCATGCGGGTGATCGCCCGCTTCGGCTTTATGGAATCGCCCAATTTCGCGCGG
>JBKJIA010000649.1:0-3231 GCA_046598735.1 Polyangiales bacterium
AGAGCCAACCATTCGCAAACAAGCCCGCCCCAAATGCCGAGCGGGTCTGGGAGCGCGCGTTGAACGCATGAAACACTTGGACCAGCGCCAGCGTCATGAAGGACATCGTCATCGCCACGCGTAGCCCCGAACCCTGCGCGCCGTGCCAACGCATCCCGATCGCAAAGGCAATCAAGGTGAATGCGGCGAGCACGACCCCTTGCCAGACGATGAGCCAAGCCATGCTCAAACTTACCACTGGTGCACTGGGATCACGCGGCGCCTCTTTCATCATGTTCGGTGCCGAAGGCTCGACGGCCAGAGCCAACGCAGGAAACACGTCAGTGACCATGTTCAGCCACAAAATCTGCAGCGCTAAGAGCGGTACCGGCCAGCCGATCATGATCGCCACGAACACTGTCAGGATCTCGGCCGTGTTGCACGAGAACAGGTAGTAAATGAACTTTACGATGTTGGCATAGATCACGCGCCCCTGCTCCACGGCGCCCACGATGGTGGTGAAGTTATCGTCGGTGATGATCATGGAGGAGGTTTCTTTGGCGACCTCCGTTCCCTTTTGTCCCATCGCAATCCCGATGTCAGCTTGCTTCAGTGCGGGCGCGTCGTTGACCCCGTCGCCGGTCATGGCGACGATCTCGCCTGCGCGTTGCAGGGCTTCCACGATCTGTAGTTTCTGTTCCGGCGACACGCGGGCAAACACGCCAGCGTTCGCGGCAGTGTGCTGCCAACCTGCGGCATCCAGTCCAGTCAGGTCACGCCCGTGAACCGCTTGGCGCGCCTGTCCGCCAGCATCCCGATCAATGCCCAACTGCCGCGCGATTTCGCTGGCGGTTGCCGGTTGGTCGCCGGTGATCATGATCGTGCGAATGCCCGCCTGCAGACAGGTCGCAATGGCGGCCTTTGCTTCTTCGCGCAGGGGATCCTCCATCCCGACCAGTCCCACATAAGTAAGCTCTTGGTCCAGCATCGCTTCGTCGTAGCTGGCCGGAAGCTCCCGATAGGCCAGCGCGAGCACGCGCATGGCTTTGCTAGCTAGCTCCAGGTTCAATTCCAAGAACTGCTTTCGCTCCTCCGGCGTCAAACGACAGGCTTCGATGAGGCTACCTGGCGAGCCCTTGACATAAGCCACGTGCTGACCGTCCGCTAAGCGATGGACGGTGACCATGCGCTTTTTTTCGCTGTCAAACGGCAGCTCGCGCACTCGCTCGTACTCGCTACGCCAAGCCTCCTGTTTGAAACCGGCCTTTTCCGCGGCGACGATCAATGCGCCTTCGGTGGGATCGCCGAGCACGCCGTCCTTACCTTTGGCGTGCTCGAGCTTGGCGTCATTGCACAACGCTCCGATGCGCAGGGCAAGGGCGAGTGCTTCGTCGGAGCGCGCATCGATCACCTTACCGTCGCTTTGAAACTCACCTTCGAGGGCGTACCCGCTACCCGTCACTGTGATGCGTCTCTGCCCGAGAATGAAGGCTCTCACTGTCATCTCGTTTTTGGTGAGCGTGCCCGTTTTGTCGGTGCAAATCACGGTCGTGGAGCCGAGCGTTTCGACCGCTGCCAAGCGACGCATGATCGCGCCTTGTTTCGCCATGCGCTGCATCCCGAGCGCGAGCGTCATGGTGGTGACGGCTGCGAGCCCCTCCGGCACCGCCGCGATCGCGAGTGAGATCCCCACCTCCAGCATCTGTAGGAACGCGCCTCCTCTCCACCATCCGGCTAGCACGATGATGACGGTCAACAGGAACACGATGCCGATAAGCCAAGTACTTAGTCTCGATAGCTTGCGCTCGAGCGGAGTTGCGCGCGTCACAGCCTCCGCAATCAATTTGCCGATCTTACCCATCTCGGTGCGGTTACCGGTAGCCGTGATCAGGTATCGGCCATGACCGTCCGTGACAGCGGTTCCCATGTAGACCATGTCAATGCGGTCTCCCAACGATGCGTCCTGGTCGCCGACCGCGTCACTAACCTTGACCACGGCTTGGGATTCCCCCGTTAGCGCAGCTTCTTCAATCTGAAGCCTTACGCTTTCGACGACACGTCCGTCGGCGGGCACGCGCGCTCCCGCAGCCACGCTGACGAGGTCGCCTACCACGAGCTCGGCGCCATCGATCTGACGCTCCGCGCCGTCGCGCAGCACATGGGCAGTCTGCACCGACTGCTTGTGCAGTGCGGAGAGTGTCCTCTCAGCTTTCCACTCGATAAAAAAGCCGATGCCCGCGTTCAGCACGATCACGATTAGGATCGCTACGGCCTCGACATGCTCGCCCAGCACGAACGAGACGGCGGTCGCAGCGAGTAAGAGCAGAACCATCAGGCTCTTGAACTGGTGGATGAAAATCGAAAAGGCGGAGCGTCCGCGCGTCGTGACAAGCACGTTCGGACCATCGGCCTTCAGACGCTTAGCCGCTTCCACCTCGCTGAGCCCGCGCGTGGTGTCCCCCTCGAGGCGCTGGCGAACGTCGCTGACGGTCATGGAGTGCCAGACGACCGGTTGCGCCAGTTCGTCGCGCGGCGGTCCAGACGCGGTGCGTGCCCCCTGTCCAGGGCTGGAAGCACTCACCCGCTGCGTGTCTTCAGGCACGGAAGTCAACCTATTGAAAGCTTATGATCGAGAGCCAAGAGATGACTCCTACCACCAGCGCGAAACTCACCGGCATGAAGAGCGTGAACAAAGGCCCCACATCGTCCGCCCTGCTGAGGGGTGAGTGGGTTGGCATATTGTCACCTTGTACTGCGCTCGGCTGCAGCTCGGCGTTGGTTGTTAGATTCATGAGCCCTCCATTCACCTGCGGAAGCGCTGCAAAGCCCGCGCCAGTGGGGCGCGCTGGCCGATAAGGTGCGGGCGACGCTTGCGGTGTGGTGGCGAGGCTGACGCTACGAAACCATAGCTGACGAGCGTTGGCGCAAACTTGGCGCCAGGGTTCGCGCGCCGGCGCAATGGGTGCGCGTGCTCTCGCCCACAGCACCGATCGTTCAGCCGATTGGAATGTGCTTGGCGTCGGGTCGCTTCTCGGCAACGTGCTTGGCGATTTTCACCGTCAACACACCCTCGCGTTGAGTGGCCTCGACCCCATCTGCGCTCGCATCAGCCGGTAACGACATACTTCGCATGAAGCTGCCGTAGGTGGTCTCGATGCGATGGGTCTTTTCGTCTTTCTGTTCCTGCTCGTTCTTGCGTTCTCCGCTGAGCGTCAAAAGGCCTTTATCAATCGTGACTTTGATGTCCTCCTT
>JBKJIA010000668.1:0-4512 GCA_046598735.1 Polyangiales bacterium
TCCTCGAACGGTTTCGCGATCAAAAGGCAGATTGCGCCTACTACGACATCAGATCAGTCGAAGGGCGGCGAGGCATCGTTGCAGGCGGCACGCATCCACGCACCGACTCGCTCAGCGACCTACGAAAGCGAATCAAGACGACGATCGACGAGGCCCGGAAAGGATCCGGTGAGACGCAGGATGCTCTCGTCTTTCGTGGCTACTCAATTCTCCGGTCGCTCTGTGAGGTTGCCGTCGAGTCCGAGCTACTGCATGGCGTCGTGCGCAGGTACGAGCCAAATGTTCGCCTGACCGTGCTCCCCGACATTAAACCTGCCGCCCTAAAGGCAGCAGGGGACGTGATCTACCCAGTTTACGAGGAGACGTGCAGGTACATCGAGGCCCATTCGCAACCACTGGAACACCTGAACATCGTGCGAACGGTCGAGGAATTGGAGAAGCACTTCCAGGCCGTGCAGAACGCCATCGACGCGTACAAGAAAGCAGCTGCTTAGGTAGCCGACAGCGACAGCAGCGACCGTGCAGCGAGCGCGGATCGTCTTCGCTAATCGAAATATGGGGAGGTGATACGCTCAATAGCGGCGTGATTGCGCCGCCCCGCGGCTTGCCGCTTTCTAGTGCCCTGTCGTGTCCGCAGCGATCTGTGCCCATCGAAGACGAGTTCACATGCACCTGTGATCGCGGTAGGGTTTGCTCTGACATCTATGGCACCTCCCTCCTTGAAGCATACCCTCGTTCTTTTTTCTCCTCGTGTCGTGTGCTCCAGCGAACCGGCGGCCTCCTCAAGGGCCCGGTGAGGTCAGCACGCAGGAACAGACAGGACCCGATGCGAACCTGAGTGATCAGGAATTCGCCATGAAGATGGTCGCCTTGAGCGTGGAGTATCGCGCACCCGTCAACGATTGCTGCCTAAGCAACGGATCGAGAAAACTCTGGGGGCTGAACGGTTACGTCACGTGAACGTGCCCGGGATCGCCACTTGCGCTTTTGCCCAAAGTATTAGGAGGGCAGCAGGGCAGCTTATGGCTTGTTACCACTGCAGTCTGTGCACGACTTGCCTGTCTGAGACGCGAGCGACTGCACCTCGCTCTGCGGAAGAAGAGGATTCGACCATACCCTAATCGCTCCCGCAATCGACGCAAGCTTGCCTAATCCAGCGAGGCTAGTCAGCTTCTGGTTGCCGTAAATGTTTAGTTGATCGCCCACAGTTGCAACATTGTTAAGCCCGGACAGGCTCGTAAAAGCCGCGCCGCTGACTTCAAGACTACCAGCCACCGAGCTAACACCATTCAACCCGGAGAGGCTGGCCAGTGCTGGGTTTCCACTCACGCTAAAGGGGCCATTTACAACAGTAAGATTACTCAGTGCAGCAAGGTTGTTGAGCGCGAGGTTGTAGTCAATCAGCAGGCCACCTACGGTGGTAAGTTTGTTGATGCCGTCCAAAGTCGCAAGAACTGGGTTGGCGTTGATTTGTAGATACCCGTCTATTGCGGTGAGGCCGCTAAGCCCGCTTAGAGTGGTAAGCCCATTGTTACTAACTATGCGGAGGTTGCCTGCCACAGACGTCAGCGCCGCTAAGCCGCTTAGGCTCGTGAGTGCGTAGTTGTCTGTAATTTGCAGCCCTTTCGAAACAGTCGTTAGGGCGCTCAAGCCACTCAGATTGACTAGTGCCGCATTTCTACTGATGGTGACCGACCCGCCCGTTACAGTGGTAAGCCCATTCAGCCCTGCCAAGCTTACAAGCGACGGATTTCCTGAGATACTTAGGGCGGCATCATGGTTGGGCGGGGCTGAAACAGTGGTGAGATGGTTCAGCCCGTTCAGACTCGTTAGAGCTGCGTTGTTATCTACACAGAGCTTACCTGTCACGGCAGTAATACCGGCGAGACCGGTTAGGCTGGTAAGGGCTGGATTCTCCTCGATAGTGATGTTGCCATTTGCCGACGCAAGAGTGCTCAACGTTGAAATGCTTGCGAGTACGCTATTGGACGCTATCTCGATATCGCCTACCACTGATGAAAGCGCATTCAAGCCGCCAAGGCTCGTAAGATGCCTATTGTTGCCCACGATCAACGAGCCACCAATGGAGGTAAGGCCGTTCAAACCGCGCAGGTCGCTGAGTGCCGTATTACCGCGGATTGCGAGAGTGCCACCTATGGAGACTAAGCTTTCCAATCCCGCAAGCGATGTCAGGCCTGGGGCTTCGATGGAGAGGTTGCCGGTCACAGCGGTGCACCCCGCAAGCGCGCGTACATCAATTGCATTGCTGATGGTGACTGAGCCCTCCACAACCCCGCATTCGGGAGCGGACCCGTTGCCCGGCAGCCCCTGGGGTCCAATCTCTCCGGGTGCGCCTGGCGCGCCGGGCACACCGTCGCAGACAAATCTTGTTGAGTCGATTTCACTGTCAGACAGCGTGCCGTCGCCATTGTCATCGATCCCCGCGCTAACCTCCGCCCCGCCATGCACGCACGCCGAGCCCGCCTCGCCTATACGTACGAGCGCGCTGAAACCCTCGCCGGCTGTTCCCTGCGGGCCAGGCATTCCCTGAGCTCCGGGCTCGACCGTGAGGTTTGCCGGCTGCCACTCGCCCTCGATGCACGCATACAGCCTTTCCTCGTCTTGGACGTACGCAAGCTGCCCGGCGTGCTGCCCATCGCACGCGGGCAGATTCTTCGAGCTGGCAACCGCGATTGCGTCCAAAGTGGAGCTCAAAGCACCCGCGTCAGGAATACCTGTGTCCGCGTGGCCGTCCCCGACAGGCTTCTCCGCGTCCCCGCCACAAGCCGCCGCCACGAGCAGCCCACATATTACTATTTGCGTCGCCTTTCCCAAATCGCACCCCCAACAAGATGGTCCAGGACACTGGACTCTTCGCGCAAGTGAGGGCGTGGGCACGGGTGTAGGCAGCGTCCACCAATGCCGCGAAGGCGCTCGCTTTCCTTCGCGAGTGCACGCTCGCGCTCTGTGCTCTCAACAAGGTGATGCTCCCGAAATGGCCTTGGGACTCGTGCGCCCCGGGCGAGCATGCGATGGCCGACGCCTCGTGTCCGCGAATGATTACGGTGTCCTCCACGAATCCGTCCTAACGGCTCGACGGGCTAGTGTCCTGTGGCCGATCTCCGCGAGAATGGAGGCCGAGCCGAATGCCAAAGGAGCGCACGATGAAGACCAAACTGATGACGCTGGGGACCGTGGTCGGGCTGCTGGCCTGCGGCGGCGACGCCAAGTCACCGCGTCAAACAGACGACCCAATGGACCGATCTGCAGACGCAGGACTCGTTTCTGCGTCCGTCGACGCCATTGCAGTCGCGACGGCCTCGGATCTGCCCGCATGTGACCTCCAGCATCGGGGCCAGCTCGCGTACGTCGCGTCCGAGGGCAAGCTTTACGCGTGTCTCGATGGGTCGTGGAACTCCGCCAAGCTCGATGCCGGCGGCGATCCCAGCGGCGATCCCAGTGGCGCGGACGGAAAGGAAGCGATGGTCGTGAGTCATCCGGAAGCCGCGGGTGCGAACTGCGCAAGCGGGGGCACGAGGCTAGATTTCGGCGTTGATGATAATGGGAATGGCACGCTCGAGCCGTCGGAGATCGATGCCTCGGCCCACGTGTGCAACGGCGCAAATGGCGACGGAGGCACCAGGGCCTTGGTAGCTACGACACCCGAAGGCGCAGGAGCCACGTGTCCCTCCGGAGGGCTTCGCGTGGACGTTGGCGGCGACGACAATGGGAATGGCACGCTCGAGGTTCCGGAAGTGCAGAGCACCCAGTTCGTGTGTAACGGCGCCCTGGGCAGCGCAGGTCCCGGCATGCTGATCTCGAGCTCAGCGGAAGCCGCTGGACCGAACTGCGCCGCGGGAGGGGTTCGCTTCGACCTCGGTGTTGATGACGACGGGAACGGCAAGCTCGCATCAACGGAGACCGACGACACACAGTTTGCTTGCAGTGGCGCACCCCGCGATGTGGGCCCACCCGGTCCTGTGGCACCGCGGGTCGGCTGGGTCGATGCCAAAGGCACCGAGATGGCTGGGGCAACGCCGTACTTTTTCAAGTCATACGACGATTCGTTCACGTGGGGCGCGTACTGGGATGGCAAGGCTTGGTGGAAGTTCAAATCGACGGACGCGCAGACGACCGCGATTGGTTGGGTCACGCCCTTCTACATGAGCGGTGATTGTACTGGAGCTCCATTCACGGCGGCTGATCACGTGCAGCCAGGCGCCGCGCACGAAGCTCGAGTCTGGAATGGAAGCTCGTCGGAGAAGCACTACTACGTGCTACGCGAGCAGGCGTCGCTCGGCGCAGACACGGCCTGCTCCTACTCGCGTGAGGATTCTATGGCCCCGTGTGTGCCCACGACCTGCTCTGGCCTAGCCATCTGGACCACGTTGGAAGAGCTGGGGCCTGCTCCAGTACTGCCGTACGTGGCCCCGTTTCGACTGAAGCTGTTGAAGCAGTAAATTGCTGACGCTCGGGATGCACAGCCAGGTGCGACCCAGCAGCGACACGCTC
>JBKJIA010000090.1:0-7569 GCA_046598735.1 Polyangiales bacterium
GACCTAGCTCCTGGTCTGGTCGAACTAAGCTTGCGGAGGACTGCAGGCTGTAAAGCCAGCAATTTCGGGAGTGCGTGGTGCGGCCCGCCATTTGCTCAAGGTCCAGGTGCGGAGCGCGAGTCCCGCTCACCCTGGAGACGCACGGCCATGGCTTCGAATTCTGGGCAGAGCTGCCAACGGCACACATTGACCGACGTGATCTTCTTCGACCTCGAAGAGCTGCAGACAGAGAGTGCACTCATTCCCTCCGTGCTCCCGGCAGCGACTCCCTCGCTTGCTCCGCCCCCGCGGCCCTCCTCACCGCAGCTCACTTTGCTACGCCAGGGACATTTGCCGTCGCTGCGCCCCTCGCCCACGGGTGCGTCGCTGCGTCCCTCGACCGCGCGTGCCGCTTCGCCTTCTGCCCGTCACTCCTCGCCACGCTTGTCCGGCACCCTTGGTTGCGAGCTTTCGGTAAGCATCTTGACCTACGCCACCTCCGATGCCGCGGGCCTGATGCGCAAGCTCGAGAACACTTTGGCCATGTGCCGCAGCAGCAAACATAAGACCGAGATCATCATCGGCTGCGATGGCGCGGACGACAGCGTGCTCGAAGTGGCACGCGCTTACGAAGCTCAGGGTGTGCGCGTGTTGAGTTGGCGTAAGCAGGTGGGTCCACTCGCGACCTGGGCACAGGTTACGCATGCTTCGAGACATGATGTGGTGCTGTTCACCGACGTGGATGCACGCATGGCACCCGATACCTTGGACCAGCTGCTGTTTCCCCTGCGCGATGCCAACGTGGGGATGACGGTACCTAGCTACGTGCCCTGCGTAAAAAGCGTAAGCGGAGTGAGAGCTAGACTCGATGCGGCAACCCACGGCATTACTGCCGCATCTTATGCTGGGGTGGCGGTGCGCAGGCGCCTGTTGCGACGACCCGCCCACGACACCGTGCAGCCCGGTCTAGTGACAGCATTGCAAGTACTGGGTCGCGGGCACCGTGTGGTATCCCTACCCTCGGTGCGCGTGTTTCATCCGGAGGTGAGCTCCGCTAGGGCAAGCTTTGCGCAGATCGCACAACGCACCCAGGGGCAGCTCCAGGCGGCCCTGAGGCAACGAGAGGCACTGCTTGCACAGCGAAAAGGGATGTTCTTTGGAATGCTGCGCGAGGGCTTGAAGCACGTGCCTGCACTTGCCGGTTGGCTCGGCTGCATGCTGGCGCTCTTGCTCTTCGGGTTCGGCTTGCTGGCTCTGCTCACCTTTTCCGCGGGGGCGGCTGCCATTGCCAGTGCCAATTGGAAGCTGGCTCGCTTCGAGGGCCTGTCGCGCCTCGATAGGTTAGGGGCGACGCTCACGGCTGGCGCTGCGCAAGCCTACGGAATGGTAAGGTTCAGGTCTTAAGCTCTTGGGGGTCCGTTTCCACATGACTTGTTCGATTCGGCATGCATCGTTTGCGTCTCACCGTGTGCGAGCTTATTCGAGGGGCCTTGGAGGCTCACACGCGGCGGGTCGCAGCGATACGATGTCGAGCCGCACAGGTCATTTGGAAGTGGACCCCCCAAAACTTGGTGCTCATCGCTGCCGTCGGGACGATGCAAACTCACCGGGCTGGTAGCGCGCACCAGTGAAGCGCATGCGGATTTTCCGAAGTGGGTAGTCATCCCACTCCCCTCTTCCTGCGCCTGGTAAGGGCCAGGGTAGCGACCAATTGCGTACACACCGCAACAAGCCATTCGCACTGTCTGGCGGCGCTTCGTCATAGGCGAGCCCGCCAGCTTATGCCTAAGATGGGAACTGCATGTCGTCACGGCCGTTGTGTCTGATAGCGGCCGTGCTTTGCGCGTGGGCGTTTCTGTCTGAGGTCGCTGCGCAGGATAAGCCTGCCGTGGTGGAGGCGCGTGCTGCACCCGTGAGCGCGGCCTTCGAAGCGCCGCCGCCGCCCGTCACGCCCGTCGAGTCCATGCCCGTGCTCGCCGTGGACAAGGCAGGCAAGCCTCCGCCCGAACCGCGCAAGGTGTGGGACATCGTGAAAGTCCTGCCCATCGTGTTCTATACGCCTGAGACGAGTTTAGGCTTTGGAGCAGGCGCGTTGTTCTTGTTCAACATGCCCGGCGCAGTGGCCAAGCGACGCCCCAGCAGCGTGTCGTTGGCCGGCATCTACACCTTAGAGCAGCAGATGATTGCGCAAGTGGTGCCCGAGCTGCGCTTTGGTGACGATGACTTCGTGCTGCGCTTCGAGATGTTGGGTACTAAGTTTCCAAGTCGCTTTTACGGAATCGGAGATCAAGTCGGCCCTAATGTCTATGACACCTTTACGGATCGCTATTTGCGCACCGGGCTCGAGGCGCGCGTGCGGCCTTTTGCAGTGGGTTCGCTTTTGCGCGACATCTACGTCGGAGCAGAATACAAATCGACGTGGAGTGCTCCGCAGGATCCGCGCCCACGCAAGGCATCACAGCAGAGCGTGTTCGATCGCATGAAGGACCCGGGCGAGCGTGAACAGTTCAGCTCGGGTATTGGGCCCATCCTGGCATGGGATAGTCGCGACGGACTCAACTGGCCGCTTGCTGGTAGTTACGTGGAGGTTAAGAGCCTCTTCAACGAGCCTTGGCTCAAGAGCACCGTCCGCTATCAGACCATGACCCTCGACGCGCGGCGTTATCAACCGCTATGGTTCTCCCACATCCTCGCGCTGCGCTTCGTGCATCGCAGTGCCTGGGGTGGGCTGCCCTTTCAACAGTTGCCTCAGCTTGGCGGCGCCAACCTATTTCGTGGCTGGTATGCAGGGCACTTGCGTGACCGGCACTTGACGGCGATCGAAACCGAGTACCGAGTGCCTATCCGCGAGCGCTGGGCCGTCGTAGGATTTGGCAGCGTCGGGCAAGTGGCCGCGCGTGCCAGCGATTACGCGCCTTCGAAGCTGCGTGCAGCCGGTGGTGCGGGCTTACGCTTTGCGATCGATGTCGAGACGCGCACTAACATTCGTCTCGATGTGGCTTACGGCGAAAGCGTCCAGTTCTATGTACAGTTTCGCGAAGCGTTCTAGGGACCGTACGTAGGCGTGCCCTGGCCGTGCCCTGGAGACTACAGCGGCACTACAGCGGCCGGATGGCGGACACGCCAAACAGCCGGCGCGCGGCCAGCATCGCCTCCTCGTGGCGCAGGGCGACCATCAGCCCCAAGAATCCCAACGGTAAGGCCAGGGCCAGCCAGATTTCGCGAACGGGGCCCCTACCAAAGGGCTCCCAGGTCGACATGAGCGCGATGGCGCATAGTATGAAGCCCAGGTGAGGCTTATATATGTCGCGCAAACGAACGCTCACGTGCTCGAGCGCGCGCAGCTCGATCATTTGCAACAGCGTGACCAACAGCGAGGCGAGGGCCGTAGCCGCAGCGGCGCCCAGCAGACCGTAAGCAGGAATGAGCAGGTAGTTGAAAGCGGTATTGAGCGCCGCGACGGTCACGCTGTTGAGCAAGTTGTAACCTGAGTGTCCAGTGAACACGATGCAGTTTCCCACGAGCCCGAACGAGCAATTGAGCATGGGTGGAATCAACAGTAAGAGCATGAAGCGCGAGTCCGCCTGCGCATAGCTGGCATCGAAGACTCCCAGGAGGTCCGTGCGAGTGGCGCCGACCAAGAGCACGATCGGCGCGGCAATGGTCGTGGTCCAGCGCATCACACGACCCAGCAATTCGGCGAACGCCCCCCGGTCGCCCTGCGCGTGATAGCGCGCGATCACAGGGCCGAGCGCGCTGCTGAAGATCAGGCGAACTTCGCGAATGTTGACGGTGATCATCGCAGCCGATCCGTAGAGCCCGAGATCGAAATTGGAGTAACCCATCGCGCCCAGCATCATGAGATCGAGGCGTGTCAGATACTTATCGAAGGTAAGGTGCAGACTCTGCGGAATGCCAAAGCGCAACACCGCATGGTCGATTTCGCAGCGTTTCAACGCCTGCCACAAGTCACGGACCGAATAGTGTCGAGCGAAGGCCCGCAAAGACAGCAGCGCTAGCGCCGCGTAGGCTGCGAGCAGCGCCCAGAGTAGGCTCGCAAGGGTGGGGCTTAGTTGCCAAAACAGGATACTCAACACCAGGAGCAACGCGGGCCTGACAAAGCCGTTGAGCAGCGCGTCATGTTCCATGTGCATGCGCGCCTTGGTCGCGGCAATCCCGGCTTGGGACACCCCGATCAGGGGTAGTGTCCAACCGATCAGCTTGAGCGCCGGAACGAGCTCGGGGCGGCCTGGATAAACCAGCGCGACGAAGGGGCCCGCAGCAAATTGAAGCGCTAGCGCAACACACAACCCCAACAGCACTGGCACGACAAAGCCCGACGCCAGCACGCGATACAGTTGCCGACGTGCGTCATGGTCATGCTCTGCATTTTCCACGTGGTGGCTTGCGTAGATGACGACCGCATCCGTAAAGCCGGCTTGCACGGCGCTCGCGCCCATCTCGGCCATGGCGATGCACAAAAGGTAAAGGCCCGCCATCTCGGGCTCCCCCAACCAAGTAATGGCCAAGAATAGCAAGGGATAGAGCAGCTTGCCTATAAGACCCAGCAAGTTGACCAGGGCGCCGCGCCGCACCTTATCGTCATACTGTTCAGGCACGGTGCATTGACTGCATGATGCGTGCCTGAGTGTTTGAAATTTTCGGCCGCAGCAAAACATCTTCGCGGCCCACGTCTTGAGTATGTTTCCGATGGGTACTTCGATTTGACCTTAGTCTTCGAGAAGCTCCAGCGTGCGCAAAGCCACGGCGACCAGGGTCTGATTGCACGGCTCGCAGCCTCCTCCCCCACAACAACGAGGCCATTGTGCCTGCGGCATGCGCAACAACGGACGCACGCAATCCGGCCCGGATCATTTGCTGGACAAGCGTTCAGGCATTGGCTAGGTTCGCTCTCAACGGGGCGTGTGGGAGGCGGTGGCCGGTGGCTGCGGTCTAGCCATTCTATTCACGCGTTTTCGGCACAGCTAATTCGGAGCGCGACATGGACAGGACATGGAAGCCATCAGATCTCTTCGTAAAACTATCCTCGCGCGTGGCGGCGGCGTTGGCCGCGCAGCTTGCGAACGGTGGCGCACCGCTCACGGGAGCCACGCTGCCGTCCTACGAAGCGGATGTACTGACAGCGGTGTGGCAGTCGCTGCCTGAGTGCTCGCGCCAAGCGTTCGAGCCTACGCTCGCGCGCTTGTTGGACCTGTCGTGTCGTGCGGCGCGCAGCTACGTGCTCGAGCAGGCGCGCGAGGCAGGTCGTGATCTGTGTCCTTCCAGAAGTCGTGTGCTCGAGGCGGTCAGCACGCCAGATTTGGCCGTTCGCCTATACCTCGATGCTCCAGCCGCCTTTGAACGCGCGCATTTTTCTTACGCAACGGCGTTGCTGGAGCAAGTGGCCATTTACCAAGGTCAATACATCGCAGACGTGATCCCATCGTATGATCGACGCGCGCGCATGCTCAAGGCGCTGCGCGAGGCTTATAGCAACGACAATAGTAAGCCTCCGCTCGAGCTTGTTGATGTCGTGCACGATGACCGCTTCGTCATCGCCCTGCATCGCGGAGCGCAAGTGAACGTAGTGCGCCGTTTTGATGGGGCGCACACGCTCGATCCCAATCTGTGTCAGCCCGAGATCGAAGCTGCGGTGCTGTTTCGTTTCGACTCTTGCATGCTGGTCGTGAAAGCGCAGAGCTGCGTGGCGCGCGAAGCTGTGCGCGAGGCATTCGTGCGCATTTTCGTCGGAGATCCCCATTACTTTGAAGCGCGTCGCGATCATGCACCGCGCTATCGCTTGACGATCGATGCCCCGCTGCTTGCGTCGGTTCCGCGGCCATCGCTGGTCAAGGCAGCGTCGCGCCCCAGGCCCGTTGGCAAGTCTGGACTGTGGCAGACCAAGCATCCGAATCACCTGGCCCGTTAGGCTTAGTTTTCGCCTGCCGCACCTGTTGTGCCGTGTTTACGGGGCCATAGTCGCAGGCTTCCTATGAGAAGCACGACAGTCACGACGCCGAGCAGCCAGGTGCGCGGTGCAAAGGGTGACAACAAGCAGTGATGTATGACGCAGGCGAAGGCCACGTAGGCCAAGCGATGGAGTTCCTTCCAGCCGCGCAGGTGCAGCCTACGCACGGTGGAAGGGAAGGATGTCATGAGCAACAGACTCAGGATCAGGAGCGCAGACAAGCCGGCGCGCATATGGGGTGTTTCAACCAGCCAGGCCAGGGAGCTTAGCCCCGCACGGTCGGGGTCATGCTGATGGACACTCGCTAAGCTTACGTGACCCAGCCCAAGCCAACGTCATACCGAGCAGACGTCTCAGCCTCGGTGCACCCCCAAGCCAGCGTTTGTTTCCCCAAAATTGCGCAGCGGAATGCCAGAGCGGGCTCACGCACAGCGTTAGCGCCAATGCGCACAGTGCCAACCAGCCGCTGACGCGTGCGAACGAGACGAGCACGAGCGGTCGGTAGTGATGGCCGAACGACCAGACGCCACCTAGACTCAATAGTAAGGTGCTAAGGCCGGCCAAGAGCCATGGTGCGCTCAGCCTTGAAAGGTAAGGTCCGCTGCGGCGCTCGTTCATAGCGATGCCAGGAAGTGCGCTAGATCGGCGCGCTCGGCGTCGGTAAGGCTGCGCGTATCGCCGTGACGGTTGGCAGCATTGTGCACATTAAGCACGGCATCGAGCGTGGCGGCGCGGCCATCGTGCAAGTAAGGCGCTGAGCTTGCGACCGACAGCAGCGAGGGGATGTCGAGTTGCTCGGGATGGGGCTGTTTACCCGCTTGTTCGGGAAACAGCGCGTGCATGGGAAGGGTGCCCAGATTGGTAAAGGCCGGCAGCGCATGGCAGCTCGGGCAAAGCGCTTTGACAAAGGCGCTCAGTCCACGTTGTTCGCGTGCGGGATTGCGTTCGACCCACCGCGCGGGATTGCGCTCGCGCGGCAGCGACTCGAGGTAAGCCTGCAGCGTTGCGCCGCGCGCCCCCTGGCTGCGCAAGTAACCTCGATACAGCGTCTGCGCGAGCTCGTCCAAGTCGGCGATCATGGGGTAACTGCCATCGCGTAAGTAAGGTGCAGTGCCCGCGATGCCGCGCACGTTCAGGGTAGGGACAAGCACATAACCCCCCAAGTTGTGCATGGCATCGTCGCTGCCTGCGTGGAGATGACAACTCTGACAGGAGATGCCGCTGCGCGTGCCTTCGTAGAAACCGCGCTCGCCTACGCGCTGGGCGAGCAAGCCGCGGGATGTCTGTAAGAGCGCCTCGTCGCTAGGCGCAAGGCGCACGAGCTTAGGGACTAAGCTGCCGGGTGAAAAAAGGCCGATCGCGCCCCCACTGGGTGAGGCCACGATCAAGGTGCCATCGGCAAGCTCGGTGACGCCGTGAGGGGCGTGCAATGGCGTGGCGAGCAGATCGATGATTGCAGGCGCGTGTGCAGGCGAAGACACGCGCCAAAGCTCGTCGCTGCCCGCAAAGGCGATGAGCCAGCTTTTGCCATCACGATCGGGCGCCACACCTAGCGGCGAGAGGCCGCGATCGACATCGCCGGGCTTTACTTGCCGCTCGCTGCGCCGCGCCGTCAACCATTG
>JBKJIA010000298.1:0-4528 GCA_046598735.1 Polyangiales bacterium
ACTGAGGGCAGGTCCGAAAGACGTAGCGACGCGCGATGGCAGCGAACCGAGCGGTCGCGCGTCCTGCGTGACGATGCGCTCGATCTCTTCGGCCCCGGGGCGGTGGCTGGGGTTGACGGAAAGGAGCGCGGTGCAGAGTGCGCAGAGGTCTGGCGGCAGCTCCGGGATCACGGCCTGCGGTGGCCGGAAGTTGCCTTGGTGCTTGTCCATCAGCATCTGCATCGCCGAGCCCACAAACGGGGCTTCGCCGGTGAGGGCTTCGTACATCAGCACTCCGACCGCGAACCAGTCGGCGGCGGCCGTCAGCGCCTGCCCGTTGGCCTGCTCTGGAGCCATGTAGTTGAGCGTGCCGACCACATCCCCCTGCGAGACTGACCCATTCTCTTCGTCCGAGGTGACGAGCCCGAAGTCGAGCAGCACCACGCGGCCGCTTGTGGCGACGAGCACATTGAACGGCTTGACGTCTCGGTGGATGCGGCCGGACTGGTGGAGGGCAGAGAGCCCATGTGTCAACTGCAGCAGAGCCTCGCGCAGGCGCTGATCATGGAACTTGAGCGGCCCTCCAGCGCCCTGACCGGTGGAGGGCCGCGCGCCTCCGAGAATGTGCTCTAGGAACGTCGTCCCTCTGATCAGCTCCATGACCAAGATCCACTGGTCGCCATCGGCGATAAGTTCGGTCAGCTCGACCAGATTGCGATGCCGAAGATCTTGCAGTGCCCTGAACTCGCGCTTGAAGCGCAAGAGTGCGCCTGGCTGACGCCGGGTCAGAAACTTCAGCGCGACATGCTGGCCCGTCGCCAGATCGAAGGCCTCGAGCACCTGACCGAAGGCGCCCTCCCCGAGCAGGCGGCGCAGCTCGAAACGGTGCAGCAAGAGCTCACCGGCAGATGGCGCAGCCAGTGGCCATGCTGATGCACGTACAGAATCATGACCCTGGCGCAACAGCGGTCCCCCCGGAGGCTAGTCCCGATTCTAGAAGCCTTGTCTTGGTACAACGTGCGCAAAGCAACCTTATTGTATCAAGCCTCACGAAGCGGGTGGGGGGCGTGCTTACCGACGCGCAGCGCCGAAGGGCTCGCACGCTGCTCGCACGCAAAGGCAGGCACTGTCTTGAGAGCAGCGGGGCATTTGTGCCACGCCTGAGAGACTAGACAGGGCGAACGCGGGCTGCGAACAGCTCGGGGGCGAGTTCAGCACCTCGTGACGAGGTAGGCCGCCGCGCCGCGCCGCTTCTTTGCCGAGGCGAAAGCGCGCATGGACACTGGCGATGATCACATCGAATTGTTCGAGTATGGAGTCCGGATAATCGAGGGCACCGTCGGCCAGGATGTCGGCTTCGGTGCCTTGTGGCAATGCACCATGCCGCAGACATCTTCGTTGCATAGTAAGGCGGTAAAGCCTTCGCGCTCCGCGAGCTCGAGCTCGTTGCCTCCTGTGCGCAACTCGGGTGGAACCCATGCCAGCCCGAGCGCGCCGTAGAGCGCCGCCTCGTCACCAGTCAGGAGTTGGGAACCTTGCTTATGCAGACCGTCCTGAGTGAGCTCCAGTCCACGGGCGTGTGCGCGTTGCCGCAGCGCGCTGACATGCTCGTCGGTACCAGTCGCCAGGAGCAGCGTCACTGCGCTACGATCAGGAACCGTAAGGTGGAAACGCACCGCGACGCCTTCGGCAACATGCGCAAGTCCAGCCTGGGCATCTACGCGCACCACGCCTTTGACCTGCGCCAACTCGCCAAGGATTTGTGCGCGCTCGCCTTCAATCACGAGCTCGACTTCCCGGATGAGCTCTTCACCACGCCGCGCTGCGCCCGCAAGCTCCACGCGCGTGGCTGGGTCAGGCACGAGCGCAATCGTCAGCGTTTACCATGTCGCAGTCGCCCTCGCCCTGGTTGCATCGACACGAGCTCATCGCACCCACAAGTTCACCGATGCTTGGGTGTCAGCGAACGCCTTTGTCAGGTAGCCTGAGTACCGTGACTCGCCCCGGAGGTGGGTTCTGAAAAAGGCGACGGAAAACAGGCTCAGCATTCTTTCCGCCTCTTCGACGGGGAATGCGCCTGGGCTGCAGGTCTGGTCGTAGGCATCCACCAACTGAGCGGCCCCGATCGTCGGCCACAACGACTTGGAAATTCCGAGGCCGAGTAGAAGGTCCCCAAGCCTGCACACCCCAGCAAAGTGCGTGTGGGTGGCTCCCAGGATATCGAGGCGATACACGGCAGGCGAGCTCACCAGCTGCTCGAATGCGATGGCGTTATTCTCGATCAGGACATCCGTATCTTTGGTACCTCCAACCAGCAGGACAGGAACGTTGACTCTAGCGAGCTCAGCCGCCGTGAAGCCGGCATTGGGACCCGACCGCTCCTCTTTTCGTTTTTTCGGATCGATCACCGCGGAAATGGGCACGATGGCCGTCACTCTGTCGTCAATCTGCGCGCCGCCCCAGCCGGTCTTCATGCCGAGTGCCGTCGCGCCACCAAAGGAATGTCCAAGGACACCCACCTGCTCCCCGAGTCGATCGAAGAAGGCATCTCCCGGCTGCGCTTCGCGTTCATACAACGTGTCTATTACGAACGACACATCGGGCACGCGGTTGCTGGCCGCGGTGTCGAAGCTGTCGTTCCCCGACGACTGCGAGTTGCCCATGTGCTCGGGAGCAGCGACCACGAAACCGTGACTGGCCAGCATTTCCATCACTGCGACGAGCTGGATCGGAATGCCGCCGGAGCCGTGGGAGAACACCAAGAGTGCATGGTCCCGCACGCGCGACACCGGCGCGCCCTCGTGCGCAACCTCGGAATCGAGGCCCACGACTATCGACAGTAAGGGGTACTTCGTGAGGGCCACGCCTTGCTCATCGCCCGGGTCTACCGGATACCACACGTCGACCGGAAGCGTGCGATCGTTGCGGGCTGCGTCGACCGCCTTGAACGCCGCGTGCCCGACCGCGAACGGGCCGAGCTCATCCGGTGGGAAGTCGACCTTGGGAGGTTGATAGGGCCCGGCTGCGGGGCCGCCGCCAGCGTCGCCAGCGACAGAGGCGTCCCTCGGCTGGTTGTCTGGGGGAGGTGACCCGTCCGATGCGGGCGACCGCTCCCGATCCGAATCGACAGGGGACGCACAACCGGGAAGGCCGAAGGCGCCGACGATGACCAGCCACCATACTCCCGAGTGTGCGTGCTTGGGGCGAAGACGCTGCAGCATGGTGTCTCTCCTAGCTCGCTTTCGGCCATCCGATTTTCAAGCGTCTAGCAATCATCTTTCGAGCATACAACTCGACCTGCTTCAGACAGCGGCAGGATCCATCCACAGTACTTCCCAGTGATGACCATCGAGGTCGTAGAACGTGCGTGCGTACATGAACCCGTGCTCTTGGGGAGTCAGCGCATCCTCGCCCCCAGCAGCCACGGCCTTTTTTACCAGCTCGTCCACTTCGGCGCGGCTCTGGCACGACAGCGCAAACAAGCCCTCGATTTGCTGGCTGGGGTCGGCGATCTCCTTCTTGGTAAAGGTCTTGAAGAATGGCTTCACGAGCAACATCACGAAGGCTTCTTCGCTCACGATCATGCAGGCTGCGTTCTCATCGCAAAACTTACTGTTGAACTCGAAGCCAAGCTTGGAGAAGAACTCCATCGAGCGCTTGAGATCCGAAACGGCGATATTAACGAAAATCTTTCTAGCCATGGCTTCCTCCTCTGTTCGTCGCGATTTGATGCTCACGGTGAGCGTAAGGCTCAGCCCTTTTTCTCGCAGTTGAACAGCCAGCGAATGCCAAACGCATCGTTCATGACTCCAAACGTTGCGCCCCAGAACGTATCGTGAGGAGCCATGACCACGCTGCCTCCTACAGCGAGCGCGTCGAACTTTTGGCGCAGCTCATTCACATCGCTGAAGTCGAGCAGGATCTGCACCTTCACGCCCTGTGTCTCAGGCTGACCAGGCATCGAGTCACTGACCATGAGGGTGCCTTCGCCGATGCGAAGCTCCGAATGCAAGACGAGCTTATTTTGTTCCGGCGAGAAGCTCGCGTCGGGCATCTCCGCAAAGCGCATCATGTTCACGACTTTGGCGCCAAGCGTGCGCTCGTAGAGCCGGATGGCCTCTTCGGCCTGGCCATTGAAGTGGATGTAGGGATTGAGCTTGAGGGCCATCGGTAACGTCTCCTTTTTCTTATTAGACTTCGAGAGCACCAAGAACTCATCGGTCGCACGAAAAAAAGCGCAGACATGACTGATGCCGCTGTCCGGTGATCGATCAGAGCCCCTCCACGCGCAGAGTGTTTCCCTGGTGCGCGCGTGGATCGAGGCGGGCGCGCCTGAGAGTTGAGCCGAACCCCTTTGCCTCCGCTCACTCGCGTTCGTTGGCGATACCCTCGAGTAGGCGCACCAGCGAGGACGACGCCACAAAGCGAAAGGCAAAGGTTGCAAAGCGCACCTCTTCGCCGTCTCGCAGGGCAGTCCACACATGCGGGGCGATGCGCACGCCGCCCACGAAGGTGCCATTGCGCGAATCGCGATCGGTGACCCCAAAGT
>JBKJIA010000398.1:0-5898 GCA_046598735.1 Polyangiales bacterium
GGCGATCGAGCATCTGGAGCGCGCGTACGACACGCTGCCGCACCCGAACGTGCTCTACAACATCGCGTTGGCGCACTTGAACGCAGGTCGAGCCGCTGCCGCGCTTTACTATCTTGAGCGCTACAAAGAGACGGCACCACCGAGCGACCAGGTGGAAATCAAGTCGCTGATGGCCTCACTGCGCGACGCCAACGTGGTCCCGCAACGGCCAGACTCGCCGCAGGAACGGCAGTCGGAAGAAGAGACGGTCATGTTGCCGCCTTCGGAACCGAGTGCGCCGCAGAGCGACATGTTGACCACGATCGAAGCGGCGGCGCGCGAGCTGCGTGAAGTCGCAGCGGCCTCCGAAAACCCCGCCCTCGCGCGCCAAGCCGACGACCTCGAAGCGGCCGCACTCAAGCTGCGCGAAGAGCAGGCACAGCAACGCGCAGGTGAGTCTCCCGCGCCGCAGCCGCAAGCCGCGCCGCCTCGTGCTGCACCCATCCTGAGTGCTGAGCAGGGCGCCCACGAGGGCGTATACGACGAAGAGGTCGTGTCGGCCTCCCGCTTCAGTCAGTCGCCGCTCGACGCTCCAAACGCGACCGCCATCATCACCGCGCAGGATATTCGCCTCACCGGGATAACGGACGTGGCGCAGTTACTAAGACGCGTGGCCGGCGTCGAGGTCACATCGGTCTCGCCCAATCACGCCGAGGTATCCATCCGCGGCCTCAATCGGCGCACGTCGAACAAAGTATTGCTGCTGCTCGATGGCCGTTCGTTGCGTCAGGATTTCTTGGGCAGCGCCTGGTACAACTTCTTACCCATTTCCATCGAAGATATCGAACGGATCGAGGTGATCCGCGGCCCAGGCTCCGCCCTCTACGGTGCAGACGCCTTCAGCGGTATCATCAATATCATCACGCGTGGTCCCGGCGAGGGTGGATCATTCATTGCGGGTGGCATAGGCAATCATGACCAGGGCCGCGGCGTGGCATCCTTTACCGGTCGCGAAGGGAAGCTTACCTACCACTTTGGTGCGGGTTACTCTCAAGCAGACAACGCCGTGCTTTCGGTCGGTCCCAACCGTGCAGATCAACTGTCTTTGACGGACAGCGCTGATATTGCGAGCAAAAAAGTCTGGGCGAACGGCGAGGTTCGTTACCCGTTGGCTCGCAAGTCCGTGGCCACCGTCGGCGGTAACATCGTCTACGGCGATCAGATGGTGCAAGGGCTCTCGCGCTTGTTGCAGGTCGCGGTCGATGACACCTACGAATCGCAAGTTTACGGGTCGGTCACCACCCCAGTGGGCATTCGCCTCGGCACCTGGTGGAATCATTTGGATGGCAATGCCGGCGCCTCCAATCTAACGCCGGGTGCCATCGACGTGGTGGCGCGCAACGTCGATCAGGAAGTCAGCGACGTTGATCTTTCCTGGAACAGTAGCTTTACCCTGCTCGTGCCGCAGAACATCACGATCGGGGCGGGCTATCGATACAAGTCCATCAAGCTCACCTGGCTCGACAAGGACCACACGCAGCACCACGTCGGCGCGTACATCCAGGACGTGCTTCAACTGGCCAAACCCCTGCGTTTACAGCTCGGCGCCCGTGTCGACCGGCATCCGCTGTTGAGCTCGCTGCAGTTCTCACCGCGCGGTTCGCTCGTGTACCGCTTCTTGCCCGATCAGTCGGTGCGCGCCACCGTTGGCCGCGCGTTCCGCGGCCCCTCGTTCCTCGAGTCTTACGTCGAGTTCCCCAACGCAGCGCCCCTGCGCGGTGTAAGCGCCTGGGGTGTGGGTGACGATAAGCTCGACCCGGAGAGTATTACCTCGTTCGAGCTCGGCTACACGACGCAGTCGTCTGACTTCTTCACGCTTGAGGTCAACGCCTACTACAACATGGTCAAGGACGCGATTCTGTTCACGCAGGTGGACTCGTTCCGGCTCAATGATTTTGCCAAGCCAGACAGTAACCTGTCCCAGTACGACACGGACGTAGAGGCCTTCCCGATAAGCTCCTTGAGCTTCGTCAATGAGCGCGCAACGTTCAGGCAAATCGGGGGCGAGTTCGGTATCCGCTTCTATCCAGTCAAGGGTCTTGACGTCTATACCAACTACGCTATCCACGACACGGCGCCCACCAACAAGAACGACGTCGACGCCGTTCGCGCCAAAGAGCAACAGACCAGCTTGCACAAGGTCAACGCGGGCCTTCAATACCGCGCTGCGTTCGGGCTCGACACATCGCTCGACTTATCTTGGGTTTCGAAGCAAGTCTGGATCGAACAAGTCACGGACGTGAACACGGGCGTGCGTTTCGAAACATACAAGGTTCCCTCGTTCCTCCTGCTCAACGGACGCTTGGGATACCGCCTCTTCGACGACCGCCTAGAGCTGGGTGTGGTCGGCACTAACCTCACTCGCAATCGCAAGCGTCAGCATCCTTTTGGCCAGCCCATGGACACGCGCGTGATGGCCATAACCAAGCTTCGGTTCTGATTCGGAGGCCTTCCATGAGACCGAATATACAAGACATGACCCTTACCATCTCAAAGAGCCTTCGACAGTGGGTCACGCCGCTTGTACTGACTGCGCCGCTCGCGCTGTCAGTCGCAGCTGGCTTGTCAGCCTGCGACCAGCCAAAGCAAGACGCCTTCCAAAGCCAAGGTGGCATTACGGCAGATCCCGGCGGCATCATGCGCGGCAGCGTCGTGTACCTGGGGCCACGGCCCAAATGCGAGTACGTCGACAAGAAGCCAACGCGCGTGATTGGGCGCGTGATCCTGACCTTGTTCCAATACGGCAATCCACCGCCGCCGCAGGGCCGTGCCACTAGCGCCACTAACCTGCTGACCATCTCAGGCGAGAAGTTGTTTACGCACGATGATTGTTTGCCCGACGGCTACAACGCCGACCCGGTCGAAAAGATCACGCGCTCAGTGCCCTTCGTGTGGCCCACCATCGCGCTCGCCGACAAGGCCGTGGACTACCAGGTACGCGGCTTCTACGACTCCGACGAGGACATGAATCCGTTTTTCAGCGTCAAGCGTTTGCCCACGGCAGGCGATGTCGTGGGCGCGGCGCTCAACGATGTCACGGCCCCTGCACGCGGACTGTTGCGGGTCAGCTTTCCGGCCATAGAAGACGCACAAAATGGCTTCGTTCGCAGTGGAGTCACCGTCGCGTTGGGTAACTACGTATGGAGCGAGCTGCCTGCATTTCAGCTCGATGACGACCACAGGTCCCTCAATGGTCAGACGCCCATCGTCGTCAAGATCGACCTGATGGCCTTGGCGCCGGATGGGCCCAACACGGTGCGTGGCATCTGGAACCGCACCTGCCCCGATGCGCCCGCAAACGAGGGGTGCGGTCTATCGCTGCAGTCTCTCACCGAATCGAAGGTGGGTAAGACCTTCGCTGAAGCGGGCATGAGCCTCGACTTTGATCCCGCGCGCTACGCATTTTTCGTGGAGCCCGTCGACATCAAAACGGTAAACATGGGCGCGCCCGACGTCGCCATCCCAGATGGCATTCCCGACCCCCATCCCCTGCTAGGTTCGAGCTTAGGGGTACGGTGGTCGACCCCGATCGTACTGTTCGTGCGCAATGCTCAGACCAAGGCTCAAGCTGCCATCGAAGCGGCAGCGCATGTACCAGGAGTAACCTTAGTGGGCAGCGTGTTACCCGATGAAGTCACCACGCAAAGGACGTTCGTCGGCCACATTAACATCGCGGTCCCTCCCTTGGCGGTCGTCGATCTCGATCCCACCAATAGTGCGTGCCGTGTGCCCTATGCGGCGCCTGGCAACCTTACTAACACCTTCGAGGATCGCATCGCGCAGTGCAGCGATTTGCCGACGGGGCGCTACGCCGTCAACGTGCTGCACGGCGTCGCTGGCGGTGCGCGCGCCAATGAACCAGACCCTGCCATAAGCACCAATGGCGTACGCATCGATGGCGGCGGGCCCTCGGGCCAGGCCTGGTCGATCCCCAATGAGCTTGCCGAGGAAGTACAGGTCGGAAAAGCCTACGTGCTCGAAGACCAAGGGCCGGACGGCATGTTTATCGTGCACGACCCGGCGCCCACCAAGACCGGCGAGTGCAAGACGGCCGCCGATCCGCGCATGATGGTGACGCGTGAAGTGGTCTATCGCGGCATTTGCAAAGCTGGCGAGGATCCCATCGTCGAGAACGCCGTGGGCGTCGACAACCTAGCGTGCCTTGCACAGTCGTGTTGCGATGCGATCAGTCACCTGTGCCGCGTCCAACTTTGCGAGGTCGAAAAGGTGAACGGACTCAACGTGCGCACGAGCCCGACCAAAATTGTGAAGACCGTCAAAGTGGGTGGCATCGACAGGAACATTCCTGACTGCGTGCCCTTCGCCATGCCGGACCTTTGTTGCGGCGGGAAGTAAGATTCAAGCGTTAGCGGGCCAGCGCTAGCAGGCCGATGATACCGATACCAAGCGCGTAGAGCGCCTCGCCTGCGATGAGACCGCCGCCCACGAGCGACACCCCGCTCATGTCGTCAGGAACCTCATCCGCAACTTCGGGTTTGGCGCTCAGCGTGTTGATGAGCGAGGTCATGATTCCACCCGCCGCAAACCACAACGTGACGGGAAATTCGACGAAGCCACCGAAGGACAAAGCGTAAGGTGACGAAAGTAAGATCGCGTCCATCACCCAACCGAAGGAGAAGCCTGCTTTGGTTTTCGTGATGAGCTTCTGATAGCCCTGGTGGGCGCGGAGCAACTTGCGTGTTGCCTCTGTAATCACGCCGAATGCTAGGCCCAGTTGCAGCGCCAGCAGCTTGTGGGGTGCCAAGTGTCCGATGTCTTGAATCGCGCCGACGAACTTGAACGTCATCGCCGACTGCCACTGCGCCACGCGTGCGGTGGGATTCTCGAACGTGTTAATAGTAAGGACGGGATAGGCCTTCATGAAAATCTGTACCAGGCCCACCGCCATCACCGCGCCCATGATCACGCCGATGATCTGATAACGAAACTGTATGTCGCGGTCGGTGCCCAAGCGCGCGCCAGTCGAGCGGTCCTGCTGCATGTCCACGCCGACGGCGCATGCCACCAAGAGAATGCTCGCAGCGATCAAGCCCGTGATCGGATCGCGCAACCCCAGCACACTCATCAGCAGCACCGAGATCACGAATGCGCTGGAGATCGGATTGGAATCACTCACGCCTGTGCTGATGCCATTGATCAGCACGAAGATGAACGCGAGCAGAACGCCGAACGACAGATAGGCGACCGGCTGACCGAGCACGTAATGTCCGACGACCACCGTGGCAATCGCCCAGAAACCCGTCCACACGCCTAGCCGCGTGAAGTTGAGCGGCTTTTGTGGAGCGCGCACCACGGTCGAGTTGCGCACTTCCTGCACGCGACGGACGGTCTTATAAAGGATGATCGAGATGTCTACCGCGGCGGCACCGAGGATCATCGCAAGGCCTATCAAAAAGCCGATTTTGCGGAAAGAGTCATCTGCGCCAAGCCAGCCCCATGCGCGCAAGGAGGGGGTCATGAGCAGGCCGATTCCGCCCATGACCATGCCCGGCACTGCGATGCGCGATGCAACGACTAAGCCCGCCCCTACGGTGGACACGCTCATACCGATACTGCCGAAGAAGGCGATGTGCTCGGCAAGGTATGCACCGCCGATGCCTAGACTGGTACCTCCACCGAGCTGGCCTATTGAACGCTTCAACAGCGTCTTGTCCGTGAGCGCGCGCAGGATGTTCGCCACTGCGAGCCCGGACGGATAAGTAAGGCCGAGCCGGTCGACGAGGAGCGGGGTGTACATCATGCCGATGCCGACGCCGAGCATGCCGACACAACCGAAGAACACCATGAGCTGCCAAGCAGGCGGGAGCTCCATGCCAAGCCAGACCATCGCTTGGATCA
>JBKJIA010000482.1:0-2522 GCA_046598735.1 Polyangiales bacterium
CGCTAACGCCAGAACCAAGCGCACAACCCTGGGTCGTCGCCATTTTCGGCCACCTTACTCCTCGATAGTGATACCACGTGGTTCAGTTGCGTCATCTCCTCCTGTGATGCCGCTGGCGTGCCGCCCGACTGCACGCGCATGGCTACTTCCGACCCCTTCCTCATTCCACCGAGTCACTAAACCTTACTATCCTCTGAGGCTGGCAAAGAAAGGGCGCTGAGAGCGCCATTCCGTCGGCGAAACCCACCATGCTTTGCGCCCGGCGCGGGAAGGGACATCCCAAAGGCCGAACGCAGCGAAGACGAGCCTTCATTCCTGGCGAGCACTCTCGACGCGTATGCGGGGCCTCGGCACGGGCTGGGCAGCACGCTCGCCAGCGGGCTGAGCGAGTTTTCTCAACGCGCACAGCCTCCCCGCAGCGCATCGTCTCAATATGTCTTCTATCGAACGCGTGACGGTGATAGGCGCCGGAACCATGGGCGCTGGCATCGCCGAGCTGTGCGCCACGCGCGGTATCATCGTCAATTTGTTTGACGTGTCGGCCGATGTTGCCAACAACGCCCGCAAGGGTGCGCTGGCGCGTTGCGACAAGCGGGTGGAAAAAGGCAGCATCGAGCGCGCCGAACGAGACGCCATCGCCGCACGTTTCGTGTGCACCAGCGATTTGAACGCGGCCGCGAAAGACACTCAGATCGTGATCGAAGCCGTGCCCGAAGACATGGCGCTCAAGGTCAAGGTCTTGAAGTCCGCGCTCGAGCACGCACCGAGCACGGCCATGCTCGCGTCGAACACGTCGAGTCTGTCGATTACCGAGCTTGGCTCGCGTCTGACTGTTCCTGAGCGTGTGGTTGGACTGCACTTCTTCAATCCGCCGCCGGTCATGCCTTTGATCGAGATCGTGCGCGGTCTATCCACGCATGCGGACGTGCTCGCGGCGGCCTGTGCGTTCGTGGCGCAGCTCGGCAAAGAGCAGATCGTCGTCAACGATAGCCCCGGCTTTGCTACCAGTCGTTTGGGCGTGATTTTGGGCGCCGAAGCCATGCGCATGCTGGAGACGGGTGTGGCGAGCGTGCTCGATATCGATCGCGCGCTCGAGCTTGGCTACCGCCATCCGATGGGTCCGCTCAAGCTTACGGACTTGGTGGGTCTCGACGTGCGGCTGGCGATTCTCGATCACCTTACGCGTGAAGTCGGCGAGCAGTTTCGGGCACCGGTGTTGCTGCGACAAATGGTGCGCGCGGGCAAGCTCGGTAAGAAGACGGGCGTAGGTTTTTACGTGTGGACCGAACAGGGACCTGTGCCGAACCCGGAGCTATCACGATGACTGAAGCCGTTTACATCCTCGAAGGCGTGCGCACGCCGATCGGCAAGTTTCGTGGTGGCCTGCGCAGCGTGCGCGCAGATGACATGGCGGCGCACGTGATTCGAGCGTTGTGTGCGCGTGTGCCTGCGCTGGCGGAGCGCGTCGATCAGGTGATCTTCGGCGCTACCAATCAAGCCGGCGAAGACAATCGCAACGTGGCGCGCATGGCGCTCTTGCTCGCCGGTCTGCCTTACGAAGTGCCGGCGGTCACCGTCAATCGTTTGTGCGGCTCAGGGCTCGAAGCCATTCAAGACGCAGCTCGCATGATCGCACTCGGCGAAGCCAACGTCGTCATCGCAGGCGGCGTCGAGAGCATGACGCGCGCGCCCTACTCCATGCCCAAAGCCGAGGAAGCATTCTCGCGTACCCCGCCGCCCGTTTATGATACGGCGCTCGGTTGGCGCTATCCAAACCCGCGCATGGCCGAGCGCTTTCCGTTGGTTGCGATGGGCGAGACGGCCGAGCTCGTGGCCGAAAAGCATCAGATCAGCCGCGAAGATCAGGATGCCTGGGCCTTACGGTCTCAACAGCGCGCGCTCGATGCCTGGGAACGCGGTCTGTTCGCAAGCGAAGTCGTACCGGTCGAGCTTGCAGACAACAGTAAGGTCGATCGCGATGAATCGCCGCGTGCCACCAGCCTGGACGCACTCGCCAAGCTCAAGCCGGTGTTTCGTGCACAAGGTACGGTCACGGCCGGTAACTCGTCGCCGCTCAACGATGGCGCTGCGGCCGTGGTGCTCGCCAGCGAATCCGTGGTCAAGAGTCTGAACCTTACGCCGAGCATGCGCTGGGTCGCGTCGGCTACGGCCGGAGTGCATCCGAGCGTGATGGGCGAAGGTCCAATTCCGGCTACCAAGCTGCTGTTGAAACGGGCGGGCTTACGCATCCAAGACATCGATTTGCACGAGCTCAACGAAGCGTTTGCGGCGCAGGTACTGGCTTGTGTGCGCGGGCTCGACATCGACCCGAATCTTGTGAACGTGCGCGGTGGCTCGCTCGCCTTGGGCCATCCAATCGGCTGTTCGGGCGCACGAATCGTCGTGACCATGCTTCATCAAATGCGGGGCGAACCGAAGCTCAAGCGCGGTTTGGCCGCAGCTTGCATCGGCGTCGGTCAAGGGATTGCCGGTCTGTTCGAACGCGCGGGCTGAGCGCTCAC
>JBKJIA010000491.1:0-2514 GCA_046598735.1 Polyangiales bacterium
GCACATGGATCGCCAAACTGCGCGTTTTGAGCGGGCACCGAGCACGAGGCTTTGCCGAGGCAGGCCCCTTCTACGATGCTGCGTGAGCTCGTGGCGTTGCAACTGCCGAGCGCGAACGCACCACATGTTCCTGTCGGGTTTCCGTAGCTGACGAAGCTGATGCTCGAGATCGTTCGACCTCCCGAACAGCTGAGCTGCGCGGTCGCGCCCTCCTTGGCCTGCACGCACTGTGCTGTCGTGCTGCCACCGCAACTGCCCTCAGCCACACCACAACCACAGGTTCCCGGGTCCACCTTCGTGGCGTCTGTGGGGCAGCGGTCTTTGCAGTCTGCAAGCCCGTCGCTATCGCGGTCGGTATCGGCAGTACTGCAGCCGCATACGCCGGGCGCTGTCTTGTTCGGATCGCTGGGACACTGATCGGTGACAGGAGCCGGGGGATGGAGGAGCTGCGACGCAGGAATCTCAGCAAAGCTGCCTCCCGAACGCCGGAACCTCAAGCTTAGTCCCTCTCCACCCGTGCGTTCGAAAAACTCAACACGCAGCGTGTGGATGCCGGCGGTCAACGCGACACTCCCGGTCTTGGCCAGCAGACCGTGAATACCATCGTTGAGCACGATCTCTCGATCGTCGATGCGCAAGCGCGACCCGTCGTCGGACGAGAGCTCGAAGTCATAGGTTGCTGCGGTGTCGATGCGTATGCCACCCGTAAACACGACTCCAAAACTGTCGCGGTTGGCGTAGTCGCTGACGCTTACCGTGGCGACCACGGACTGCTCGTCGGGAGTAAGTTGGTCGAAGTTGGGAAGAGTCGACCACGTGCCGCTGTAGCGTTTGCGGTCGAGCCCAGGCAGCATCGTAGTGCACGCGCCTTCAAGCACGCCGCAGCCGCATACCCCCTTCTTGGTCTTATTGACATCCGTGGGGCACTCGTCGCTGCAGTCGTAGGTGCCGTCGCGATCTGAGTCGAGATCGAGCACACCGCAACCGCAGAAGCCAGGTTCAGTCTTGTTCGGATCACTCGGGCAGCCGTCGCCGCATGCGACGCCGACTTGACCCCACGCGCCGCTTGGAGGCACCGCACCGCCACGGCAGCGAGCGCCTGCGCCGGCAGGCATGGTTACTTGAATGCTCGCGAGCTCCCCTACCCCAAGCACTTTGATCTGAACATTGCCCGGAAGGTTATAGGTCGTACCGACCGTAAGCCAGGCATCACGAAAGGCGCTGCTGCTACCCGGCGTGGCATCGAGCAAGTATCCATCAGGACGGACCTTGGCACCGTCGTTCGACACGGTCAGCAGCACACGGTCCTGGCCTCGCGCGCCTGCGAATTCGCCTGCACTCGTCTTGCGGTATTCGAGATAGTAATAGTTAGTCTCGCCCGCGATGGGAATGCGTAGACTGCGCAGGCCGCAATTGCCCTCGAGCGGCGTCAGGTTAAATACGGCATTTCCGCCGGCTGTCACATCACCGCAGGTGTCGAGCCAACCCATGTATTGCTTCTGCACGGCGTTGTAGTGACCATCATGCCCGCAGTTGCCATCACCCATGATGTCGAAGACGTTGCCGTACTCATTGTCTTTGCAGCCCGTACGATTCGACGTGTAAAGGGACGATCCGCAGGCGCTCGAATGGGAGTGATTCATGCCCAGGTTGTGACCGACCTCGTGCGCGACGATGCCGCATTCAAACCAGTCGTTATACCAAGTCCACAGCTGGCCCGTTTGGCCTGGCCTGCCTACTTGTCCCAAGCCACCAAATTGGCAGCTGTCTTCCGAGGGCAGCAGGAACCCGATCTCGTTGTAACCGGTCAGGTTGTGCCCTTCCGCCGTGGCCGCAGCCATGGCGAGATCCCCGATCGTGTCCACCCGGTCCCAACAGTTGGAAACATCCACTTTGTAGGGACCAAATACGTCGCCAGTAAAGGTGTCGATGCCGCCTGCATTCTCGCCAATGTAAGAGGCGGCCGAACCGGGGCCAGGGTTGATCTGACTAAGGACTTGCTGACGCGAGTAGCTCGTGGTGCCCACCATGATAACCGCCATGCGGTGAGCCATGGGCGCTCGCGTTCCTGAAGAGGCAGCTTGGGCCGTACCTGACGTAGTGCTGGTACCACCTGCGGCTTGGGTCTCCACACCAAGATGCTTCAGGACACCCGTCGCGGTGAAGGTCGGCTTGGTCAGTGACTTCTCGTTGTTCCAGCGGCCGGCCAAAGCGAGATGCTCGCCGGGCTGCAACTCTCCGGGGTCGACTTCGAAACTGACGCGAATGCGCTCCGCGTCCGCGGTCTCGATGAAATACAGCTTCTTCACCTGATCATGGTGCTGCATGGCCACGAAGACCTGGACCTCGCCCTCGAGCGTGTCATTCGTAACGACTCCCGTGTCCTCCGCATCTTCCGAGGGGTCCACGCTCGGCGCACTAGCGCAGCCGCTCAGAGCCGTGCACAGTCCGATCGACGACGCCGCGGCAAGATAACGCCATGAAGTTAACATGGTGACCTCCGTGTTGATGTTT
>JBKJIA010000562.1:0-3357 GCA_046598735.1 Polyangiales bacterium
TGTTTTGCAGAAGGCCGACTGCGCGCTCGATCTCGATGCAAGACAGCTGCAAGATCTTGGCAAGCTCCACCGCCTCCGGGCGCACAGTCGTGATCTTGTACAAAGAGACGCGGTCGCTCGCGGCTTCGAGAAAGTCGAGCACGTCGTCGAGCTTGGTGATCAGGGCATGGATCTCTTCGCGGTCGAGCGGCGTAATCCAGGTCTGGTGCAAGGCGAGCACCGTGTCGTGCGTGAGCTTGTCGCCTTCGTGCTCCAAATCGTTGATCTTCTGACCGATCGACTCGGCACGATCTGGATGCTCCAGCATCTCGATCAGAAGGCCGCACGCGCGAACCGTGCACTGAGCGTGACCCGTGAAGGCCTCCCAGAAAATCTTATCTCTCGTGAGCGCCATGCGGGTTACTCTCCCTCGGGTTTCGCGGCGCGAGGAAAGCCGAAGGAACGGGCGACGTCAAGGCGATGTCACGTTCGGGTCACACGAATGCCGTATTTGTCACAGCGAAGTCACACGTGTTCGGCGCTGGCAGAACGCTCTGCGTACGGCCTGCGTACGGTCCCGAAGTCGGGCCACGTGCTAAGGCGTGTTCGTGGCGGGCCTACAAGACACTCCAATCGAACCAAGCGCCTTTGCGTACGAACGTGGACGCGCGCTCAGCCATGCGCCCTTGGGCCAGCGCTACGCCGCGCGACTCGGCGTGGAACCGGCGACACTTTTCGCCTTTATCACGGATTTTCCACGCTTAACCGAATGGATGCCGCTGATCACCCGCACAACTGTGGACAACACAGAAGCCACCATCCCAGGTCAGGTAGGCGCCGTCCGTTTGATCGAAGCGCCGCTGGCACCCATCACGCGCGAGCGCGTCGTCGCTTTTGAACAAGACAAGTTGCTTGCCTATTCGGCCAGTGACGCTTCTCTCATGGGCATGCTGCGCAATCACCTGGGCGTCCTCACCACCGAGCAGCATCCCCTCGGCGGCAGCTGGTTCAGCTGGCTTTCGTATGGCAACGCCGGCTCGCCCCCGATGGGCTGGTGTGGCGGACCCATGTTCCGTTTCGTAATCGGTCGCAGCATCAAGAGCTTGCAGCAGCGCTTCCCGGTCTGAGTCATGCGTAATGGTTGGCTGCGTTGGGCGCTGCTCGTTTTGGCGCTGCTTGCGATCTACGCGATCGGTAAGGTTTACGGACTCGACCAGTATCTCGAGGGCGCGCGCTTGCGCCAGGTGGTCGCGGAGGCAGGAGGTCTCGGTCCCGTGTTGTTCGTTGCGATTTTCGTAGCGGCAGTCGTGGCGCAAGTACCCGGTATACCTTTCGTGTTGATTGCGCCAGCGCTGTTCCCGTGGCCAGAGGCGTGGCTTTTGTGCGTGCTAGCGAGCAACGTTGCGGTGGCGATCAACTTCGAGCTCGTACGTCGCATCGGTGGTCAGCCGCTGGCCGAGATCGAACGGCCGCTCTTGCGTCGTGTGTTTGCGTCGCTCGATGCACAACCCGTGCGCAGCGTGGCGCTCTTGCGCACCCTTACCATCATGTTTCCACCCGTTACGAGCGCGCTGGCGCTGACGCGCGTGAGCGCTCGCGATCATGCCCTGGGATCGGCCATCGGCATGTTCGCTCCCATCACGGCGCTGTTGTTTGCGGGCTACCTGCTCGTGCCATGAGCAAGTAATCAGCGGCCACGTCGACCGCTTCCTTCATGTTCTGTGCGTGCGTACGGCCACTCTTTTTGCGCGGCTCAAGCGAATGGTCGCCATCCTCCAAGTAGTGCAACGTGATCGCAGACGGTAAGGTCAGCGCAGCGAGCTGCTCACGCGTACCGAATGGGTCGCGCGTGCCTTGCAAGATCAACGTGGGCGTCTTGAGCTCAGCGATGCGTAATAGCCTGGCTTGTCCGGTCTTCTTGGGTGGAAAAAACGGATAGCCGAAGGCCACCACCGCGCGTACGCCCAGCTCGTCCGCCAGATGCGTGGCAATGCGACCGCCCAATGACTTGCCCCCGATCGCTATCTGACTTGCGTCACACGCTTGGGCTTGCACGACTTCCCGAAAGCACGCTTCCAAGATGGCGGGCTTATCCGGCGCCGAGCTGCGTTCGCCGCGCCTTCGCTTAGCCATGTAGGGGAACTCGAAGCGCACCACGCGGATGCCGCGAGCGCTGAGCCCTGCGCTGACTTCCTCCATGAATGGACTGTCCATGGGGGCGCCGGCACCGTGCGCAAAAACGAAGGTGACTGAAGTGGCTTGCACGTTGCTTACCAGTCTAGCCAAGTTCAAGGGGGGGTTTCCAATGACCATCAAATCGTTGCTGGTGGCGCACGACTTTTCGGCACCCGCCGATCGTGCGTTACTGCTCGCACACAATCTGGCGCAAGCACTCGGCGCTGCGTTGCACGTCGCGCATGTGCACCCGGACATCTACGACGGTCACAGCGATCCCGCGTTGGGCTTACCGTGGCCCACGAGCCAGCAGACCGAACGCTACTTACGCTTTCTTGAAGGCGAGCTCACGCGCATTGTCACGGCTGCCCTGGGCGAAGCGGGGCAGAAAGTCCAAACCCACATCGTTCGCGGCGAGCCGGTCAAACGTTTGAGTGCATTGGCAGCCGAAGTCGGAGCCGATGTGATCTGCGTAGGCTCCACGGGTAAAGGCGCCGTCGCACGCATCTTGCTTGGGAGCGTGTCACAGCATTTGGTGCGCATGAGTCGAGTGCCCGTGCTGACGGTTCATTGAACGTTGCAGCAGGGACAACCGCGGGTTGTGTAGTCGTCCATGCGGCGCAAGCCAGCGGGCTTGCACCATGTGCATGCGAGCACTGCAGTGCACCACCGATTGACACGGTGAGCGCAGAGGCGAACACACTGACACAGATCGCAATGCACGCGCGTTCTACTGCGTATGCCTGCGTCCGGTTCTGATACCGTGTCGGTCGTGGACGACGAGCTACGCGCCACCCTTAGTTTCAAGAGCCGCGCCGAGTTGGATCTTGAGCAGGTGTTCCGCAAGCACCTCGCCAAAGAACAGCTGTTCGATGCGGCCTTGACCGCGCGCGCGCTTGGCAGACCCGCGCAAGCAGGCCAACTTTTCGAGCGCGCCCGCCATCACGCGGAAGCCGCGGCCTGCTTTCAAGAGGCGGGCGAATATCGACGCAGTCTGAACGCGCTCGCACAAGTGTCGCCGAGTCATGCGCTCTATCGCTCGTGTGTACGACTCGCTATCGAATGTGCGCACGCGCTCAACGAAGCCAAACCGGAGCTCGACGCCTTGCTCGCGCCCTGGTTAGGCACTCGCCTGAAAGACACCAGCGACATGGAAGCGATGCTGTCGCTCGGTGACTTGTATGCCAAGACCGGCCGCAAGAG
>JBKJIA010000664.1:0-3156 GCA_046598735.1 Polyangiales bacterium
CAAGCTCAAGCTCCGACACGCTGAGCGTACGGCGTCATCTTTCACCAACCTCCCCACGACGAGCCCTGGGAACGCTCGATGGCGGCGTTCGATCCCGACGGCTATGCCGTGGAATTCGCCCAGGGAAAGCGCGGACAAAAGTAAGGTTGCGACGCGACACTTGGCTGCACATAAGCGCGCTCGATACTTATTGTGTTTGGATGCAACTCGAGGGCGCGATATGCGTGCGCTGTCCGAGCCTGGTTGACGCGCGACCAGACTGGTTGGGCCAGCTTCGAGGATTGCCCTTGGCGGTCACCAGCTAACGAGCTAACGCACCCGCGCTTCCTCCTCGCCCGCGACGCTCACGCGCGGCAGTATGCGCGGCACGACTCGAAAGGGAATCGACATGTCCAAGACGACGTTCTGGAACACACTCGCGACTGAAGACGTGGAACGCGCGCGCACCTTCTACACCGCGCTCGGATTCGGCGTTCGCGACATGCCCGGAGGAGCGGGCATCACGGTGCATCCTAGTGAGACCTCTCTGATCTGCCTGTTTCCGTCGCAGGCATTTGCTGCGATGATCCCCGGCAAGGTCTGCGATGCCAGGCAGTCGCAGGAGATCATCCAGAGTATCTCGGTCGACAGCAAGCCCGCCGTCGACGAGGTCGCCGAGAAGGTCAAACGCGCCGGGGGCAAGCTCATCGGCGAACCGAAGGAACTGCCGTTCGGGTACGCCTTCGGCTTCTCGGATCCCGATGGCCACGTCTGGTCCGTGTTGTGGATGCCCGAGGGCAACTGAGGTTCCCATGGCGGGAGGCCACGCACTGGCGGTCCAGAAGCGGCGGCCTTTGCAAGCATCGGCCTCGCTGGCTTGACGCGGCGGGCCATTACGTGGCTCCATCCCGCCATGCAATTCCCCGCGGCGCTTCCCCACGGTCCCATTACGCCTGTCGTCGAGGGCATCCACATCGTCCGAGGCAGCTTCCAAATGGGACCGGGCATGCGCATCGGTCGCACCATGACGATCGTTGTGCAGCCTGACGGGCTCACGATCCTCAACACCGTGCGGCTGAGCGCGGAAGGAGAGCAGGAGCTAGAGCGCCTCGGTAAGGTCAGGCACGTCGTCAAGCTCAGTGACTCGCACGGCATCGACGAGCCTTACTATGTAGATCGTTACAAGCCGGAGGTGTGGGCCCTACCCAACGCGAAGCTCGAAGGGATCGCGGCCACGCAGACACTCGGTCCCACGACTCCGATCGTAGGCGCCGCTGTGCTCCATTTTCCGGGAACGAACGGTTGGCGGGAGTGCGCACTCTGGTTGCCGCATGGCGGCGGAACGCTCGTCGCGTGCGACGCACTGCAGAATCACGCAGACCGCGAGGGAGCCTCCTTCGTCGGTCGCATCATGACCTCGCTGCTCGGCTTCAAGGGCGGCGTGATCGTGGCCCCGATGTGGCGCAAGTACCAGAAGGTGTCCGGTCAAGGCGTGCGTACCGCGATGGCGCAGCTCGCCTCGCGCGACTTCGAGAACCTGGCCACGGGTCATGGCCCGGCCGTCGTGGGTGGTGCCAGCGAGCTCGTGCGCTCCGCTATTGAGGGGGCGGCGCTGGCTTAGTTGTGCCGCTGCGTTTCGATCTTGACGTGACAGCGCGGCGGACGGCCGAAGAGACCGTGCGCATAAGTGCTTTCGGACCTCGGGCTCCGAATCTGAATGCACGTGCGCTTTGGTACGTACCTGATACACATCGTGGACACGAGAGGGGGCGGACAGAACATGCTCGTGCTGCAGGTGATTGCAATCCTGGTGGTAGGGGTCGGTATCCCCTACGGGGTGTACCGGCTGCTGAAAGTGTTCAACGAGCGCTGCCGGTCCCTGTTTGGGTACTCTGCACTTACCGTCCCCAAAGTGCTCATCATGGCTCTCGCATCTGCGCTGGCCTACGTGGGATATGCGTGGAGTGGAGCTGCAGAACGCTTGGGCCTGGGAGGCGGCGACTCCCTCAACAGCACGGTGCTTTGGGCACTTGGCGGAGCCATCATGCTCGGGCTGGCTTATCAGAATTACCGCCGCACCAACCTCCTGTTTGGCACCGCAGCCACGTTGGTTCACGTGGGGTTCGCACCCCTCGCCCTGCAGTTCGGCGTTGTGCTTGCGCTGTGCGCCTTAGTTGTCGTTGTGCTTGCGGCGCTGCCGCGACCTGTGTACGTCATCAACGCTGGTTGAGGGGGCACCGTGCGCGAACCACAGACGGGGAAGATGGACCACTCGGCATCGCGCGTACGGCCCGGGCGTTCGGACAACCTCATTGCCGGAGCCGTGATTGCCGTTGTTGTCGGGCTCTGGGGGCTTCCCTGGCTCGGCCTGGGACCGGCGAGGGTTGCTCAAGCGCTTGTGTCGCACAAATCGCTGGCGTCGACCGTCGTGCCGCCTGCTCGTCAGCCCGACGCCCGCAGCAGGGCACCCGTGGCATCAGAGGGAACGCATCTCAGGGCGACCCGTGACGGCAACAAGGAGGGCAGCGCGGACACGAAAGAACAGGCCGCCCTCTCGTCCGCGAAGCGATGGATCCCCGGCGCCGTGGCGAATTCGTCTCGCCCTTTGAGCTCCACTGCGGAAGCGAAAGAGCGTGCACCGTCGAGAGCCACGCCGAGCGCTGCGTCTCGCCCCGATGAGGCGCTCAAAGGGGGCGACGAGCGCCAAGCGATCGGACCCGCCAGGCAGCAGCCCACCGCGACACGCGCGCCAGGCACGAGCTACGTGACGCCCGATGGGCGGACGGTGATCGTCGCGCCGCCTCCGTGATTTGTAATGGACGGACAAGAAAGCTGGGAGCACATGCCGTTCGCGCATCGACGATCTGGTCCCTCGGCGCCTCGCGCCAGGGTCACGCAGAACAGGGTCATCAGCGCTTAAACGGCAGAGAGGCTGCCCACGTCCGCGCTTGCGCTGTGGGCGAAGCGCAGATTCTAGGAACCTTATACTTCGCCGATGACCACGACAAACATGGCGTTCATAGCGGTCCCCTTAGGTACTTCTTCGGAACCCACCCTTGAAGGCAAGGCGTCCCGGAGCGGAGGTCTATCACTCGCACCTGCCTCCCGCGTGATTTTGTCACGAGCAACCTATCCCCGGCGGCCGCAGTGCTCCCCAGCCAACGAGCGCAACGAATG
>JBKJIA010000305.1:0-4773 GCA_046598735.1 Polyangiales bacterium
AGCGATCGACAGGTCGCAGCAGAGCTCGTCTCGCACGTCGATCTGCGCGTCAGCAAGACTCAGGGCTCGGCGCCGGTGACTGGGGCCGATGTCTCTGGCGACGGAACGCGCGTGGCGCTCACCACCAACAAGCACCTGTACGTATTTCGTTTCGATGGCACTACGCTGCGCGAGCGGCTCTATCTGTCGCGCTTGCCCAAAGAAGAGGGCATCGAAGCGCTGGCCTTCGATGGCGTACATTTATTAGCGGGCCGCGAGGATGGCAGCTTAGTCCCCTTACTGTTGCCCCTGCACGCCCAGCCTGGGCAGAACTAGACTCGCGCCAACAGGTAGCTTAGGCACGAGGCCTTAGTCCACGATCCATTTGGCAGGGGCGCTCTGCGTATGGTGGGGTTCAATGTGCACACGACGCGGGCCCACGCGCGAACCATCGGGCTTGACTAAGGTTACTTCGTGATCGCCCGTGTCGAGTTCCACACGCTTGGGTGCAAAACCTAACGAGCGACCATCGATGCGGATCTCGGCGCGCAAGGCACCATCGCCGCCGATCACTAAGGTTCCCACGCCTTGTGGTACTGGGCTGGTCGTAGGTGCTGCGGCTGCGGGCTTGGGCATGCTCTTGGCTGCGGGGCGTAGCCGCGTACGCTTACTCGCAGGCGTGATGGTAGGTGGTGGGGGGCTGTCTTCACGCATGGCGTCCACAGGTTTTGCGACCGCCGCCTCTGTGTTGGGCGCCAGTCGAGGAGCGGCCACTGTAGGGATCGGCAAAGGCGCTGGGGCTACCTTGCGCGCGCCTTGACCGCGTGCTGCGTAAAGGCCTACTCCGCCGGCCGCCGCGATCAACAGTAAGGTGACTACGATCCATGGGAGGCGCGCAGATTTTGGCTTAGCTTGCCATGCGTTGGCGGTGGGCGGTTCGGCAGCGACGCTTGCGTGCTTTTCAGAATCTGCTGCAACGGCTGGAGGCGGTGCAGACTCAAGCGGAGTGTGAATGGCAAACGAACGTTCTTGGGTCGCCTCATCCGCAGCGCTCAGCACAAGCTCCACGTTGAGAAGTGCATCCAAAGCGCCGCGCTTTTTCTCGACCGCAGCCGCGTCGCGCAAGCTTGTCAGCCAGCGTTGTAGGGCGAAGGTGGGTTCCTCTTGCAAGTACCTAGGCAGCCATGCCGACAGCGCACGCGCCAAATCCGCGGCGCTGGCATAACGTTGGGTCTGAGCATTGCGCGTGGCGCGCGCGATCACTTCAGCGATGGCCGGCTCGAGCTGAGGATCGAGCCTTAGCTCCTCGCCGCAAGCCATGCGCGTCAATGCGCTCAGCTCGCCCAGTGGACTTTTGCCAGTGATCAGCCGGTGCAGCATGCAGCCGAGCGCAAACACATCGCTGCGGCGATCGATGGGGCCACGCACCGCCTGCTCGGGTGACATGTATTCGAGCTTGCCCTTGATGCCTGCGCCTTCCGTGCGTTCGAGGCGATTGGCGGCGAGCGCGATGCCAAAATCGCTAAGCCTGATGTGACCATCCCAGGCGATCAGCACGTTGGAGGGGCTTACGTCGCGATGCACGATGCCAAGCTCGCAGCCAAGCTCGTCTTTGGCGTTGTGGGCGTAGTGCAGCGCGTGCGCGACTTGCAGCACGATATGCAGGGCAAGGCCTATCGGCAGCGGCTTTTTGCGTTCGTCGGCGCGGCGCATCAGGCCGTCGAGATCAAGGCCATCGACGAACTCGAGCACTTGAAAGGCTGCCCCTTCGGCCGTGCCGTAATCGAGCACGGCCACGATGTTGCCGTGATGCAAATGACTGGTCGTGCGCGCTTCGTCGAGGAACATGCGGGCAATGCTCAGATCGCTCGCCAGCTGCGGCAGCACACGCTTGAGCGCCACGCGACGACGAAAACCGTTCTCGCCTTCTGCCACGGCTTCGAACACTTCGGCCATGCCTCCTTGGCCGAGCCGACGCGTGAGTCGATAGCGTCCGACTTGCTCCATGCGTTTTGGATCCTAGCAGCGCTTACTCACAAATATAGAAGCGGTTATCCTGCGGCGGATGGATTCGCGCGTGGCTTGGCTTGCTCTGTGGATGACGCTCTATGCGCGTGACGTGCGCGCAGATGGCGAGCAGGTGAGGGTGACCGTGGCCGTGGCCGCGGATTCGCCGCTGCGTGCCGCGATGGAGGCGCATTTAGCCCAGCAGCACGAGGTACCCGTAGAAGTGCGGGTGGTCACCTTGCCGGAGGCCACGAGCGTTGCGCTTACATTGCCAGACCCCGGGCTTGCCCAAGCCTTGAGCGAGGCGCGCACGTCTTACGTCGAGGCAGATTTCGAAGCTTGCCTTACGCGCTTGCCTGAGGATGCTGCGTTGACGTCACTCTTTGCGCGCGAAGAGCGCACCACCCTGGCCCGTGTGCTCATGTATCGCGCAGCCTGTCAGGCGGGTCGCGGTGCCCAAGAAGAAGCGGCGCGCGCGGCGCTTGATCTTGCGCGCTTTGGTCTTGAGGTACCTCCCGATGTGGGTGCCGTCACGCCTGACGTGGAGCGCATGTTGACCGATGCGCTGCGCAGTCAACGCGCCGCGCCACGCGCGACCTTACGGGTACAAAGCCAGCAACCACGCTTGTCCGTGCTCGTCGATGGCCGCGCGCTCGGCTGTCTTACGCCGTGCAGTGTCGACCTTACGGTGGGTGATCACATCGTGGCGGTGAGTGCAGATGGCATCACGCCGCAAGCGCAGCGCGTGACGCTCAGCAAGGCCGGCAGCAGCGTCATGCTCGTCACGGCTACGGCCACACCCGAGCTTGCGCTTGCGCAATGGCGGGCCCGCTACGGTGCTGGTGTGGGGCTCGACAGTGCAGGCTCGCTGGCCTTGCTTGCTCAAGCGGTACGTGCGCCGCGATTGGTGCTGATCAGCACGGAGCCCGCAGGCGCTGCGCTGCTGAATCTGCGTGGCGCTTACGGCCAAGACGGCGCGATCGTGGCGCGCACAGGTAGCGAGCGCGTGGCGCTCAGCGACGCGCCCGACGAAAGCGTAAGGTTACTGGAAGACCTACTCGTGCGCGGCAAGACGCTCGAGCCTGCGCGCCCGCTCTGGAAAAGCCCGTGGTTTTGGGCCTCGGTGGGCGTGGTGGCCGCGGGCGCCGTGACGACGACGGCATTGCTCTTGCACGAGCCCAAGCAGCGTACGGAAGTGGGGTTTCAGTGATCACGAGAAACTGCAGTCATACGGCGCTGTTGTTACTTTTTTCATGCTGCACGAGCTGCCAAGCCGAAGCCGTGCACACCGCAGACATCGTCCTTTCGGAGATCAAGCTCGGCAAGAAGTCGACCTTGGCGGGTTTTGCCTGCAGCACGAGCGACGGGACGATCACCGCGAACAAGTCCAGAGCGCTATTGGCGCGCGCGTTCAAAGCCTCGGAAACGAATCCCAAACTGGTGATCCTCAGGGCCACTGTGGTGATGGACTACGTGGCGCTTGGTGGCTATCCGCGCTGTCGCGCCACGGAGATCGCCAACTATTGCGGCGACGAGGGTAACGACTGCAATCCGGTGCAAAGTCGTCGCACCTGCTTGGACTTGGAGCCTGTCGAGATTCCCGTGGCAACCTTCAGCGCAGCGCTCGATCTGATCGATACCGCCGGCGCGGTATTCGCGAAGTACGTGAAGGAGCAAGTGAGCGGTGAGCTCGTCACCCGTGATGCACCTGACACTGAGTCGATCTTACGTTTGGTAGGTACCACCGAAACCTGCGCCGAGATCGAAGCACGCGATGGTCTGGCATTCGATGAAGACCGCTTGCTTGGCTGCAGCTACAGCTGCCCTTTGGTACCCTCGGCTGCGCGCGGCGAAATCTTACTCGACTTTGAAGGAGTAGGAGCTTGCGAGCGGGATGTGATCACCTGCGCTGGAACGTCATTCGCGCCGCGTAGTCAGCGCGACGTGCCCGGTATTATGGGAACAAGATTACCTTAGCTTGTGCCTGCGCAAGAGATCGTTGAGATGGGACCGATCGATGCGCGCATCCCGCGAGAAGCGCGACACGTTGCCTTCGACCTTACTCATCCAATGTTCGAGATAGCGGCCTTCGAAATTTTCGAGCAATGCGCCGCGCGCGTCTTTGTAAGGAAGGTCGAGTAAGGGACCTATCAGGTCTAGGTTAACGCCTGCGCTCTCAGCTGTAGCGGCTGGCATGTCATCGACCATGGGGGGCTCGCCCATCGCGAGCGTGGCCTCGATCAAATTGCGTAATTCGCGCACGTTTCCAGGCCAACGATGGGCGCAGAGCTGGGCCATCGCCGCATCCGAAATCAGCTCGCCTATCGGTCCATCGTGACCGGCTTCACGTAGGAAATGTTCGACCAGTAACGGCACGTCGTCGGCGCGCTCGCGCAGGGCCGGCACCTGCAGACGAATCACGGCCAAGCGATAGAACAGGTCGAGACGAAAGGCGCCGCTGTTCACTTCCTCGCGCAGATCGCGATGGGTGGCGCTGATCACGCGCACATCCGAGCTAAGGTCCTGTTTGCCACCCAAGCGCCGAAAGCGCTTGCGCTCGAGCACGCCTAGTAAAGTGGGTTGTAAGGCTTGGGGTAGCTCGCCGATTTCATCGAGAAAAATCGTGCCACCATGGGCGCGCTCGAAGGCGCCAACGTGCTGGCGATCAGCCCCCGTGAAGGCGCCGCGCTCGTGACCGAATAACTCGCTTGCGACCAGCGTGGGTGTGAGCGCTCCGCAGTCTACGACCACCAGTGGTTTGGCCGCGCGCGCAGACAGCTCGTGTAA
>JBKJIA010000391.1:0-3630 GCA_046598735.1 Polyangiales bacterium
AGGCGGACCACCCGGCTCCATCACGATTCGTCGCGGCCTCGAATTCATCGCCCCCGCCGTCGCAGCGATCAAAGAGCTCGACGCCATGGGTAAATTGGGATGAATGCTCAGCACCCGGTGGGAGAGGGGCCGGGGGTGAGGGCGCACGAGCGCGCCGGAGACCGCCTCACTGACCGGCATGAGACTAGCGCGTCTTACCCAGGCGCAGCGTCTGAACTTGCGGTCTGCCCGCGCTATCGATCGCCACGAGCAGGCGCGCTTCGCCTCGGGCAGCCGCCTCGCGCAGGTCTTGCTCCAGCTTCTGCGCTCCGACCTCCGGGATGTAGTAGCGCTCCAGCTCCTTGAGCCGGCCCGTTTGCAGCACGCCCTCGCAACTCTGCCGGGCAAGCTCGCAGGTGGCTCGCTGCACCTTAGGGGGAGCGTCTACGCCCTTGCTGGTCAGGCACAGACAGCACGGCTCGCCCAGGGCCTCCTCGCAGCCGCCGAGGGCCGCCTCCTCGTGGAGATCCAGTCGATACTGAAGGTAATGTCCTCGCAGGATATCACGTGGGTCATAGCCGGTGATGTCAAAGGCCCACACGCGCGCGTGGGCTAAATGCCATTCAGCTTTGGCAATTCCTAATACGATCACGAGCAGCGGCAAAAGAAGCGCTGGGATAAGAAGCTTACGCGCCATGGGAGCCACCTTCCTGTTCGGCAAGCCTGGCTGCAAGCTGCGGGGACTTACGTTTCCACAACCAGGCCAAGAGTAAGGTCAGTACCCCACCCGAGATCATGCCCATGCCCGTATCGAGCAGGGATCCGAACACTTCGAAATAGATGACCAAGACACGCACAGCGATGGCAGCGGTCAGTGCGTTGAAGAGGCCTAGGTGCCCAAGCTGCAAGACCGTCCAAGCACTGGTGGCCAGGAGCAGTACTTGGAAGATCGCTCCCACGGAAGGTCGTTCCTGGTGCGGAAAACACAAGCCCACCACCAACACGCTGCAAATCAGCCCGAGAATGCCCGCCATGCCGATACGCGCCGAAGCTTTGGCGTGCGGATAGAGCCTGGGCCAGGCCGCATACAAGATCAGCCCGACCGCAACAGCCACCGCCACGCCCCAACTCAACGTGTCCGCTTGATCCAAGCGATTGTAGAAGACAAAGCAGACCGCCAAGCCCGCCGACACGATCGCGGCCCAGAGCGCGTTCGTCCACACGTGGCTGAGCTGCGCGCGCTCGCGCACGAGCCAGGGCAGACGCGCGACCGTCAGGTACACGAGCACCGACACGAATACGATGCTGATGGCGAGGTCTGCTAGAAAAGCGTGATTCAGGTGTTGCGCATCGAGCCGCTCGAGCTGCGCGATCACAACCTCCGTGTGTGTCCAGATCAGGCCGGCTAGCCAAATCAGCCCCAGCAAACGCCCGCGGATCAGTGTCATGAAGGGTAAGGTGCAGGCGGACCAGATCAAGAGCGCCTGATAGGTGGGCGAGCCCAGCTGATAGATTTGTCCCACGAGCGAGATCGAAGCCAACGTAAAGCCGTAGTAGATGCCGGCCATCAGGTCGGTTTGCCAGACCTTACCCCGCGCAGCCGCCATGTATAAGGCCGCAGCCAGCACGGCACCGAGCAACAAGTCGATACCGAGCTTCGTGGTATCGCCGATTTCAGCCCAGTTCGCGGCCACGATCGAGACGAGGCCAACGGCGATCGTCAAGGCGCCCAACCCGCCGAGTGCATATAAGGCGACCGGCCGCTCCTTACCGTGTTCGAACGCCTGGATGCGCTTACGCGTGTCTGCGTCGATGATGCCGGCTTCGAGCCAGCGCGTGAGCTTGGAATCGAGATTCATGGAGTCGCCTCAGGAGCCCGAACGCTACAAAGCACGCAGCGTACCAAAGTCTGCCTGAGACGCCCGCGCGAGATAACTCGACCTTTACCTCAACGCGGGCCCCTAGCGCGCAAGCTGCATCGCGTGCAGCATGTGGCCGGTGTTTGCGTCGTAGAGCCACAGCTTCGTGCTGCTCTGTCGCAACACCAGCATGCTGTCATCGGGCGTGATGTTGAGGTGCGTGGGCGTGAAGCTGATGGGCTCTGCGTCGGCCACGTGCTTATCGAGCGTAATGCGAAACAGACCGTCATCGAGCAGGAACACCTTCGAGGAATCGCGGGTCACTACGTAGTTGTCCAAGCGTAAGTTGGGCCCTTCGACCGCGATGAGCTCGCGCTTGTTGACGTCGAGCACGCGAATGCGCCCGTCGTCCCACAGGCTGGGCGAGTCAACCAACAAAAGCTTACCATCCGGCGACACGGCATAGCGGGGCAACGCATCACCGAGCTCGACCGTGTCGAACGTGAGGGTCTGAGGGTTGATCAACATCAAATGATAGCGAATGTCGCGATTCGGAATCTGCTTGGGATCGTCGAACAGCGCGGCGTCAACATTCTCCATGTCGATGAATGCGATCGCGAGCTCACCCTCGGGCGCCAATGCCACTGGCCCAAATCCCGGTAAATTGCGCACGAAACGTTGTGTTTCTAGATCGATGACGCTGACGGGGTCCTTGTTGACGTCGGGCGTCGGTTGACACGTGGTGGGAGCGAGCAACGCATACTTCCCATTGGGAGTGACCACCATCTCGTCCGCGCAATTTGGTACGCTTATCTTGAGCGTGCCAAACGCCTCGAGGTCGAGCACGGCGATGGTGGTCTGAGGTTTGTCGGCTTGCCACACATGATCGAGTGTGATCAAGAGCCGGGCCTGATCCGGCGTCAGATCGACGTCTACGATACGGGACGCAAATGGCTTGGTCTTATGCAAGAGCTTACCGTTGTCGGCATCCACGATCTCGACGTGATCTTGGTAGGTCAGCACGAGGCGTTTGTCGTCGGCGCTGACATCGAGCCAAGGGAAGGTGTCGCCCTCGAAGGAGAAACCAAAACTTACGTCGCGCTCCCACAGCTCCTTGCCTGTCTGAGTGTCGTAACGCGTGAGCAGGCCTAGATTCAAGTCGACCTCCACGTTCCCTTGGACCTCATCTAAGTCCACCTGCACGTCACCGCCTGCCTGGGCGGAAGCGCGCGTGACGAAGATGGTATGGCCTGCATGATCGAAGGCCACGCGCTGGGAGCCACTCAGACCGTTCAACACGTGCGTGCTGCCGTCTTTCAAGCTGCCGTAGACGAGCTGCTGTTTGCTCGCGGAGATCAGATACTGACCGGTGGGATCGATCGCGATCTCTCCGAATCCCACCGATACGCCGTTGTCACCATTGCCAGCCGAACGCTCGTTGTCATTCAAGCCGCCTTCTTGCTCGATACAGCTTACGAACACGGCACTCGACGCGGCACAAGCCCAGGCCACCTGACGAAGTTTATGATTTAAGCGCATGCGTTTCCGCCCTCTGCTAGCGCACGGCTAGCGACCTGCTGGCGAGCTGGTCGCCGCAAAAGAGCCGCGTTGCAACGCAGGTGCCACGTGCAGAATGTGCGCGCTTTGCCAGCATTTTCGCTCCGGCCCCGCGTCTATGGCCGCCCCGCCCATGACAATGCTGTCCGGGTGTCAGCGCGCGTCAGATATGGCAACGATGTCGCGGGATAGCGCGCTACGGCGTGTAGGCGGCGGTGAGATCGTAGTGGATGCG
>JBKJIA010000597.1:0-16154 GCA_046598735.1 Polyangiales bacterium
GCCGATGTTCAAGCTCGTCATTTCTGACGACGAAGGTAAGACCATCATTGTTCCTCTCGTCCGTGATCAGATCACGGTCGGGCGGCAAGATGGCAACACGATCCGCTTGACCGAGCGTAACGTGTCGCGTCAGCACGCGCGTCTCGTCAAGGTAGACAAGGGTTATCGAGTCGAGGATCTCGAGTCGTACAACGGAGTCACGCTCAACGGCGCCCGCATCGATAGGCAGTCTGACCTGAAAGACGGCGATCGGGTCGGCATCGGCGACTACGTGATCGCGCTCAAGGCCGAAGCGGAGTCAGCCGCGGCTGCACCGATGGCGCCACGCGCTTCGGCACCGCCCATGACGGGTGGGGCACCTGCGCGCCTGGTGATGATTTCTGCGCCGGCGCCGGGGGCCGAGTTTTCGATCGCCAAGGGCGCAGTGCGCATCGGGCGACTCGAGGAGCTCGACCTGTGCATCAGCCATCGCTCCATCTCGCGTGAGCATGCGCGAGTGTTGCAGAAGGACGGCAGCTTCGAGGTCGAGGATCTCAACAGCGCCAACGGCGTGCGCATCAACGGCAGCACGACGAAAAAGGGGCCGCTGAAATCGGGCGACATTCTCGAGCTTGGTCAAGTGCGCTTTCGTTTCGTGGGGCCTGGCGAAACCTACGTTTTCGAGGCCTCGGAAGAGGACCAGGCCGCATCGACCGCGCCCGCGGCGGGTGGTGGACCACGTAGGCGCACGGTGGCTGTGATCGCGGTCGTGGCGGCCGTGGTGGGTGGTGTGCTTGCGTTCATGGACAACGGCGACGCCAAGCAGCCAGAGGGCGCGGAAAATACGTTCGCGCCCGAGCCGGCCCTGCCCGCGTTGCAAGCGCAGGACGACGAGGTGCGGAGGCAGCTTGCGGCAGCCTTGGAAGGGTGTCGTACGGCGCTCGCTGGCGAACAGTATGCCGATGCCGTGCGCGCAGCCCAGAACGGACTTGCGCTCGATGAAAGCGACGCGACGCTGAGCGAATGCAAGCGCAGCGCAGAAGAAGCGTTCCGCTTGGCGGGCGCGTTCGAAGAAGGCAAGCAAGCGTTTGCGCAAGGCAAGCTGGAGGATGCGTACTTGTTGTTCTCGGGTCTGCCTGAGAGCTTTCGCGAGCGGCCGGAAATCAAGACCGCGACTCAGCGTGTGGCGCTCGCACGTTTGAGCGAGGCGCGTTCGCAGCTTCGTTCCAATCCGCGTGAAGCGCGCAGGCTTGCGAGTGCGGTGCTCGACATGCCGGGCCTCACGGACACGATGGTGCAGGATGCCCAGCGCCTCGAAGCGAGCGCCGCTCGCGCCATTGCTGCACTACCCAACTCTCAGGCGGCGCCGCCCGCGGAGGCCGCCACTACGCCGCGCGCGCCCCGCGAAAGCAGCTCGTCTCCAGGCAAGGACGAAGACAACAGCCCCGCCCACGTGGCCCGCGGCTGCCTAGCGCGTGGCGATCAGCGCTGCGCGGTGCGCGCGCTCGAAGGGCACGCCGAGTCGGCTCAGGAGCTAGCACTCTTGATCGAAACCTATCGTGCGCTGGGCGAGACGAAGAAAGCCGTGAAGCACATGGAATCTTTCGTCACTCGCTACCCCACCGCCCGACAGGCGCCCCAATACCGACAGTTCGTGGCCAAGCACGACCAGTAGGCCAATCAGCGCCGAAAATCAGTGGCATTGTTAGTAATTCGTTGACGGCGGAATGGTTGGGTTGGTACTTAACCCTACAATCCGAGGGGGGACCTTGGGTCGGGGGAGTAACGATGCGCGACATGCTGCGTCGACTGAGTCGGTTCGTAAATTCGCTTGTTTTGTGCGCCGGCCCATCGTTGGTGGGGCTAGCGATTTTGGCGAGCGCGCCCAGCCCAGCGTCGGCCCAGAAGCTGGCAAGCGATGGTTTTGACCTGCGCTTGTTCCGGCATGCGGTCGACTCCAAGGGCATCGCGTCCGTCAACGGCACCGATATTCTTGGGCACCTCGACTACAGCTTCGGGATGATTTTGGACGGCGCGTTCAACCTCGCGCCCTACAGCGGGTTCATCAACGACTCGAGCGATGACGCGGCCAACGCGGAGCGCACCGACTTCCTGGTTAAGCAGTATTTTTCGGGCGTTTTGCACTTCAACCTCGGCTTGTACAACAAGCTTATCGTTGGCGCGCAGCTGCCGATCATCGCGATCCGCGGCCAGAACGTGACCGTGCCGGGGCAATGGAACGAAAGCGCGGACGGAGCGGGGAACGGCGGCCTGGACTACCAGGGCATCGGCAACCTGGTTTTGCACGCGAAGTACCGGATTCTTCGCATGGAACAGCAGCCGATCGGACTCGCTGCGGTCTTGCAGATTGGATTGCCCACGGGCACGCCCGAGAAGTTTGCAGGCGAACCGGGCGCGATGATTTGGCCCTTGCTCGTGCTCGGTTTTCAGCCCCATCGCGTGGTGCGCTTCAATGCAGAAGCCGGCTATCGCTTGGTGACGGGGAAGGGCGCCACCCTGAACTACACGGGGCGCACCGTACCAGGCAATATGAACGCGGCGCTCACGGCTGTGCAGACGAGCGCCGGAAATCCGGTGACTTACGATGATCAAGTGACGTTCGGCGCTGGCGTTGCGCTGCGCGTAGCACCCGCGGTCGACCTCATTGCGGAGGGGTTCGGCAACCAGATCATGTCCGGAGGCGGATCGCTGGCGAGCGAGGTGCTCGGCGGCCTGAAGATTTTCGTCGACGGCAACAGCTATCTATTGCTCGCGGCTACTTGCGGCAACGTGTGCATGCCGCTCGATGGTTTTTCGCAGCCTGACTATCGCGGGATTTTGGGCTTTATTTTCGAGCCTTCGATCGGCGATCGCGATGGCGATGGCTACAAGGACGATGTTGATCAATGTCCGGATGAGCCGGAAGACTTCGACGATTTTGAGGATGGGGATGGCTGTCCGGATCCCGACAACGATCGCGATGGCATTCTAGACATCGACGACGAATGTCCGCTCGTACCTGAAGATCATGACGGAGATGCGGACGAAGACGGCTGCCCTGAGGGTAATGACGGCGATCGCGATGGTGACGGCATCCTCGACAGCGTCGATCAGTGCCCTGACGATCCGGAAGACATCGATGGCTTCCAGGACGAAGACGGTTGCCCGGATCCGGACAACGACAAGGACGGCATCCTCGACGTGGATGACCTGTGCCCGAACAACGCCGAGGACAAGGACGGCTTCAAGGACAAGGATGGCTGTCCGGAGCCGGACAACGATCAGGATCGCATCCTGGACGTGGATGATTCGTGCCCGAACAAGCCCGAGACTTACAACGGCTTCGAGGACAAGGACGGCTGCCCGGATAAGGGCTCGGTCATCATCGAAGAGAATCAGATCATGATTCTCGACAAGATCTACTTCGAGACGGATAGCGCTGAGATCCAGCAGCGCAGCTACCCAATCATTGATGCGGTCGCGGCGACTTTGATCGGCAACCCTCAAGTGGTGAAGATCGAAATCCAAGGCCACGCGGACGAACGCGGCAACGATGACTACAACCTCAAGTTGACGCGTGACCGTGCAGCGGCGGTGCTGGAGTCACTGGTGCAACGCGGTGTGGATCGCACTCGCATGCGCAGCGGTGGTTATGGCGAGCGCTGCCCGATCGAGGACTCGCCCACGGCCTCGGCCTGGGAAAAGAACCGCCGCGTCGAGTTCAAGATTCTCGAGACGGATCAGGGTCCGACCGGGGTCGAAGTGGTGTGCCCCGCCGGCAAGTCGCTGGTACCCAAGTGAGTCGCACCCGCTCGCAATAGCGAGGTGGGTCGATTTCTGGGCGCGTTGTCAGGTGCCTGATACGGTCGAAGGCCCGATGCTTCGCCCGTATCCCGTCGCTTTGGTTGTGCTCGCGGCTGCGTGTTGTCTGCCTGCGCATGCGCTCGCGTGGACGAGCGCCAAGGTGCGCGACGTGCGCGCCGAGATCGACGTTGACGCGCGCGGTTCGGCGCAGGTCACGCTCGATATCGGCGTGGAGGTTTTGGGCGGCTGGCTCGAGCGCTTTGATCTGGACGGGCTCGATGAAGAGCTCGCGTTGCCCGAGGCAGAAGCTGCCTGGCTGACCACCGACGAGGGCGTGGTCGTGCCTGCTTCCGCCGAATCGGACGGCGGCGCCATCACGTTGCACTTTGATAAACAACGCGCGGCGCGGCGCGGCCTGCATCGCGTGGGCGTGCGTTATGCGGCGCCGCTCAGGCTTCACGCGAGCCCTACAGACGGTTCCGTGGTGCAGCTCGACTGGCTGTTGCCCGGTTGGGAGCATGGGCTTTCGCGCGCAGAGATCGTGGTGCGCGGGCCCAAGGGACTTGCGGCGGTGCGCGACCCTGAGCAGGCCGTGGAGCTGACGCAGAGTCTAATCAAGGGTCAGAGTGTCCTTACGTTTGTGCGCGTGCTCGTGCCGCGTAGCACGGCCTGGTCGATCGCGGCCGAGGGGCCTGAGCGTTTGTTTGTGCGCCAAGACATCATCTCAAGTGCGCGTACGGGGCAGGTCTCCGTTCGCGAAGTGCCGCTGAGTGTAGGCGCTGGCATGGCCGGGCTGGTCTGGCTCGTCGGCTTACTGTCTCGCGCTGCGTTTCGTCGCCGGGCGCGTGCCCTGAAGGCAAGCACGCGTGGTTGGATCGAGTCTGACCTGACTCGGCGCAGTCTGAGTGTCTTGTTGACCCTTTGCGCCGTCTGGGGGGCATCCCATTCGTCGCCGGTGATGGTCGTCGCACTGCTGGCGCTCGCGTCTTGTTTTGTCGATCGCGTGGAGCTCGTGGCTCCAAGCTCGCCGTTTGGGCGTTTTACAGCGCTCGGCACAGCGCCGCAGGGCAAGGCGCGCGCAAGCCTGCGGCGCGAACGACTCGGCAGCATGCCTGTGGCCGATATCGCGACCGTGCTCGGCTTTGTCGGGGCAAGCTCGCTCTTGATCGTGGCAGTGTACCGGGTTCCAACGGACCTTACTGTTTCGCTTGGCCTGATGTGCGCATTGCCACTGTGGGTCGCAAGCTCGCGTTTGCGTTTGCCGCGCTCCACCGACGAACAGCTCGCGTTGTTGATGCGCGCTGCAAAACACGCCCTTGCGCTGTCCTGCGGGATGCGATTGGTGGGCTTCGTGGTGGGCGATGGGGAGGTATGTAGCCCGCGCATTCGCATCGTGACGGCCACGCGTTTCAGCGGCCTGTTGCGCATCGATGTGGCGGTTGACACGCGACGATCCGCACCGGCACTGGTGCTTGTTGCCGTCACGCAGACGGGTTCACTCGCCGACCGCGCGCTGACTGAAACGCTTGGTACCAAGGGCCGCGAGCTCAGTCCGCGCGGAAATCGTGCGGCGTACATCGAACCCATCGACGAGCTTGGCGCCACGCTCGAGCGCGTGTTGACCACGCTGGCTGCGTCCGGACAGCGCAGCATCGAGCGCTCTGAAGCACAACGCGCTGCTTGATCAGAGCTGACGGATCCAGGTCGGCATGAAGAGCAACGCGAACAGTAAGAGTGTGCTCCATGCCAGCGCGCGTCGCGCCGATGAGAGATCGCTCGGTGCCGTGGGCGGATGAGGGCCATTGAGCCGCGTCATCAAGCTCAAGATGAACCACCAGAAACCCCAGTGCATGCCCGCGCTCGCTGCCGCGCTGACCGAGCCACCTTGCAGCCATGCCTGCAGCATCGCGACGCCGCTGATGCCGATGGCAAGCGCCAGTAGTCCGTGCGTGATGCGCCGGCTGTATTCATCTTGGCGCGGCCCGAACAGCGCGTAGGCGACGTGACCCCCGTCGAGTTGCCCAACGGGAACCAGATTCATCATCGTCACGAGTAACCCTGCCCAACCGGCAAACGCGGTCGGCGATAGCACGATGTCAGATCCGTCCGCGATTGGACCTTTGAGTGCATAGATGAGGCCCGAATACAGCAACGAATGGCCTTCGAGATACGGATGCGCACTTGGATCGAGTAGCTCGACGGGTGAAATCGAAATCCCGTAGATCAAGATCGGAATGGCGACGATCAAACCCGCTAGTGGACCCGCCGCGCCGATGTCCAACAAGGCATCGCGGCTTTCGACAGGGCCACGCATGCGAATCACCGCGCCGAACGTGCCGAAGAGTGTGATCGGCATGGGAATGAAATAGGGAGGCGAGACATCCACGTGATGTATGCGCGCCACGAAGTAATGGCCCAGCTCGTGCGATAGTAAGATCGTCATGAGCGGTACGGCGAATGGATAGCCGCGCCAGATCGACCATACCCCGTGCTCGAACGGTTCGACGCCGACCCACATACAGCCCACGTACAGGGTCGAGATAAAGGTAAGGGCGAACAGACCCAGGACGGTGCGCATGCTGGCGATGTCGCCTGGCGCTTCGGCTTCGCGTGCGTCTTGTGAGGCGTCTACCTGCAAGGCGGTTGGCTCGCCCTCTGCTCGCGCGGCGCTGTCTTCTTGCTCGCTCACGCCGGCGCCTGAGTGTGTTGCAAGAGCAGCTCCTGCAGGTGAGCAAGCTTGGTTGCGATGCGCGCGTCGATGTCGCCAAGGTCGCTCGTGAGCACGCAATCGCCGCGCAAAAGTGCTGGATCCGTCACGATTTCGATCGCGCCTTGTGCTTCGGCTTGCTCCGCGAGCTCTTGCTCACTCGGCATCAGCGCGCGATCGGCCGGATGCAGATGCAGCGTGATCTGACGCGCGGCTCGCACTTCTTGTACGAGTTGCTGGACCACCTTGCGAATGTGCTCGGGCGAAAGCGTAAGCTCTGCCTGCAGTAACGCAGCGACCGCGCGTTGCGTGATCTCGATGATGTCGCTTTGCGCGTTGCTGAGAGCCTGGGCATGTGCCGCGTGATAAGCGAGTGTGCGCTCAAGCTTGGGATCCACACCGGCCACTCCGGCGACTCCGGCCACTGCGAACAACGCGCGCGGCGCAACGTTGAGCTCAAGGCGCGGGATGCGGCGCATCATTCCGAACCAACTCTTGATGGCTGTGCGGCGAGCCGCTTGAGCATCGCGGTCAAATCGGGATCGATGGCGCGTGCACTCTGCACTTTGCTGGCGCGCACACGGTAGGCTGGCTCAAGCCGCGTGCGCTCGGTTTGCGGGAGCGCATCGTGTGTGTGCGCCGTGGGACGAACCTTGCGGATTAACACGGCCAACGATTCGCGTTTGTCGGCGCTGCCACTGACGTCCGCAAGGCAGGTGCGCACGGCGTCGTGAAAGGCGCGTGGGATCTGGTCCGTTACCTGCGAAGCGTCGCGATCGCCATCGAGCAATGCGCCCAACGCGAACCCGGCAACCTTGTCGGCGGACCCAAGCACAGGCGATCGATAGCACAAATGCACGCAGCTTTGGGCCCGTGCCTGCGCCGAAAGCGCTAGAATAGGGGCTGTGTTGCCAGCGCGCGCATCGAAGGAAGACGTGAAGAGCCAGGCCGTTCGCATTACTCTCGTTCGTCACGGGGAATCGGTTGCCAATCGTGTGCAACGCTGGCAGGGGCAGGGAGATTCGCCGCTGTCGGAGCTTGGCCAAGAACAAGCGCGTTACGCCGGGCGCAGGCTGAGCCAGATGCGTTTTGATCGCGTGATTTCATCCGACCTCATGCGCGCGCGCGACACGGCTCACGCGAGTGGTCACGCCTTCGAGATGGACCGCGAGTGGCGGGAGTTTGACGTAGGTGCGTGGGAAGGCCTGACGCGCGAAGAAGTCAACGAACGCTATCCGGATGAGATGGAACGTCTGAAGGCCGGCGAAGACATCCCCATGGGCGGGGGCGAGTCCTATCGCACCTTCTCGGCGCGCATCGATCGCGCGCTGCACAAGTTGCGCTCGCAACTGCACCCGGGATCGCATGCGCTTGTGGTGTGCCACGGCGGCGTGATCGGAACGCTCATCGCAGGCTTGCTCGGCTTGCGCGGCAAGAGCCGTTGGCCGCTGGGGCGTGCATCGAACACGTCCGTCAGCGAAGTGCTGCTCGATGGTGATCACAGCGAGCTTGGCGTGTACAACGACGCGTCGCACCTTTGGCCGGCCATGGCTTGGCCCCATCGCGACGAAGATGCGGCTTGTGTAGCGCTGGTGGCCGATGCCGATCCCGACGTCGCGCAGGGCGAATTTGCGGCGCGCTACGACGCGCGTAAGGCGCCGAGTACCGGACACCCGGCGTTGTTTCGGTTGGCTGAGATGAGCGCGACGACCACGCATCCCGCGCAGCTTTCCGGACTCGTGTCGGCGGCGCTCGCAGAGCTGCACGCAGAGCACGCAGGCCATCGCGTAGCAGTGGCGATGCACAGCGAGCTCATCCGTACGTTCGTGGAAGACGCGCTGTGGTTTGATGGCTCGCGCCAAGGTCGCCTGCGTGTGCCCGTGGCGGGCTCCGTATCGCACGTCATGCTCACGGCCGGCCGCCCAGCCTTGCTCGATTACGCGGCCACCCATGGCGAATCTGACGGTTCGAACGCGCGCACTTCGGAATAGTAAGGCGCGTGTGGTGCGCTGACGCATGAGCAAGCGATTCACAACGTCGTTGTCATTCGCTCGTCAGCGCGCGCACCAAACCTTGCGGGTCTTCGACGTGGACCCAGTGTCCGGCTTCGGGAAGCACATGCATCCGCACGCGCGTGGGGTCTGCTGCGGCGAGCGTTCGAGCCAGGGCGATGTCGGGTTCGCGCCAGACTTCTGAGCGGCCACCGATCACGAGATCCACGCGCGCACTCGTGCTTGCGAGCACCGGCCAAAGGTCGTGCGCGAAGTAGTCGTCGATCAGATCGCGAATGGCTCGCAGGTCGAGACGAAAACGAAAGCCTGCGTCCGTGCGCTCGAGATTCATCGCGAGCCAGTCGGCGATTATGCGCGAAAAGCCCAAGCCTTGGACGTGCTCTACGAAGTCAGTTCGCGTCTCGAAGCGCGCGGGCAAACCGTCGAGCATGTCGATCACGGCCATGGTTTGCTCGGAGCCGTGCCGATCGCTGCGTGCGAACGGACTCGAGTCGAGCAGCGCGACGCGCTTCAGCGCAGGACGTTCGCGCAGGTAGGCCAGCGCAACCTTGCCGCCGAAGCTGTGACCTATCACCTCCGTGGGCGGACTCGGTAAGGTTACCTCGAGGTCCAACAGATCCTCGGCGCAGGCGCGCACGGTATGCGGCGGCGTAAAGCCCTGCGAGCGACCGTGCATTCGCAAGTCGACGAGCACGGCCTGGGCGGCAGGGTCCTGGGTCAGGAGCGCCTGCGCGACGCTACGTAGGTTGTTGCCGCTGCCCAAGATACCGTGCAGCACAAGAATGGTTCGGCCGCTCGGGACGCCCGGTGCGGGCAAGAGGGTGTGGTTCAGTGGCGGCATGTGGCAAACCTACCGCGCCTTGTGACGACTGATGACAGCTGCGCATCAAATGCCCTACATAGGGGTGGAACGAGTTCGTTTCTGGGACTGGATCGCCCCATTTGGCAGGCTTCAAACCGTGGCCGGATAGCCCATATGGTGCGTTTCGAGGTGGGAAATATCTTGACATGTCTGCGTAGCCTGGGAAGGTAGGCAGGCCCGTGGACAACGCTTCAACTGCACGCGTCGCATGAATACCAAATGGGGCGCGTACAGCTTCGGGGGATCGAAGGGGAGCATTGTTCTTGGGGGGAACCAGCAACCGGCGTGAAGCCGCAAGCGGAGTGACGGACGTATGGCAGTCGGAACAGTAAAATGGTTCAACGATGCAAAGGGATTCGGTTTCATTCGCCCTGAAACGGGGGGGCCGGATATTTTCGTGCATTATCAGCAAATCGTCGGCGACGGCTTCAAGACCCTAGAAGAAGGGCAGGCCGTTCAGTTCGAGGCGAAGGAAGGGCCAAAAGGCGTGCTCGCTGAGCGCGTTTCTAAAGTGAGCTGATAAAGCCCGCCCCCTTCGTGGGACCTACGGTCTGGTTGAGCGCTGCCCACTGCTGGGTCAGCGCTTTTTCTTTTCCGTCAACGTCGCACCACATCGCGTGGGGTTCTGTTGCGGCGTGAGCATGCCCCGCTAGCGCTGCTCATTCGCTTGCGCCACGTGTCGCAAGGACTTGCAGTGGGAGGAGGTGAGGCGTTCTGCGATGCCAGCCATTGCGCACACTGCCTCCCAATTCGCCCTAAAAATAGGGCTCAACTGCGCGAGATAGCTCCGCTCGTGTGCTGGTATGCTCGTAGGTCTGTCGCGCAGTTCCGCGGCGCGCGCGTAGGGGCATACGCAACGATGACCACGAATTATACGGACACGGGGCTTACCGCTCAGCTCGCCATCGTGCGCGGGCGGCCTGACAATCTGAGTGCATGGGACGATCTCGAGGCGCTTGCTGCAGAGCAGCAGGCACCTGAGGCTGTTGCAGACCTCTACGCAGAAGTGTTGGCGAGCCATCTGCCGAACGCGACTGCACGGCGTCTCGGCGAGCGCGCCACGCAGTTTTGCGAGCAGTGGTTTGCAGACGATGCACCGCAGATGCAAGCGGTGATGTTGCGGGTTTTCGATCTGGACCCAAGTGATGAAGCGGTGCTCGATCGCCTTATCATGGGCCTTACCGCCCTCGGCAGTTGGTCGTCGTTGCTCGATGTGTATGCGCGCGCAGTGGACTCGACCGACAGCGTAGAACGACAAGTCCAGCTACTTGACGATGCCGTACGCGTGGCCAAAGACGTGGCCAACGACGCCGATCGCGCGATCGGGTTTCTAGAGCGTTTGGTGCCGCTCAAGCCGGGTGATCTAGCGCTGCGTGCGTCACTTGAGCGCTTGCTCGAACGCGGCGCGCGTTGGCGCGAGCTGATTGCGTTGTGGGATTCTGGCGTGGATGGCTTGTCCGCAGACGATGCGGCTCGTGTACGTGTGCAAATCGCAACGTGTTGGCTCGATAAACTGAAGAACGCTCCGGCAGCACTCCATGTGATGGGGCGCGTGCTTTCGGCGAATCCCGAGCACCAAGAAGCGTTGGCGCTGACGGAGCGCATTCTTGCGTCTGATGATGCGGCGGCGGGCACGCGTCGTGATGCGCTCGCACTGTTGCGCACGACGTTCGAGCGCACCCAGCGTCCGCTCGATTTGGCACGCGTGTTGCGCGGGGGCTTTACCTACGCTGTTGGCGAAGAGCTCGAAGCGCTGCATCGCGACGCTGCCAAAATTTTTCGTGGCCAAGGTTTGGCTGACGAAGCGTTGCTCGAGCTTGGGCATCTATTCTTGTTGCGACCGGACGACGACGCGCTCGAAGGCGAGATCAGCACGCTCGTCGACGAGCTCAGCGCGCACGCCAGGCACGTCGACATTCTGAGTCGCGCTGCTGATCAAGCGGGCTCGTTGCATCGCGCATGCGTACTGCGTTTGCGCGCGGCCACGATTGCGCACACGCCGGGGGGCGAGTTCGAGCGCGCAATCGCCTTGTGTGAGCGCGTCTTTGCGGAGGATGCCGAGCCTGAGCTCGCGCTTGATGCAGGTCGTGCGCTCGATGCCTTGCTCGAAGCCAAGAACCGAACTGAAGCGCGTGTGACCGTGCTCGAGCGCTTGGCGAGTCTGGAGACGGACAAAGAGCGTAAGCGCGAGGTGCTCGGTGCGCTGGCCAAGCTCGCGGGGGGTCGCGGCGATAGCGAGCGCGCCGTTGCAACGTGGCGTAAGCGACTATCGCAGGACGCAACCGATCGGGAGGCGCTCGACGGCCTCGTGCAGCTCTACGAAGCGCGTAACGAGTATCCTTTGCTGGTCGAGGTGTTGCGTGCACGGGTCGAGCTGTCCGGCGACAAAGCCGGGGCGAAAGACTTGGCGCGCATCGCTGAAGTGCAGGCTGAGTCGTTGTTTGATTTGGAAGCCGCGCTTGGCACTTGGAATGAGCTGCTGCAGCGTGCGCCTGAGCTTGTGACCGAGCTGCGCATCGAGCAGTTGCTCGATCGTTCTGCGGCGCGCGAAGCCGAGCGTGGTGCACGGTTGTTGTCTTCGCTTGCGGATGCGTATCGCGCGCTCTTGGCGAACTCCGAACGCGCGTTGCATTTTTACGGGCGTGCCTTGGCGGCGGATCCGGCGCGTCTCGAGGCGCGTGCGGGCCTTACGGTCTTGCTCAGCGATGATGCGGTGCGCGCCCGCGCTGCGGACTTGCTCGCAGGTGCATACGTCGCAACGGATGAGCTCGAAGGCTTACTCGACCTCTTGCCGCATCGTATGTTTGGCGCGCGCGACGCTGCAGAGCGCGGGCGTCTGTTGCGTCAAGCGGCCCAGCTCGAAGAGCAGCATCGTAGCGATCCTGGCAAAGCGTTCGGTCATTTAGCGGCAGCCCTGACGGAGGAGCCGAGCAACGTATCGCTCGACCTCGAGCTCTGGCGTTTGGCCGAGAGCCTCGACCAATGGCAAGCGCTGGCGGAAGCGGTGGCGGTTGCTGCAAGTAAGCTTGAACCGAGCTCACCGCGTGCCGCGCAACTCAAAGCGAGCGAAGGCGAGCTGCGCGAATGGCGCTTGAAAGACATGGCAGGCGCTTACGCAGCGTACGCCGCCGCCGCTTCCGGCAAGCAGCTTGATGCGGCCTTGGCAGATGCCGTGTGTCGCACGGCGGCAGCACTAGGTCGGCATCGCGATGCGTTCGACATCGTCGTGCATGCTGCGCATAGCAACGACCGAATGCCCGAGGAGTTGTTGCAGGCGATCGAAGGGCACGTCTCCGAGCCCGAGGTCTACCGCAGTCTCGCGGTCGCGGCAGAAGCTGGCATCGAAGCGACCAAGCTGAATCCGCCCCTGCGTCGCGCCTTGCTATCGCGCATCGCGGCATGGCGCGAGCGTGCTCAAGATTGGGACGGTGCTGAAGCGTTACTCGTGAAGGCTACGCGTCTGGGCGGACCGCATGCGGAGACCTTACGCAGGCTTGTGGGGCTGCAGCGCCGAGCTCCGGGCCGCGCGCTGTTCGACACGCTCCTGAGTGTTGCCGACGTCGCGGCGGGTGACCTTGATTCACTGCTCGAGGCAGCGGACCTGGCGACCGAAACCCTCGCGGATGAAGCGCTTGCCAAGCCCGTGCTCGATCGTTTGTTCAATCAAGCGGCAGGCTTTCTGCGCAGTGGACAGAAGCCGGCTGGCGCGACGGGCGCCGCGGAGGCAGCTCTGCATGCGGCCAAGAAATTGGCTGAAATTGCCGTGAATTCTGGCGATCCGCGGGCAGAAGTGCAAGTGCTGCGCGACACGTCGCTATTGCCGATCGATGCGAGCTACGCGCGAGAGCTTGCAGAGCGTGCAGCGCGCGTGGCGACCGACAAGCTTGGCGACGCGGAGCTTGCTGTCACGTTGTACCGTCACACGCTCGAGCTCGCTCCGGATGACACGGCTGCGCTGGCTGCGCTGGCGGGGCAATACGACAAGCTCGGTCGACTCGAGGAATTGCTCGTGGTGCGCAGGCGTGAGCTTGCGCTGACGAACAACGTGACGCGACGACTCGAGCTGCGTCTCGACCTTGCGCGCGTGATGTGCGAGCTCGAAGCGCGCAGCGGCCGTCAGGGTGCGATGCAGGACAACCTGCGTGAATCGCCCGGGCATGCGGCATCGATCCATGCGCTCGAAGCCTTGTTGCGAGAGCGCGCAGCGCTGCCAGCGGTTTACGAGCTGTTCGCCGGACAAGCGGCGCAAGTGGAAGCCTTGGGCGATGCTGAGCGTGCGGCCGAGCTGTGGAAGCGCGCGGCGGTGCTCGCGGACTCCGAGCTTGTAGATCAGGAGCGGGCCCTCAATGCCTATCAAAAGGTGGCTGGGCTCAAGGCCACGGATGAAGTGCTCGACGCGCTCTCTCGCATTCGCATGGAACGCAAGGAGCCTGAGCTTGCAGTGCCGTGGTTGCAGCGCAGGCTCGAGCGCATTGCACCTTCGGACCGAGCGGGCTTCCGCGTGCAGCTCGCGCGTGCCTACCAAGCGGCTCGCAAGAACGACGCGGCCATCGCCTGCTTGGCGGAGGGCATCGAAGAAGCGCCGCTCGCCTTCGAGCTGCGTGATTTGTTGGCGCTCAGCTATCGCGCCGCCGGTCGTCACGAAGATTTGGCGGCCTTACTATCAGACAGTGCGTCACAGGTGCAGGACCCGGCTTTGCTGCTGGCTTACGCGCGCGAGGCCGCCGCTCTATTTTGCGATCAACTCAAGCAACCTGAGCGGGCCGTCGAAGTGCTGTCACGCGCGGTGGCGGCCGACCCAGAAGATCGAACCTTACGGTGTCTGTATGCAGACGGCTTGACCGCGGCAGGCCGCATCGACGAAGCGCGCGCAGTTCTCGATGCGATGGTGCAAGCTTTTGGTCGTCGTCGCTCACCGGAACGTGCTGAGGTGCACTTGCGTTTAGCGCGTGTGGCGCAGGCCGCAGGCGACATCGAAGAGGCGCTCACGCAGCTCGATACGGCATCGGGCATGGATCGCACGCACCTTGGAATCTTGCGTGCCTTGGGCGAGCTTGCGCAAAAGGCGGGGCAGCTGGAACGAGCAGAGCGGGCGTATCGCGCCTTACTCTTGGTCGTGCGCAAGCCGCCGCCGGGCGTGGAACCGGAAATCGGCGCGAGCGAAATCTTGTATCAACTGCATCGTGTAGCGCACGAGCTTGGGCAAGCCGATAAGGCCGCCGAGTTACTCGATTCAGCCGTGCAGACTGCCGCGCAAAATGACCTCGAAACCAAGCGTCTAAAGCACATGTTGCTCGAGCGCGGTGAGCCTGCGCTGTTGATTCGGGTGCTTGAGCAGCGCTTGTCACAAGTGCAAGACCCAGCCACCGAGGCGGAAGTCTTGTCTGAGCTTGCGAACGTGCTCGAAGAAGGATTGCAGCGTCCGGAAGAAGCGTTCGAAGCACGTCTGAAGGCGTTGACTGCCGCGCCCGGCATCGAAGCACTGCACGCGGCAACGCTCCGTGTTGCGACGGCGGTCAAGGGTTTACCGCGTTACGTGGAAGCGCTGCGTGTTTTACTCGAACGTGCGCGCCGCAAGGAAGATGCTGCGCTCGTCAGCGACCTTGCCCTGCGTGCGGGCTCGGTGTTCGAGCACGGCTTGCAAGATTTTGCAGCGGCCGAAGAGCAATACAAGCTCGTAGAACCAGGTGGGCCTAGCTACATCGAATCGCAGTTTGCGTTGGCGCGCGTGGCAGGGCGGCTTGGGCATGCGGAAGAAGAGCGCGCCGTGCTCGAGCGCATCGCCACGCTGCCCGAGGATGAGGCGTATGCCACGGGCAAGCGCACGGCCCGGTATCGCTTGATCGAAATGCAGGTTCAGGATCCAGACGCGCGGGAAGAAGGCCTCAAGGGCATCACGCAGCTTGTGAAGGAAGATCCCGATTACGTGCGCGCTGGACAAATCTTGCAGGCCGCGTGCGACTCGGATCCGAGCGACATGCGATCGCTGGAACTGTTGGAGCACGTGGCACGTCAGAGCGATGAGCCGCGCGTGTTGCTCGATTTCCTCGAGCGCCATGCGAAGGCCGACGAACCGTCGCTCGGTTTGCTCCGCGAGGGTGCTGAGCTCGCGATGCGCATCAAAGAGCACGAGCGCGCAGAGAAGTTGCTGAAGCGTGCGCTCGAAATCGCCGAAAAGGGCGATGGCATCGTCGAGGCGCTGTGGGCGGCGGTGCTGTTGTCGCGCTTGCTCCGTGATTTGGGCGACATCCAATCCGCGATGAATTGGCTCGAGAAAGCGCTGAATGTGGGCGATCCAATCGAGAGCTTCGATCTCGGTTTGGAGCTGGCAGCGCTTGCTGCGGGCAAGGGTAAGGATCCTGCGCGTGCTGCGGCGGTTTATGAGTCGCTTCGTGAGCGTGATCCTGCGGACCGCCGCGTGTGGTCGCCGTTGCTCGACATCTTTCGCGCGCAGGGCGACCTCGGACGCGTAAACGATTTGGTGCGCGCGACGCTGGAAGCACTCGTCGATCCCGAAGAGCGCAACGAACTGCGCTTGGATACGGCTCGTCGCATGTTCCAAGCCGGCCGCGAAGACGATGGTGCAGCCTTTTTGCATGACGTATTGGCCGAGGAACCTGATCACGAAGAGGCCACGCTCACGCTTGCGGATCTCTACGAACGACGCGGCGAGAACGAAGCGCTCGCAGACCTGCTCACGCGCAAGCTCGAGGGCGCGCGCGAGCAGGTCTGCGAGCGCTTCGTTCTCGCCGCGTCGTTCGTAGAGATCCGCAAGCGTGAGTGTGGCCTC
>JBKJIA010000626.1:0-7821 GCA_046598735.1 Polyangiales bacterium
GCGCGAGATGCTCGAAGAAAAACTGCGCCTGATCGTGGACGGTTTTCGCAGCACGCTGCAGCCACCCTCGGAGCCACCGAGCGGACGTCATGCCGCGGCCCTGCATCGCGAGCTCGACTTGGCGCTGGCCCAGCTCGGGGAGCGTACCGGTGCGGAAACCGTATGGATCATCGACTACCAATCGCCTGTGATCTGGGGCGGCTCCGAAGCGCGCTCTGAATCGCTCGATCTCGATTTGTTGCTGCTCACGGCACGCGCCGATCAGATGTTGTCGACGACGAAACTGACCTGGGCGGAGCTACTGGCCGCTCCGGAAGGCGCGTCGCTCGAACGTCTCCGTGAAGCGGGGCTCATCGGCATGGCACAGCGCGCGGTCTACGATGAGCAGGAAGCGTTGCGCAAGTTGAGCGAAGAAGGCGGCTTAGCCGCAGCCGCTTGCAGGTTGCGCAGTGCCCGCGCTGTGGCCGAGGTTCGTGCCCGTGCTGTGCGCGATCATTCACTCGTGCGCACCGAGCTGCGCGGCCCGGATATTCAGTGTTTTGCGCACTCGCTCGCGGGGCAATACCAGCTTGTGCTCGTGTTCGATGAGACGTACTCGCCGCTGCATGCTGAAGGCAACGTGCAGCGCGCCTTGCCGCATATCGAGCGTTTGCTCTTGTCGCTACCGCCCGTCGATCCGATGAGTGGCGGCGCGCGTGGAGCCAAGGTCTTGCGCATGCCCCGTAAGGGTTGAGGGTTGAGGGCTGGATTCCGCGTTTTTGACAGCTCGTCCGGGTAAACCGGTTTTTGGCAGCTGGCCCGGGTAAACCGGTGAAGGCGCGGTATGCTCGCGCCTCCATGGCCGAGGAACTTCCGAAGAATCGCTACGATGCCGCGCTCGCGGCCGAGATTGAAACCCGCTGGCAGAGGTACTGGGACGAGCACCAGACCTTTCGCCAACCCAATCCGGGCGAGCCCGGCTTCGATGCAACGAAGCCGAAGTTCTACGCGCTCGACATGTTCCCCTATCCCAGCGGCGCAGGCCTGCACGTGGGCCACCCTGAGGGTTACATCGCAACGGACATCTTGTCTCGTTACAAGCGCATGCGTGGCTTCAACGTGCTCCATCCGATGGGTTGGGATGCGTTCGGTCTGCCCGCCGAGCAGTACGCGATCAAGACCGGTGTTCATCCGGCCATCACGACCAAGAAGGCCATCGACAACTTCCGTCGTCAGCTCAAGCGCTTTGGCTTCAGCTACGACTGGACCCGCGAGCTGGGCACCATCGACCCTGAGTATTACCGCTGGACGCAGTGGATTTTCGTGCAGATTTACGAGACTTGGTTCGATGTCGACGCCCAGCGCGGCCGACCGATCGCGGAGCTCGTGCAAGAGCTGAGCACCGGCAAGCGCGCGGTTCGCTTCAACCCGGATGCGGCCGAAATCAGCGGCGAAGACAAAGAGCGCGAGCTTGGTGCGTGGAACGACCTGAGCATTCGCGAGCAGCGTAAGATCATCGATAGCTATCGACTGGCTTACTTGGCGCACCAGACCGTCAACTGGTGCCCCAAGCTCGGCACGGCGCTCGCGAACGAGGAAGTGATCGATGGCCGCAGCGAACGCGGTGGCTTTCCCGTCGTGCGCAAACCGCTCAAACAGTGGTTGTTCCGCATCACGTCTTACGGTCAGCGTTTAATCAAGGGCCTTGAAAATCTGGATTGGCCGGAAGCGACCAAGGCCAAGCAGACCACGTGGATAGGCCACAGCGAAGGCGCCGAGGTCAGCTTCAAATTGGACAGTAAGGTTGGCGAGCAGGATCGCCTGCGCGTGTTCACCACGCGTCCGGATACGCTGTTTGGTGCCACGTACATGGTGGTGGCACCTGAGCATCCGCTGGTCGATGCTGTGCTCGGCAAACCGCTTGGTGCAACCGACCAGGTGGCGCTTTCTGCTTATGTTGCCGCAGCCCGCAATCGCTCCGATCTGGAACGGCAACAGAGTAAGGACAAGACCGGCGTTTTCACGGGTGTGCTGGCCAAAAACCCGGTCACGGGCGAGTCCATTCCGGTCTGGGTCGCAGACTACGTATTGATGGGTTACGGCACGGGCGCGATCATGGCCGTGCCGGCTCACGATGAGCGCGATCACGAGTTTGCGACGACGTTCAACCTTCCCATTCGCGAAGTGGTCAAAGCACTTGACGATAGCGAAAAAATCGCCTGTTTTTCAGGAGCGGGCGTCGCCATCAACTCCAAGAACGCCGAAGTCAGCCTCGATGGCTTGCCCACGGTCGAAGCCAAGCGGGTGATCACCGCCTGGCTTGAGCAGAAGGAGCTGGGCAAGAAGAAGCACAACACGCGCATTCGTGATTGGCTGTTCAGCCGTCAGCGCTATTGGGGCGAGCCCTTCCCCATCGTCTACGACGAGCATGGCGATCACCATCCGCTCAGCGTCGACAAGCTGCCCTTACTGTTGCCTGAGCTTGCAGACTACGAGCCTGAGGTCAGCGACGATCCGCGCCCCTTGCTCGCCAAAGCGCACGACTGGGTAGAGACCACGGCCGGTGAAGCGGGCGTACCGGGCCTCGATCCCAGCGCCAAGATGACGCGCGAGACCAACACCATGCCCGGTTGGGCCGGCTCGCAATGGTATTTCCTGCGCTACTGCGATCCCAAAAACAACCGCGCCATGATCGATCCAGAGGCAGACAAGTACTGGATGGGCACCGGCGTGGATCTGTACGTGGGTGGCTCCGAACACGCGGTATTGCACCTGCTTTACTCGCGCTTTTGGCAGCAGGTCCTCTATGACCTTGGCCACGTCTCTTCGCCCGAGCCGTTCCATAAGCTCTTCCATCAAGGTCTGATCATGAGCTTCGCGTACCAACGCGAAGATCGATCGCTGGTGGCCGTTGATGAAGTCGAAGAGCAAAGCGACGGCGTCTTTGTCGAGAAGGCCACTGGCATCGCCGTCACTCAGATCACTGCCAAGATGTCCAAGGCGCTGCGAAACGTAGTCAATCCCGACGATGTGATCGAGAGCTTCGGCGCGGACACCTTCCGCCTGTACGAAATGTACATGGGCCCGCTCGACGCGAGTAAACCCTGGAATACTCGCGATATCGCGGGGCTGTCGCGCTTTTTACAGCGCTCATGGCGTCTGGTCGTGAACGAAGCATCGGGCGAGCTTGGCTTGCTCGACACTGCGAACGACGAAGTCGAAAAGCAGCTGCATCGTGCGATTGCCAAGGTGCAACAGGACATCGAACGGCTTGCGTTCAACACTGCGATCGCAGCGTTGATTGGTTTCGTGAATACGGCCACCACGGCCGGCGGCCTGTCGCGTGACCAGGCCCAGCGCTTTGCTTGCGTGCTCGGGCCGTTTGCACCGCACCTAGCCGAAGAGATTTGGATGCGCATCGACATGGAAGGTTGCGTGTCCGACACGGCCTGGCCCAGCTTCGACGAAGCCATGCTGCGCGACGACAGCGTGGAGATTCCCGTACAGATTCTCGGCAAGGTGCGCGCGCGCATCCAGGTGCCGACAGACACGAGCGCCGCAGACCTGGAGAAACTCGCCTTGGCAGACAGTAAGGTTCAGGAACTGGTCGCAGGCAAAGTGGTCCGTAAGGTCATCGTCGTGCCAGGCAAGCTCGTCAACATCGTCACGGGCTAAACCTTAGTGGGACACTAAAGGCACAGCATTTCGTCGGGGTTGCACGCAGGCTCTTTGCGGTCGTCGCGTGCCAGCAAGACTCCCGCTGTGATCGCCCCTCCTACCACGACGACGCCAACGGCAGTCCATAGCCAAGGATTCTTCCACAGCGGGCGCGACGCGTTGGGTTCGTCTTCGCGAGGTCGCGCCGTACCTGTCGCCACTTGCGGTCCATCGTTCCCAAGCGTGACGGGAATGCGGGTCACGGCGACTTTGAGGGCGATGGCGGCCTGCGTTTCAGCGCCCGCGGTGGCCACGATGCGCATCCGGTCATCTTCGTAGCCTTGCGCGCTAGCCCGCACTTCATGCTGGCCAGCTGTCAGCCACAGCTTACGCTCAGCACCCGTTCCAGGTTGTGCTGCGCCGTCGATCTCCACCACGGCGTCGGTGGGCTCGACCTGCAAATGAAAGCGCACCACGTGTTGCGCGAGCTTGTCTCGCAGCCATTGCGCGCGCTTTTTTACGTCTTCCTGTATGCCCGCGTCGCGTTCGAAGGTTTCGAGCGCACTGAGCGCCGCTACGTACTCGCCCAGACGATAACGGACGATCGCGAGGTTCAGATAGGTGGCCGCACGTGGCGCGAGTCCAATGGATGCTTCGAAACTGGCTTGTGCCTCTGCCCACTGCTCCGCTTTAGTGAGCTCGACCCCGCGTTCGAAATGCTGTTGGGCTGTGGGCTGCCCATCCTGGGCGACGCAAAACGCGGCCGTAAACCACACCATCAATGCCAGTACGGCCCCGGATACACGCATCGTCAGGCGAGCATATCAGGCCAGCAAAACCGCTACTACCACATGCAGACCTCGTCGCTCGCAACGGTGAGGTCAGCTGAGGTCGGGCTATGCGTTGGTCAACTCATCTGTTGATGCGGCGCGCTTGGTTACGCCTTGATCACGTTGGCGTGCGGCGCGCGATAGCGACCACGCGTGTCCACGATCAAGTTGGCGTGCTCGAGCACCATCGGATAATCGACTGCCGCGTGGTCGGTGCAAACCAACACCACATCTGCAGCTTTGACCGCCGCGGGCGTCAGCGCTTCCGAGCTCAGGCGCGGCAGATGCGACCAATCACGCATGTGCGGCATGTTCGGGATATGAGGGTCGTGATAGACGACCTCGGCACCGCGCTCCACCAACTGCTCATACAGCGGAAACGCAGGGCTCTCGCGGCAATCGTCGATGTCTTTCTTGTACGCGATACCAAGCATCAGAATGCGCGAGCCATTGAGCGGCTTCTTACGCTTGTTCAAGCCTTCCATCAGCTTGTGAATCACGTAGTCCGGCATCTGAGTGTTCACTTCGCCTGCAAGCTCGATGAACTTGGGCGGCACCCCGTACTCACGGGCCTTCCAGCTCAAGTAGAACGGGTCGAGTGGAATGCAATGACCACCCCAGCCCGGGCCGGGATTGAAGCGCATGAAACCGAAGGGCTTGGTCTCTGCACCATCGAGCACTTCCCACACATCGATGCCCATGCGATCGAACACGATTTTGAGCTCGTTCACGAGCGCGATGTTCACGCCGCGAAAGATGTTCTCGGTCAGCTTCACCGCTTCGGCCACGCGTGCGCTCGACATGCGCACGGTGCGCTCGATCGCCATCGAATACAGCGCATCGGCAAGATCACCGGACACAGGATCCACGCCGCCAACAATCTTGGGAATGGTCGCCGTCTTGAACTTGGCATTGCCCGGATCTTCGCGTTCGGGCGAGAAGGCGAGGAAGAAATCAGTGCCGGACTTGAGGCCACTCTTCTCGAGTATGTCTTTCACGAGCTCGTCCGTGGTGCCCGGATACGTGGTGGACTCGAGGATCACAAGCTGACCCGGACGCAACGTAGCGAGCACCTTTTCGGCGGTGTCGCGCACATACTTCATCTCGGGCTCGCGCTGCTTGGTGAGCGGCGTGGGCACGCAAATCATGATGGCATCGGCGTCCTTCAACTTCGTGAAGTCGCTGAACGCCTGCAGCTTGCCCGACGCAATCGCGGGCGCCAGCTCCGATGAATCCAGGTGCTCGATGTACGACTTGCCCTGGTTCAGCATCTCGACCTTACGTGCATCCACATCGAAGGCGAGCACCGAGAATCCATTGCGAACGAAGGTGAGCGCGAGCGGCAAGCCCACGTAGCCCATGCCTAGAATCGCAACCTTGGCCTCTTTGGCCTTGATGCGTGACATGAGGGTTTTGGCGTGTTGATTATATGCTTGAGCGTTTGGCACGGCCTGAGTGTAGATCGGCCAGCCTCGATTGGCATGATCTCTCGGAGTGTCCCGCTCACGTTCAGGCGCAAGCCCCGGTCAATCTGCTCGCGGGGCCAACGCGCGCAGCCCCAAACGCTTGAGCTGCCAGGCATGGAGATGACGGCGAAAACGCGGATCGTCGTAGCGAGGCACACCTTCCAGCGCGGCCTGCACGTAGCCCGCCACGATCATCGCCCCGCCCACCACAAAGGGTCGTTCACGCATCCGAAACACGCCGCTTGCCAAGATGTAAAGGGGATGGGTTCCCATGAAGTACTGACCGCGCCCCCAGCGCCTGCGGCCGTGATAGATGCTCTTATGCGTGGAGCCCATCAAACGATGGTGAAAAAGCCGCAAATCATCGTCGCGGAAGCTCCAGGTCTTCCAGCCGAACATGCGCGCGCGATGAAAGTCGATGCCGTCCCACATCACTTCCTTCACGAAGCCGCCGATCTCCAGGAACGCCTCGCGCCGATAGAATTTGGCCGCGCCCGAAACCTGTTCGTCGATGATGCCTTCCTCGAACAACTTGTCCATGCCGAGACTCGGGTTCCATACCTTGCCACTCGCGGCCGCGAGCTTGGGATCGGCTTCGAGCTTTTCCATGATCAATTCGAAGTAGCGGTCCGAAAAGGTAAGGTCCGCATCGAGCTTGCAGATGTAGTCAAAGTCGTTGATGTTGATCGTGTCGTAGCCAGCGTAAAACGCCTCGATCACGCCTCCCCCGACCTTACGCTCTCCGCGATCGGCGCGATGCACCACGCTTATCCACGGGTAGCGCGCCGCATTTTCGTCGGCGATGGCGCTGGTGCGATCGGTGGAGCCATCGTCCACGATGATGCAGCGCGTGGGCAACACGGTCTGCTTTGCCAGGCAGTCGAGCGTGTTCTGCACGAGCTTCTCTTCATTGCGCGTAGGTACAATGACGAGGTAGCGCCGACTGCCTGGTGATTGCGTTGCCATGGTGGGGCCGTTACTTGAGCAAGCTCTTGAGCGTCTCGCCCATGTCGCTCGGGGTCGGTGCCATCTTCACGCCTGCAGCCGTGAGCGCCGCTATCTTCTCATCGGCCGTGCCTTTGCCGCCGCTGATGATCGCGCCCGCATGGCCCATGCGCTTACCGGGAGGCGCCGTGACGCCGGCGATAAAGCCTGCCACCGGCTTCTTGAAGTGGGCCTTGATCCACTCGGCCGCGAGCTGCTCAGCGTTGCCGCCGATTTCACCGATCAGGATGACTCCGTCGGTATCCGGATCCGCGTTGAACAGCTTCAAGGCGTCGATGAAGTCCGTGCCGTTGATAGGATCTCCACCGATGCCGATACACGTGCTCTGTCCGATGCCGAGGCCCGTGAGCTGACCGACCGCTTCGTACGTGAGCGTGCCGCTCTTGCTGACGACACCGATGCGACCGGGCTTGTGAATGTGACCGGGCATGATGCCGATCTTGCACGCGCCCGGCGTGATGATGCCGGGACAGTTCGGCCCGATCAAACGAGTCTTACTTTGTGAGTCGAGCACGCGCCTTACCTTGAGCATGTCCGCAACCGGAATGCCTTCGGTGATGCATACGACGAGCTCGATCTCGGCATCGATAGCTTCGAGAATCGCATCCGCTGCAAACGGAGGCGGCACGAACACCATCGAAGCATTCGCTCCCGTCGCCTTCACCGAGTCACGCACGGTGTTGAAGATGGGCGCCTTACCTTCGAACTTTTCGCCGCCCTTGCCAGGCGTCACGCCGCCGACGACGTTGGTGCCGTATTCCATGCACATCTTGGCGTGAAATGCGCCCTGACTGCCTGTGATGCCCTGAACGATTAGCTTGGTTTGTTTACCGACGAGGATCGCCATGGCTCATCCACCCTTCTTGACGAGATCGACGATCTTC
>JBKJIA010000122.1:0-8361 GCA_046598735.1 Polyangiales bacterium
CGAAGATCTCGGCAACGGCTTCATGCGGGTGATCGCGCGCTTTGGCTTTATGGAATCGCCCAATTTCGCGCGGCTCTTGGACGTCAGCGAGCAGCGTGGCCTTCCCATCGACGCCGACGTGGCAACGGTGTTCGTCGGACATAGCAGCGTGCAACCGACAGGAAGCTCAAGCATGGCGCCTTGGCGCAAGCGATTGTTCGCATTCATGAATCGCAACGCACAGCCGGCTGCGTTGTACTACGGACTACACCCCGAACAGGTCGTTGAAATCGGCGTGCGCATCGAAATCTGACCTCACGCCGCGTGTGAACCGGCAGCCCGGTCACAGCCCCGACACGGATGTCGTGGTTTGGGCCGCGAATCGGGTCGAAAATGAAAAACCTCGCGGGGCTTCAGCTCCGGAACCCCTTGCGCGCAAGCTTAATTCGGCGATTCCCGGTTCATGGCACGTGCGATGCAGCCTGTGCTTTTCGATGCTCCGCCCCCGCCGTAGTCTGGTTACCGCAAGTCTTGTCGCCAGCCTCGCTTTTGCCTGTGCCCCGCAAGACGAAGTAGCCAAGAACACGGACCCGTCCGACGAGGCCAGTTGCGACACCAGCTTCGAAGCGCGTGCATCGCGCCCAGGCACCAAGCGTCAGGCCCGCCTGAGTTACGGCTGTGCAGCCGACGCGTGCGGAGGAAACGAAGCATTTGCTGCCGGCACGATGCAACTTGTCACCGTAGATGTTCCGTCCACGGTCGCAAGCTCGCTCGAGATCACGAGCAGCGACCCCTCCGTGATCCGCGCCATGCGCGTGGAGGTGAGTCTTGATCTCTGCCTTGGACTCACACGCGCCTATGTCTCGCTCCAAGCGGCTTCCGCTGGTGAAGCATCCTTGCGCGTCACTGCAGAAGGGGTGACCGATGACCTGCCGGTGCGCGTGGTCAAGGCCGATGCGGTCAGTCTACGGGCCTCCACACTCGGTGCTTTCGAGCTGAGCAAGCCGGGAGAAATCACGGCCGTAGTTGGCGAGTCCCTGTTGATCGTGCCCGCACTCGTCAGCGCCGACGGCGAAGCATTGCGTGGCGTGCCGGCGCTGAGCTGGTCTGCTGCCAATGGTCCCGAGGTTACCGTTCCGGATCCGATCGCGTCCATACGCCTTGATGCGACCAGTGAGGACGAGCGCTTCTTGCGTGATTGGGCTGCCCCGAGCGCCGTGTTTCTAGACACCAAGCAAATCGGCAGGTCCGTGATCTCAGTGCAGACGAATGACGGCGCGCAAGGCGTGCTGACCGTTCACGTCGTGGCTCCCAAGCAGACGCTCAACGTCCAACAGTAAGGCCCGACGCCTTCGTCGATGACGTCGAGCCTGAGCGCCTAGTCCTTCGGCAGACCGAGGATGCGTTCGGCGATGATGTTCTTCTGGATGTTGGGCGTGCCACCGCCGATTACGGTCTCTGGCCACACCAACGACACGAGTTGCCAGTAGCCATCTTGCACGGCTTCCGGCGCTCCCTTGACGTATTGGCCCGCGGGCCCCTCGATCTCGAGCGCCAGCTCACCCAGCTCGATTTCCAACGTGGCACGATGGAGTTTGTTGACGGACGTCTCGCTCGACAGAGACTCGCCACGCAACTGCTTGGTTAGATAGCGTAAGCCGTTCAGGCGCATGGCCTCGATGATCGTGTCGCAGCGCGCGAGGCGACGCCGAATGTACGGATCCTGCGCTGCGGTTTGGCCTTGGCGCGCGTTCTCTTGGGCAAGCTCCTTGACCTTTGCCAAGCGCTGCACGAGCGCGTTAATTTCGCTGATGCCGCTGCGCTCATTGGCAAGCGCACTGAGCGTGACTTCCCAACCCTTACCATCGGCACCCAGGCGCTGATTGGCAGGCACCCGCACATCGTTGAAGAACACTTCGGCAAACATGGCAGGCCCCGCCATGGTCTTGATCGGCCTGACTTCGACGCCGGGTGACTGCATGTTCACGAGCAGACACGTGATGCCATCGTGCTTGTTCTTCGGGTCCCACGCTGTGCGTACGAGCAAGATCATCCACTCGGCAATCGCGCCCATGGTGGTCCAGATCTTCTGGCCGTTCACGACGTAGTCGTCACCCTCGCGCGTGCCTTTGCATTGCAAAGACGCTAGGTCGCTGCCGCAGCCGGGCTCGGAGTAACCCGTGCACCACTGATACTTACTGTCGAGAATTTCGGGCAAAAAACGCTTCTTTTGCTCCTCGGTCCCGTACTTGATGATGCCGGGTCCGACCCATTGCAGCCCCATCATGCAGGTGCCGAGTGGCGGCGCGTTGTGCTGCGTCATCTCCTGTTTAAGGATGACCTGCTGCATGATCGAACCGCCACCGCCGCCGTATTCCTTGGGCCACGAGAAACCCACCCAGCCCTTGGCGCGCACTTTTTGCAGCCAAACCTTGAGGAACTCGGGATCGCGCTTGTTCGCGCTCTTGGGCAAGTGCTCCTTGAGGAAGGCGCGGATTTCGGCGCGAAAGGCCTGCTCTTCGGGGCTGAAATCGAAATCCATCACAGACCTCCAAGCTGCGCGATGCGTTCGTAGTGATAGTCCGCGTCACCAAACGCCGGGCGAGCCCACTTGGCGCGCTTCATGTACAGCTGCGCATCGTATTCGGCCGTGTAACCGATGGCGCCGTGCAATTGGATGCCATCGATGCCGATGCGCACGAACGCATCGGAGATGTACGCCTTGGCGCGCGACGCACTGAGCGACAGCTCGTCTGCGCGGTGGTCCGCGGCCCACGCCGCATAATAGGTAAGCGACTTGACTGACTCGAGATCCACGTACATCTCGGCCAACGGATGCTTCACGCCCTGGTAACGACCGATCACGCTATCGAACTGCACGCGCGTTTTGGCGAACTCGACCGTAAGCTGATGCGCAGCTTCGGCGGCGCCGATGGCTTCTGCTGCCACCATGACCGCACCGCGATCGTAAAGCTGCTTGACGAGTGGCCAAGCTTTGTTTACTTCGCCCAGGATCTGCTCTTTGGCGACAACCACGTGTTCGAGCGTAAGGGAACCGAGGCGCTTGGTGCGGTCCATGGTCTTTTGACTCGCGGCGCTCACGCCCTGAGTCTTTTCGATCACGGCCAAGCTGATGTCTTCCGGGCCGTCGCCGCTGCGAAAGGCAACTACGAAAAGTTGCGCGCTGCCGGCCTCGCCCACGAACGCTTTATGGCCGTTGAGCACGAACCCCTCGCCTTCGGGCACGCCGCGTAAGGTGATTCCCGCCGCATCGAGGCGTCCGCTCTTTTCCGTGCAGGCTAGCGTGCCCACCACGCCTTCGACGAAGCGCGGCAGGTAGCGTTTGTGTTGGGCTTCGTTGCCTCCGTGCACGACGGCTGACACCGCCAGGCTCGTGGAGAGGAGAGGCGCGGGCAAGAGCCCCCTACCCATCTCCTCGAGTACCACCACGAGGTCGAGCAAGAGCAGGCCTGCGCCACCATGCGCTTCCGGAACCGTCAGACCCGGTAAGCCCATGGCGACCAAGTCTCGCCACAACTCGACGCTGTGGTCGGGCAAGTCGAACAAGCTGCGCACCTTGCTCAGCGGACAACGTGTCTGCACCAACTTGCGCACTTCACCGCGCAGCAAGTCTTGTTCTTCCGAAAATCCGAAGTCCATGTTTCCTCGCTGCGTGCGGTTCGTGCCAATGCTCAGACGCGCTGAATGATGGTGGCGGTGGCCATGCCGCCGCCGATGCACATCGTGATCAACGCCGTCTGCTTGTTCTGACGCTCGAGCTCATCGAGCACGGAGCCTATCAACATCGCACCGGTGGCGCCCAGCGGATGACCGAGCGCAATGGCACCGCCGTTCACGTTCACGATCTCGGGATCGATGTTGAAGTCTTTGATCACCTTGAGCGGCACGGTGGCAAAGGCTTCGTTGATCTCCCAAAGGTCAATGTCCTTGACGGTCATCTTGGCCTTTTCAAGGGCTTTGCGCGATGCCGGCGTGGGCGCAGTCAGCATGATCACCGGCTCATCGCCGGCAGTGGCCATCGACACGATGCGCGCGCGTGGCTTGAGCCCGTGGGCTTTCACGTAGGCTTCGGAGGCGACCAACACGGCAGCGGCGCCATCCACGATGCCCGAGCTATTGCCGGCCGTGTGCACGTGCGTGATCTGTTTGACGTCGGGGTATACCTTGAGCGCCTTTTGCACAAAGCTTTCGCTGTCGCCCTTCTGCACGTATTGGCCGATTTGTGCGAACGAAGCTTCGAGTTGGCCCAAGCTTTCGAGCGTGGTGCTCGGACGCGGAAATTCGTCGACCTCGAGCAAGACCTTACCTTCTAGATCCTTGACCGGAAACAGGCTCTTGGCGAAGCGCCCTTCCTTCATGGCGCGTGCCGCATTCTGCTGTGAGCGCAGAGCAAACGCGTCGACGATGTCGCGCGTGAAGCCCTCGCGCGAGGCCACCAAATCGGCGCTTACGCCTTGCGGTACGAGCGGGAACATCTCGCGCAAATGGCGATTGTGACCGTCGAGGCCAGCTTTGTCCGAGCCCATGGGATTGCGCGACATGCTCTCTACGCCGCCACCGATCACGAGGTCTTGCGCACCGCTTGCAACGCCCATGGCCGCGAACATCACCGATTGCTGACCGGAACCGCAAAAGCGATTGAGCGAAACGCCCGTAATGCCGTGTGGAAAGCCAGCGGCGAGCACCGCCATGCGCGCGATGCAGCCGCCCTGCTCGCCCGCCTGCGAGACGGTGCCGACGACCACGTCATCGATGTCGTTCTTCTCGATCTTCGTGCGATCGGCGAGCTGGTTGATGGTCTGCGCGAACAGCTCCTGCGGGTGCACCGACGAAAGCGCTCCCTTGTCCATCTTGCCGCGACCGCGCGGAGTCCTGACTGCATCGATGATGTATGCGTTTCCCATGCTGCGTTCTCCTACTTCCATCGCGGCTGCTGCCTGACGTCACTAAACACTGTTTATCTAACTCAGAAAACGCCACAGGTCGAGGACGATGACGACTGCCTCACTTGGGTCTCAGCCGCGCAGCGTGCTGCACCGTCTGCGCCAGCAGAACACCGCCCTTCGACCAGATGCGACAAGACTCGTCGAGGTAGCCGTGCGCCAGCGCCTCCGTGCGCAACTCGACCAACACGTAGTCGTCGGGCGCAGCGTCTTGCAAGGGTAGGTCGGCGCGAAAGTGAATGGTAAGGTCGATCGTGGGGCAAGCGCCTGCTTGCTTCTTGTCGGTCAGAGTCGGAAAGAGCGCGGGCCACCAAGCGTCACATAGTAAGGTCAGCGTAAGCGCGTCGATCTCGCGCGGCGCTTCGAGCCGACTATGACCGCCGATCCACGCCTCTTTCGCTCCGCTGAACGGTGCGCCGCCAAAGCAGGGACGATGTTCGAAGCGATGATCGATCTCGACCTTGGAGGGCTGCATGCGCACGCACGCTTCCGGCGCGGGGACCTCCGGCATGGTGCGCTGTTGAAAGCCCTCCCCATCGAAGTCCGCGCCGAAGGCCGCGACGGCGAACGTGGTGGGTGCCCCCTGCTGCATCAAGCGCGCGGTCATGCTCGTGAGCTTACCTCCTGTTCGCAGCACTTCCGTATGCACCTCCGCGGCGCCGGCTTGGGGGCCCTTTAGAAAGTGAACCGTAAGGGAGCGCGGATGACGCGATGCATCTGCCACCCGCTCGACCATCGCCCGCAACAAGACCGCAGCCAGGTAGCCGCCGTGCGCCGCAGTGTAACCCCAGTACTTGGGGCTCAAATCAACCGCAAAACGATCGTCTTCCAGGCGTTGTGCGCGCGTGGCTTCATCGAGCTGATGCATTTCCGCAAGCTTAGCGGCCGGCTCCGTTCAAGCGTCAGGAATCCAGCTGCCGCGCAAACTTATATCCAGCTGGGAAAGCGCGACGCGACTGCTCAAAGTTCCGCTCAAAACCGGCCAACGCAGCCACGACGGATGCTGGTGCGACTGCTCACCTCGAATGCGTTTCGTCAACGTCGCTTAACCGTAACCGCTTGATTTCGGGTCCCACTCAGGAGTCTTCTACGCACCATGCTTGGATTCCCTCGTTCCTTCCTTCACCGTGCGCTTTGCGGCGCACTGCTCGTCACCTCCGCAGCCTGTACGGGCGGCAACGTGGTCTTCGATTCGGAGCCAAAGGACAGCGGCAGCGATCCGTCGACAGCGGTGGATAGCGGTGACAACGGCGGCGGGAACGCTGGTAATAATAACGGGAACAACGGGCCCGATGTCATGGATGCCGGGCTCGATTCGGGGCCCGCAACGCCCGTCGATGCTGGCTTCGACGCGGGTCCGACACCGGGCATTGATGCAACCGTTCCGCCGCACCCGTTGGCGGGTAAGTACGCAGCACGCACCGTGATCTATGCGCGGCAAAAAGCCGACGCCGCGGGCTCGTTGCTCGATTTGATAAGCGAAGGCACCTTACTTTCGATCGTCGACGTGGACGACAAGGGCCTTGCTAGCGAGCACTACTGCTTTATCGAGACCACCAACACGAGCAACATCTCGAGCTGGACGCGCCCCGCCGCCACCGAGAAAATTCCGGACAGTAAGGTCCAACTCAAGCTCGTGGGCAACGACTACGTTCGCGATCAGGCTGGTGACCTTACTTATGTGAGCTGGTCGCCGATTGGACAGCCTGCCGACTGCGTAAAGGGCGCGACGCACAGCACAGGCTGCTTGTGCGGCGATCCGGATGCCCTGCCGGTCGATGCCAAGGATTGTCGCGTGCTCGACTTGGATGGCGACAACAAGCCTGGCGGCGCGTTGTTCGTGGACTTGGCACGGGCCGCGAATCCGGCGGTGGGGCCAGCCACCGTCAAGCTCAGCATCGTCGGCAAGAAAGCGATCGAGCTGCGTATCCCGACGAATCAATCGGGTAACCGCTTGATCGGTAAGATCACGGGCGGCATCGATCAGTCCGAGGTGGGACGCGAGCCAGGTGCGGACCCCGTGCCAGGTGAGGAGCCTGACACCAGCCTGCTCAATCTGTTCAGTCGCATTCGCAACAGCATCTGCCCTGGCGAGTACGGGCACGTGGAGCTCGTGCGCGGCAACCACACGTGCGAAAGCTTGCTCGCGGCGCGCACGGCCGACGATTACGACAGCTACGGCGTATTCGATACCGGGCTCGACAGCGATTTCGGCCAAGAGGTCGACTCGAGTGGCGTACCGATCGAAATCGACAAGGAAGTGTGCCCCGACCCCGACCTCTGTCCGAACGGTGAGAGGGTTAAGTGTGGACTTTGCGGCGGCGCCTTCCCTGCGGGCACCTGCGACTGTGAAGGCACGGCGCCTGCGACTTGGTATGCCGATGCAGACAACGACGGGCGCGGCGATCCGGCCGTGAGCCAGAACGCGTGTCGCGCACCTGACGGTTATGTCGACAACAACACGGACGCCGATCCCGGCTGCGCGAGCGCACGTAATCGCTGTGGAGAATGCTTGGCCGAGCCCGCGGCTGGCACCTGCTGTGCTGGCCAGGTCTTGGATGAATGCAACGTATGCGGCGGCCCCGGCAAGAATGGTAAGTGCGACTGTGCAGGAACGTCGCCCACGACCTGGTATGCAGACACGGACGGCGACGGATTTGGGGACCCTGCGGCGGTCACCAGGGTCGAGTGCACGAAGCCTGCGGGTTACGTGGCGACCGCTGGCGACCAGTGCCCGAACGACAAGCCCAAGCAAGCGCCTGGCACGTGTGGTTGTGCGAAAGCGGACACGGACACAGACGGTGACTTGCTCGCGGATTGCAACGACGCATGTCCTGACGATCCCAAGAAGCAAACCCTCGGCCTGTGCGGCTGCGGTGTGCTCGACACCAACACGGATGGCGACGCTCAAGCAGACTGCACCGATCAATGCGACAACGATCCCGGTAAGGTCGTAGCTGGACGTTGTGGTTGCGGTGTCGTCGATGCCACGGCCGATCCCGACTCCGATAGCGTGTGTGGTGCGACCGATGGTTGTCCGAACGATGGCACCAAGAGCGCGCCTGGCCGTTGTGGTTGTGGCGTCGTCGATGCCACGGCTGATCCCGATGCAGACAGCGTATGCGGCGCGGCGGACGCATGTCCCAACGACAACAAGAAGAGTGCACCGGGTCGCTGCGGCTGCGGGGCGGTCGATGCCACGGCCGATCCCGATTCTGACAACGTGTGCGGCGCTGCGGACGCATGCCCGAATGACCCTGCGAAGAGCGCGCTTGGACGTTGCGGCTGCGGTGTGGTGGATGCCACGGCTGACAGCGATGGCGACGGCGTATGCGGTGCGGCAGACGCATGCCCGAGCGATCCCAACAAGGGCGCGGCAGGACGTTGCGGCTGCGGCGTGAACGACGCCACGGCTGAT
>JBKJIA010000530.1:0-7321 GCA_046598735.1 Polyangiales bacterium
CATCAAAGATCCCGGCGAAAGTCAGATCGATTGCGGAGGCACGTGTCCTGCGTGCACAACTCAGGCATGCGCGAACGCCTGCCGCGCGGGTGAGACGACCATACCAGCTTCGCAAGCGGTTCTCCCGTTCTCAACCGGTCTGTTCCAGCGCTCGGGCGTAGCGACCTACGAGCAGTCAGAGGGGGTGGTGGTTACGGCCCGTGAAAACGAGCTGCGTTGGGTAGATCGCTACGGCGCGCGGATGGCGCTGATCGAGGGCCCAAGCAAGAACTTGCTTGCGCGATCGAGCCAATGGGAGGTGAACCCGCCTTGGATCGCCCAAGCCGCGCCGCGACTCGACATTCTACCCAACCAAGCCGATGCGCCCGATCAGAGCCGCACGGCAGATCTGGTGGCCTTCACCAACGGTGAGGGGCGCGGACCGATGCAGACCGCCACCGTCGCCACGCCACGCGCGACCTTCAGCATGTTCGCCAGTGGCTTTCCTGGGAGCTCGCTCGGCGCGGAGCCAAGAGCCCGCGTGTTTGCGCTTGGCGCCGGGAACACCATTCTGGCCAACGCCAGCTTTGCACTTGAGTCCGGCTACCAGCGCTTCGACGCTCCGTTTCGCACGACGGCCAACACCTCAACGTCGATCTTACTCTCGCACGTGGGTGCGTGGCCCACGGCTGACGTCGCAGCCCAACCGAGTGCTGACTACTACGTTTGGGGTTCTCAACTCGAAGAGCTACCGTTTCCTACGAGCTACATTCCCACCACATCCGGGCCTGCCACCCGGAACGCAGACGAGCTCGGATTCGAATTCGCCCAGATTCCGGCGTGGATGATGAGCGGGCAGTTTCAGATCGATGTTGCCCCTCTGTATGGCAGCAACGAGATGGTCGACGAAGCGACCTACACCTTGCTCGCATTTGACCCCACCACAGTGGTCGCGCTTGACACCACATATCAGGTTGCATTGGTCCGCTCTGGTGGGCAATCGCGCTTGATGGTAGGGCGGTCTGGTGCTTTCGTGCATAACCGCATCCTGACGTGGGAACGCGGCGACGTATTGACCCTTACTTTTGATGTCTCAGGCGACAAGATTGACGTGCAAGGAGCCGCGACCGGTAATGGTACCCAGCCGGCTCCAGGACTCACCTTTTCTATAGCCAGCGGCTTCCTGCGAATCGGCGGTCGTTCCCGTCCACCCTTCGCCGAAGCGTACGCTGCGTTCAGTGAGCCGCGTCAGGTGGGGTCAGCGACTTCGACCTGCGTGGTGGATCCAGTCTGCAAGTGCGGCAACGGCGTGGTCGATGCCGGTGAGGTCTGCGACGTCGCCAAGGACGCGCATTGCAACGGGACATGCACGGCACGCACAACGACAGTCAAGACCGGCGAGTCAGATAGTGAGTGCCCTAATGGCCAGGTTCTGGTGCGCAACGCGGGGGACCGATTCGGTTTGCCGTCGACCGTCCACGTCTGCATGCCCCTCATTTGCACTGACTGCGGTACCCAGGATTCCCCGTGCGGCGAATGCGCATGCGTCCCGGATTGTTCTACCAAGCATTGCGGTGACGACTCCAGCAATGGTTGCGGCGGATACTGCGAAGACCTCTGTGGCGAGCTCGACGTGGGCTGCCGAAGAGATTCTGATTGCACGCTCGGCCTTAGCTGCGGAATCGGCATGGGACCTCGCAAGGGTAAGCCCCAGGGGACCAACATTTGTTGGCCCGCGGAATGTGCCGACTACCAACCCATTCGCGTCGATTGCGGAACCACTGCGAATAAGTGCGGCACGTGCCCGGTGACGCCCAATGAGTGTGGCGACCGCGTGTGCGGCCGTGATCGGTGGTTCCACAGCTGCGGCACCTGCGCCGGGAATCTTAGTTGCAATGCGGACGGGGAGTGCGTGTCCCCGGTGGCCTCGAATCCGCCTCCGACGCCCGAGATTGCCACGGCGATCAAGCCGGTGGTTGCCGCGTCCGCAGGCGAGCTGCCCGGCTCCTTCGCGGTCAGCAATACGGGCACCGCGACCTATCACGTTCCCATCGAGGTTCCTCCGGGGCGCAATGGACTTCAGCCGGCTCTGAGCATCGACTACGACAGCTCAGACCGGGATGGCTATGTAGGTCGCGGCTGGTCGCTGCGCGGTCTGTCCGCGATCACACGCTGCCCTCAAACACACGTGCAGAACGGAACTGCGATCGGAGTCCAACTTACCGCAGCGGACGTCTTTTGCATGGACGGGCAGCAGCTGTTCAGCGTGGCCGGCGGCTATGGTCAAGAGGGCTCGGAGTACCGCACGGAGCTTGACTCATTTGTGCGCGTCAAGGCGATCGGCGCACCGTTCACGGGAAATGGGTACATCTACGTGGGGCCGCCCGCCTTCAAGGCGTGGACTAAGGACGGGCGTGTACTTACGTTTGGGGCCCACGCCCAATCGCGCGTGGATGTGAAGATCAAGAACAACCCGCTGTACAACCCAAACAATCCAGTGCATTTCAGTTGGCTGCTTGAAAACGTGGAAGACCGGCATGGCAACAGCATGAAGGTTACCTACGAGCAGTTTGCGATGCGCCCTGATGACGACGTGAGCTACGGCGGCGAGATACGCCCCACGGCCATTACCTACGGTGCCAATAGCTCGCACGTAGTCACGTTCGAGTATTCCACATTGGATTGGGGCTCTAAGGCGCGCAGCTTCTCAGGCGGGGTAAGCCGACACTTCTCTAGCCCCCTCACTAAGGTTACGACCTCCGTCAACGGGCAGATCGTTAGGTATTATGAAATGTCGAGCGAAGTGGAAGGTCATTCTTGGCGTCTGAACTCCATGAACGTCTGCACGCCGAATGGCTCTTCCACTGTATGCCTAGCTCCAACCACTTTTGAGTACGAGGCAGGCCAGAAGGGGCTAACCAAGGAGGGCAGAACTACGGACGAGCTTGGCCATATCGATATCACCATAAAGGCTGACCTGGGCATGTGGTCAGGAATGCCGGAGGCGCTCAGTAAGTTCAAGAGTTTAGGCATCGATGGTGACGGGGATGGCCGCGAGGATTTGTTTCACTCGTTGCTGGGGAACCTTCGATGGGACAACATCAACTACAGCGACGGGGCAGTAGTCGTATCGATATATTCATGGTTTAGGCGAAGCCTCGGAAAGCTTACTTCGAGCAAGAGTGGTTTTCTCCCGTCCCCCGGGAAGTGGAACGCTGTTCCAAGCGGACGCGGGGACTATGAGGGAGACGGAATCCCCAATCTGGTGATGAATGGAATCTGCGGCGAGGACAATAAGCCTTGCTCTATTGTCGTTCCGGGCATTCCAGCAGATGACAGGGAGGCGATAGGCCTCAATCCAGGCTGGCTGACCGACCTACGAGGCGACGGTTACGACGACTCAATAACATGCGGCAACATTGCTTGCTTTCAGGAACCGGGCCCCATCTCGGCGTGCTGGCCAAATTGCTCCGGTCGTTTGATCCATGCGTTCGCCGAGGGGACGCACGAGAACTCATGGTTGATGGACTACGACGGTGACGGGGTGCAGAATCTCTTAGTTATCGACCCAGACACTGATGAGATAGTCGCGGTGCATTGGGACCGCAATGGTCTGCCGTTTACACGCAACCTTGGAAAGTCACCATTCGGAACCGACTGGGAGAACCTTCGCATTCTGGATGCGAACGGTGACGGGCTGTCTGATGTGATCGAGTATGCGCGCGCCGTAGGGATACATGGCGAGCTGAAGCTGTTCTTTGGCACCGGTCGAGGATTCGTAGAGGACAAGCTTGGCTACGCGCTTGAGGAAGGGGACGATCTATTCGAGTACTCGTTCGTCATGGATCAAGACGGAGATGGGCGTGACGAGCTCTTTCTGCCCGTTCCGGATGCTGATCATTGGGCGGTCTTGGAGCCTTCGAAGGGGCTGTACGGTAGGTGGGTGCGCACCCTTTCGGCGCTCCCCTACGAATCGCGCACGAAGAAGATCAAGATGGGATATCGAAGGCACGAAACGTACACTGCCAAGGACTGGCAGAAGCCTACCGTTCTGGATTGGGACGGCGATGGCGTACAGGACCTCATCATCCGCGCTGGCGACACCCTTGACCCTGTCGCCGAGATATGGCGAGGCGGCTCGCGCACGCGGGGTTTGCTCAAGACCGTAACGCAGGGCTCGGGCATCAAGGTAGATGTGACCTATGGCAATGGTGTCGACCAGGCGACCTACAAACGCGGTAGTCTGCTTGCCTGTCAGTACCCCTCCACCTGCCTTCCAAAGCCGCCGCATCCTGTCGTCGCTACGCATACCGTGACCGGCGACAATGGCACCTTTCAGTCAAGCGCGCCCACTAGCGAGCATCACTTCGAATACCGCTACGAAGACGCTCGCTCCGATCGCCGAGGGAGGGGCTGGCTGGGGTTTGCGAAAATCACCGCTCGCGAGGTCGTGTCACCAGGCAGAGTCATAGGCGAGAGCATCACCACCTACGATCTCAGCACGAGCGACAGTCAGCTCAAGATGTTCCCCGGAGCCGGGCATCCGAGTCAGATCGTGCAACGCGCTTTCTCCAAGCTCAGTGACGGTACCGACGTAACCCACGAGACGCAGCGCGATCTGAACTGGGAGGTAAAGAGGTCGGGTGCGGGTCGGCCGTGGCTTGCCCTGCACAGCGAGAGCACGTCTTACAGCGAAAATCAGCTCGAGCTAAGCAAGGTCGAAAAGACATTTACCTACGACCAGTACGGCAACGTGACGGAGGCCAATACGCGCTGGTCTGACGGCCGGATGACCAATGTACGGAGCACGTACATCGACGCGCGCTCCAATCATCCGGACTGGCCGGCTTTGCTGGCTAAGTGGTTGGTCGCCCTGCCCGAATCTGTCGAGGTGATGGGCGTCAAGGACGCCACAGGTGATCCCCTTCTTTGGGAAGCGAAGATGCTCAAGTTCACGAGCACGCATGATGCTGTCGGCGACATGAAAACTGTGTCGCGGATGATCGGCTCGGCTGTCGAAGAGAAGACCACTATCGACTACGATGGCTTCGGAAACGCTACCGCCGTTTGGCGTAGCGGACGGGCGCGAGAGCGCTTCAACTCCTGGCTCTATATTACCTATGACGCCGCAGGTATGTACCCGACGCAGCAAGAGACGGGCATGCACCGCCTACACCGCCTTCCTAAGATCGAAACGGGCTTCGATCTGCGAACGGGTCAGCTTCAGTGGCGCAAGGAGTCCGACGGCAGTTGGCAGACGTGGAATCGAGACGCCCTCGGCCGGCTCGGTTCAACCTACCGCTCTAATGGCAGCATCGGCGTGGTGCTCTACTCGCAGGGTACTGCTCCGGGCGCTCACTTCAGCGTGAGTACTGCCGGCAACAACGAGCCGGAGGTACTCACTCAGTATAACTCCTTTGGCCAGCCGATCGTTCAACGGCGCAGTGATTTTGGCAACGTGTACTCGGTCAAGGAGTGGGGGTATGACTCGCGGGGACGCGCGAGCGTCGCCTCCTCTCCGCATCTTTCGAACGAGTCGGTGACGGGTGTCCATACCTATACCTATGACGATCTAAACCGACTGATCGGGGAGAAGCATCCCGTCGTCCTGTCCGGCGGCGCGATAGGAACGCCCCTCGAAACACACGACTACGTGAGCCGTGGGTCTTCGGGAGGGACGCTGGGCGCTGCGATGGCTTGGGCCGCAATGCCCAACTCCGTCGCTGCGGTCGTGCATACCGACGCCGTCGGCGTACGCACCATTCAGGCGCTTGGAATGCGCGGAGAAACGGTGGCGACGGTCGACCCTAGCCGCAACAAGACGTTGTTCAGCTACGGCGCGTTCGACCACCTCACGAAGCGCTCTTTCTTGGATGTGGAGACCACGTTTGCAACCGACGAGCTTGGCCAGGTGACGCGCATGGTGGACCCGATCTCGGGTGTTCATGAATATAAGCGTGATGGCTTCGGCTGGATGACGGAATACAAGCATAACACCGCGGTCACGACTTACGACTATGATGGACTCGGGCGCCTATACCATTCTACGACCCCTGATGGCGTCTACGATTGGGTGTGGGATGGCGATGGCACAGACCCCACGCAAGCGCAGCACTTGGTGAGCGAAGCGGTCACCTCGCAGGCCATTGGAAATAGTCAGACCACCTATGACTATCACGGACCAGGCGCCGCGCTGACGGGCATCCACCGAGTGATCGGCGGGGAAACCTTCGATACGCTGATCGAACACGACGTGATCGCGGTGAGTGGTCAACCGTCGCTACCGATCGCACGTCCCAAAGTGGTGCGCTTTCCCGTCAAGAATGCGCAGAACCAACCCGTACTCGAAGTTGCCCAGTATTCGTACGACAAGTACGGGCGGGTGACGACGGTGACAGACGGCAGCAACCCCACAAAGAAGTACTGGGAGTTGATCAAGACGGACGCCTACGGCAGCGACGCCGAGGTAAAGCTGATGGGCGGCACCAATAGGGTGACCTCGCGCAAGACGCTGGAGGCAGCCACGGGTCGCCTTGCCACGGCCGAGACGGTAGGCCCAACGGGGCAGTTGCTGCAGCGCGAACAGTATGGTTATGACAGCCGCGGTCTACTTGAAACGAAGACCGATGCGATCACCAGGATTGCGCAGAGCTTCCAGCACGATGATTTCGGTCGTCTCGATGCGCATATCGTCAACGGTGTCACCAACGACCACGACTATGACTCTTACGGAAACCTGACGAAGAAGCCCGAAGTGGGCACGCTGCACTACGATCCTGCGAAGCCATACCGTCTCTTGAGTACCGACAGTGGCAGCTCATTCACCTACGACGACCAGGGCAACGGCACCCAGCGGGTTCGGCAAGGAAGCGACATCGCAGGTGGGCGGCAGGAGCTCGTGTACACCGCATTCGACCTACCTAAATCCGTTGCCAACGGGCCTGAGGGTCTGCCCACCACGACTACCTCCTATTCCTACGACGCTAGCAACACGCGCATCGCAGAGCAGGTACAGACGCGCGTCAATGGGCAAATGCAGAACGGTGCGCGGACCGTACACGTGGGAGAGTCGTATCGCCGAGTGACCCAGGCGAACAGCACGCGCGAGCAAATCGTGAGCATTCCGACGCCGAGCGGCACGGCGATCGAGGTCTCGATAAATAACGCGGGCACGCGCACCGTGCGTGCGCTGCATACCGACCACCTCGACTCAACCGTCAAGGTGACAGACGCTGCGGGCCTGCCGACGGGAGGAACACGATCTTACGATCCGTTCGGCAAGCAGACCACGAGCGGCACGGCGGACAGTGTGATCGCGAGCTTCACCGGACACGAGCTCGAT
>JBKJIA010000002.1:0-6258 GCA_046598735.1 Polyangiales bacterium
TGGACGAGAGGGCAAGCGCGAGCCCCGCGATCAAGGCCGCACGCCAAGGCAGACCGGCAGCCATGGCGCTCAACGCGAGTGCTGCGGCGCACAACCCCATTTGCAGAGAGCCGCCGCCGAACACTGCGCGACGCATGCCCCACAGACGTTTTGGGTCGAGCTCGAGACCGATCACGAACAGCATCAACACCACGCCCAACTCGGCGAAGTGCATGATCGATTCGACGTCGCGTACGAAGCCGAGCACATGCGGTCCGATCACGCAGCCCGCGACCAGATAGCCAAGCACGGAACCGAGCCCGAGACGGCTAGCGATAGGCACGCAGACCACGGCCGCTGCGAGATAGATCAGCGCATCCAGCATCAGCCCGTGTTCAGCCATGGCGGCTCTCCTTCGCAATGTGGCTCGACAAGGTCAGGAGTCGATCGCGGTAACGTTGTGCGTGTTGCGCTAGCAACTGATCGGAGACGCGGTGGGCACCATGCAGCAGGATGGGTGTCTCCCAACGCATGTTACAAAAGCGCGCGGTCTGCTCGATCGGCGGAATGAAGGCGGCAAAAGAATGGGCGTGCATACCCGACGTAGTGAACGCCTGATCATCGCCGCCAGTCGTGGCTACCCACAAGCAGGTCTTACCTTCTAAGGCGTTGCCGCCATCACCGTAAGCCCAACCGTGCGCGAGCACTTTGTCGAACCAATGCTTCATGAGGCCGGGCACGCTGTACCAATAGAGCGGGTGTTGCCAGACCACGAGCGCGGCGCGCGTGAGGGCAGCTTGTTCCGCCTCGATGTCGATGCCGAAGTCCGGATAGAGATCGTAAAGTGATCGCACTTCGATCTCGGGGACGTCACGGACTGCGGCAAGGAGAGCGCGATTGGCGCGCGAGCGGTCCGGGTAGGGATGGGCAAACACTAGGTCGATCATGCGCGGCGCATGATTCCTCGCTTTCCAGAGGGCGTCTAGCGGGGGTTCCGCGAGACGGGATGCAAAATGGGCGGCGTCTCGCGCGCCTTACGAATATCGGCATGAGCGACCCCGTCCAGCCTGGGCTTCACCAGGGAGCGCGCAAAAACACGCCTCGTGGCTCGAAAAACCCAAAAGCCGACGTACCCTAGCCAGCCCATCAGGTAAGGCCGCCAAATCAGGCCGAGAACGCAGCTCGGCGCAGAGGAGATGACATGGTCGATAGTAGGCAACTCATGAAATGTATCGCGGTCGCCGCGCTGCTCGTTCTCGGTGTTGGCAGCCGCGCACACGCGCAGGAGTTCGTGATGAAGATCGCGACCGTAGCGCCGGATGACACGCCCTGGTCGGAGTTGCTCAAGCGCTATCAGGCCGCGGTCGAGAAAAAGTCCAACGGCCGCATCGACGTGAAGCTCTTCCTCGGCGGAACGCTTGGCGACGAGAACGAGACGGTCATCAAGTGTAAGCGCGGACAGGTTCAAGCCGTGGCTGCTTCGACCGGTGCTGCAGCTTCGCAGGCGCCCGAGCTGAACGTGCTCGAGCTACCTTACCTTTTTCGTGACGGCGACGAAGCAGACTTCATCATCGACACGGTGCTGACGGCGCCCCTCGAAAAGGCCATGCGTCAGTACGGTTTGGTGCTCGCCTTCTGGAGCGAAAACGGCTTTCGTCAGTTCGGCACGAGCGATGGCTTCGTGACGTCGCCAGCCCAGCTCAAAGGTAAGAAGATGCGCTCGCAGGAGTCGCTCGTGCATCTCGAGATGTGGAAGGCTTTTGGCGCGTCGCCGGTTCCTATCCCGACGACCGAGGTGTTGACCGCGTTGCAGACCCACACCGTCGACGGCTTCGACCAGTCCGCTCTGTTTTCGATCGCGGCGGGTTGGCACAAGACGATCAAGTATTTCACCGTCTCGGACCACATGTACCAGCCCGCGGTCGTGTCGTTCAACGCGGAGTGGTTCGACAAGTTGCCCGCGGATTTGCAGAAGTTGTTGCTGGACGAGGGCCGTAGTTTGCAGGGCAAGGGTCGCAAGTCCGTGCGCTCGATCATGCCGGACCTACTGGCTGGAATCAAAGCCTCAGGTGTTCAGGTAAAGGAGCTGAGCGCCGCAGAGAAAGCATCATTCGAGAAATCGGCCTTGTCTGTACGCAAAACCTTCCGTAAACAGCAGGGACCCAAAGCTGCCAAGTTGCTCGACGCAGTCGAGAAGGCTTTGGCGCAGCGACGTAAAGGAAAGTAACTGATGAGAGAGTCCCTGCGACGGATCGACGCGCTTCTGTATAAATCGGAGCGCGTCCTCGCAGGCGCACTCTTTCTCGGCATGGCGCTCGTCATGTTCGCGAGCGTCACGCACCGCGTGTTCTCGCGTGAGGAAGGGCGTCTCGCAGGGATGGTGGCGAGTCTGGTCGGAGTGGAACTCGACAAGGCCACGCTCGATGGGCCCGCCACAATTGCGCTGAACGTGCTGCTGACCTTTGGGTTCAGCTACGCGGCGCTGCGCACGATTCAGCGCGCAAAGCCGTTCGGAGCGGGCCAAGCGCTGGGGCTTGCGCTCGGGGCGACGGTGTTGCTCGCAGTGCTGGTGAAGGTGCTGCTCGTGGCGCTGCCTAACGGTGTCGTCTGGGGTCCGGTGGTGGCCTTGTGCTGCATGCTCTGGGTGGGCTTTCTCGGCGCGTCGATCGCGACCTACGAAAAGCGTCATTTGGCGCTGGAAATGGGCGAAAAGATTTGGCCCGAGCGCACGATGCCCTACGTGCGTGCCCTGGCGATGCTCGCGGCCGCACTGTTTTCGGCATTCCTCCTGGCGCTGTCGGTCCTCTCCATTCGCGATCATTACGCAGGCTGGGATGTCAACCCGCTCGCGGGCAACCTGCTACCCACGCAGATTCCGAAGTGGGTGGTGTTCTTGATCTTTCCTTACACGTTCCTGGTGATGACCCTCAGGTTTGCGGGCATCGCGAACGGCGCTCTGCACGGTGAGTCCGTGCACGAGGAGAAGATCGGATGACCTTACTATTTATCACCATCATCATCGCGCTGGCGATGATCGGTGCGCCCCTGTTTCTGATCGTGGGCACGGCCACTGCCCTTTGCTTCATGTTGTTCACGCCTGATCACGGGCAGCTCGTGGACCTGTTGCCGATCATGCAGAACATGGAAGGCCTGCTGACCAAGCAAGAGTTCCTCGCGATTCCGCTGTTCATGGCCTCAGGTGCGATCATGACGGCGGGCGGCATCGCGCGTCGCTTGGTCGATGTGGCGCGCGCAGGTCTTGGCTTTTTGCCGGGTGACATGGCCGTAGCGTCCGTAGCGGCTTGCGTGTTCTTTGCGGCGATTTCGGGTTCGTCGCCGGTCACATTGATCGCGGTCGGCTCGATCATGTTGCCGGCCATGCTCGCCTCGGGTTATCCAGAAAATGCCGCGCTGGGTCTCGTGACGACCGCCGGTTCGCTCGGCTGCCTCGTGCCGCCTTCGATCTCCATGTTGATCTACGCGATCAGCCTCTCCGGATCACGCGCCGCTGTATCGCCCGAGGACCTATTCTTAGCTGGGCTGGTGCCGGCGTTGTTCATCGCCGGTTTGCTCGCGGTCTACGCCGTGTGGAGCGGACGTCACGCGGCGCGCGAGCCCTTCGACTTCGGCGCTTTCAAAAAGGCCATAAAAGACGGCATTTGGGCGCTGCTTTTGCCGCTGCTCGTGCTGGGCGGCATCTACGGTGGTTTCTACACACCCTCCGAAGCGGGGGCTGTGGCGACCGCCTACGCGCTGTTCGTGACCATGGTGATCTATGGCGAGCTTACCTTTGCCAAATTGATCGAAACCTTGGTCGAAGCCGCCACGCTGATGGGGGCGCTGATTCCGATCATCGTGCTCGCCTTCGGACTGAACGAGTTCCTCGCGCTCATCGACATTCAGGAAAAGCTGATGACGCTGATTCGCGACATGCAGCTCGGTCCGTTCGGTTTCATGTTGCTCGTAAACGTGATCTTGATCGTGATTGGCGCGTTGATGGATTCGATCAGCTGCACGTTGATCTTTGCGCCCATGCTCGCGCCGATTGCTTACAACCTGTATGGCATCGACCCCGTCCACTTCGGCGTGGTGTTCGTGGTGAACATGGAGATCGGTTACTTGATGCCGCCCGTCGCCACCAACTTGTTCGTGGCTGCTGCGGTATTCAAAAAGCCATTCGGCCAGGTGTCGCGCGCCGTGCTGCCCACGCTCGGTATCGTGTGCGCAGCACTAGTGGCCATCATGTATGTGCCCACGATCTCGCGACTGGCGATCAACTGGAAGAGCGACCGTGATCTCTATGAATCGTTTCCATGGGATGGTCGGCCGGAAGAGCCCGCGGAAGGGACCGCGCAAGAAGGCGCCTCGGCGGGCGAGAAGAAGGCGGGCGAGAAGAAGGCAGCCGGGAACGAAGGGGAAGCCGAATCACCGAACAAACCAACTACGCCGAGTAGGGGGTTCGACCTTGGTTCGTTGAGTCGCAAATCCCTCGATGCCATCGACGATGCGCCTGTCGGCGATGCAGGTTCCGCGGACCCGCTTTGATTCGGCTGTGAAAGTAAGGGGAATCCACTCGACGTCTACCAGGACCTCGATCTTGTGATAGATCGCGGTTCCGAGGTGTTTCCCCCACTGCCTCGCTGAACTGGTAGCGACGTGAACAACTTCATCGTGATCCTTCTCTCGCTTCCCCTGGTCGGAGCGCTCATCGGTTACGTTTGCAAGTGGCTAGCGATCAAGATGCTGTTCTATCCGTCCAACTTCGTGGGCGTGGGTCCGCTCGGTTGGCAAGGGGTCGTGCAGCGTCGCGCGCCCAAATTCGCGGCGGGTGTGGCGGAAACGGTGGCGAGCACAGGCATCAGCGTGGAGGCCTTACTATCGCGCATCGATCCGAAAGAGGTCGCCGAGCTGAGTGGACCCATGCTCGATGCGCTTGCTCCCGAGCTTGTGCGCACGCTGATCGAAGAAGTGAAGCCGGGCGCCTATGAGCAGATGCCCGTGGAAGTGCGCAATGGTTTGGTTGCGCAGCTCCGCCAACAGGGGCGCACGTTGATTGCAGCGCTTGCGACCTCGCTGCGTCCAGTGATCGTCGACGTCATCGACGTCAAGCGCGTGGTGGTTGCGCAACTGTCAGGTCCAAACGCAGACCGCTTGGCCCGGCTCTTTCAGCGCGTAGGACGTCGCGAGCTGCAAGTGGTGATCTACTACGGTGCCGTGCTCGGTTTCTTGATCGGCTTGCTCGAAGTCGGCGGTTACGCGGTACTCGAAAAGTGGTGGCTATTGCCGATCATCGGAGCGGTCGACGGCCTGGTGAACAACTGGCTTGCCATCCAGATGATCTTTCGTCCGCTCGAGAAAAAGCGCTACCTGGGCGTGTTTCCTTTCCAAGGCTTGTTTCCCGCGCGTCAGGCTGAGATCTCGTCTGAGTATTCGGTGATGTTGGCCGATGAGGTGCTCGCTCCGGCCGATGTCGCACGTCACATCGATGCGGCCGGTGCCGCGCGCCTCAAACAAGCCGCCGTCGACACGATCGAACGCGAAGCCGGGCCGCTGATGCAAGCCCTTGGCATGATGCTCGGCACCTCGATTACGCCTCAGGTTCGAGAGCGCATTCTCGACAAACTCAGTGCGCGTGTGACTGCGGCCACGCCGGCCTATCTGCCCGCCATCGAAGCCAAGCTCAAAGAGCGGCTCGCTGTCGCCAAGACGATCGAGCAGCAACTTGCGATCATGCCCAAGCAGGAGTTCGAGAGCGTCCTACGCGGCGTATTCGAAGAAGACGAGTGGATTCTCGTGTCGCTTGGCGGTCTCTTGGGTGGTGCCATCGGTCTTCTGCAGGGCGGCATTGTGCTCTGGCTGCAGTAAGGGCCCGTGCACGGGCCCTAAGCGTCAGAGCTTGCTACGGACCTGCCGTATGCATCGCGAATACACAGTGCGCACCGCTGGGCATCCTAGGGTGGAGCCGTGACGAACGAGACTATGCCGAGTCTGCCCGCCCGCGCGTTCGCCCACGTTGGTCGCGTCACGACGCGCTATCCGCGCAGCATGTTGTTCGTGGTACTGGCCGCGTCGGTGGGCTTTGGGTTTGCGATTCCCAAGCTGCAGATCGATCCGTCGCCGCGAGCTTTGCTTGCTTCGGCCGATCCAGAACGTGAGCGCGCGGAGGTGCGCAGTCGCGCGCTATTCGATTCAACAGACAACGTGATGGTCGTGTTAGTCGAAGCGCCCGATGTCTTGCGCCAAGACGTGCTTGCGCTCGTGCATCGCATGACGCGCGAT
>JBKJIA010000054.1:0-22133 GCA_046598735.1 Polyangiales bacterium
GTAGCCCACCGACGGAAAGCCAGAGGCGCCAATGCGTTGTTCTTCGGTGCTGCTTGGAAACGAGATCGCGGAGAAAGTCCACACCTCGGTCATGCCGTAGCCGCTTACCGTGGGGCACAGCTCGCGCTGCGTGCGTTCTGCGACAGGGAGCGAGCTATCACTGCCAGCAGGGAAGGTGCCCAACCGTAAGCTCGACAAGTCTTTGTTGAGCTTCTTTTGCGCATCCATGATGTCGCGAAAATGCGTATCGAAACCATGCAGAATCGTGCCGCGCTCCCGATCGATCAAGTGGACGCACAGCTCGGCTTCAAACGTATCGAGCACCACCTGCTTGGCACCGGTAAGCAGCGACATCATCGCGCAGCTCGAATAAGCGTAAGTATGAAACATGGGAAGGTAGTTGAGGATCACGTCATCTAACGTGACGCCCAGGCGATTGGCGCAATCCGTGACGTTGCGAATCACCACGTGCGAATGCATCGCGCCTTTGGGATCGCCCGTGGTGCCCGATGTGTACACGATCAACAACATCGCATCGGGATCGACGCTTGCTGCGCGCTCGGCCAGCGCGGCATCGGAAATGCGTGCGCCATGTTCGACAAGCTCGGGCCAAGCCAACGTTCCCGCATGCTTCTTGAAGGGGTCATCACTGACGAGCACGACACGCTTGAGCTGGGGGTAATCCTTCGCGTTCAATGCAAGCGGTGCGCTCGTCTTGAGCTCAGGCAACGCCTCATCGAGCATGCCGATGTAATCGATGGGCCCCGAGCGATCGAGCGTGATCAGCGTGCTCGTGTTCGACTGCCGAATCGTGTAGCCAACGTCCGCTGTGCGATAGCGCGTGTTCAGCGGGACGAGCACCGCGCCCACTTTCGCCACCGCGAACATCAAGAACATCCACTCGGCGCGATTGGTCATCCACAACGCCAGGTGCTCGCCGGGGGCCACGCCAATCGCCATCAAGCCTTTGGCGATGCGATCGACTTCCGCGTCGAGCTCGTGAAAGGTCCAGCGCTTGTCACCGACGACGAGTGCTTCTCGATCGCCCCAGCGTGCCTTGGCTTGCGCCGGAAGGGAGCCCAAGGTTTGCTTCGGAAACCAATCTCGCGACTCGCCCGTCATGTCGCTCACATGCCCCTCTTCACGCAGCCGCCCGCTTCTCTGTTGTGTCGCAGAGGAAACGTCTAGCCGGCAACTCAGCTAACCCAACGGTCAATCTTCCGACGCGACGGTAGCTCAGTCAACCACGCATTCAGAACTTGCCGGGATGACTTGATTTGCGGGTATTTAGGGCGCTCAGATGGCACTTGATTCCCCGCGTGGCACAGGCAATATACTGAATGGTATCACGTCCGTAAACATAGCGAGGCAGCATGGGTGAGCAGCAAGCGCGGGCGATGGAGGTCGGTCTCTCGTTGACGTTCCAAAACCTGGGCCGCGTGCGCAGCGACCGGGAGGTCTGGGAGCGTGAGCTCCACCTGGCAAGCTTGGCGGAGCCGCTTGGTTTCGATTCGGTCTGGACGACTGAGCATCACTTCACGGACTACATGCTGATTCCCGATCCGCTGCAGCTTCTCACGTGGGTCGCGTCGCGCACCGAACGCGTGAAGCTCGGCAGCATGGTGGTGGTGCTGCCTTGGCACGATCCGCTACGCGTGGCGGAGAACGTGCTCGTGCTCGATCACATGTCGAAGGGCCGCGTGGTGCTGGGCCTAGGTCGCGGCGCAGCCAAGGTGGAGTTCGAAGGCTTTGGAAAGGCCATGGAGTCTTCCCGCGAGATGTTCATCGAAGGCACTGAGATGCTGTTGAGCGCACTCGAAACAGGTGTGGCCGAATACGCGGGCGTGCACGTGAAGCAAGCACGGCGCGAGTTGCGTCCCGGACCTTACGCTTCGTTCAAGGGCCGCAGTTACGCAGGCACGCTATCGCCGGAAGCGGCGCCGATCATGGCCAAGCTCGGGCTCGGCATCATGGTCATTCCGCAAAAACCTTGGGCGCAAGTAGCCGATGAGCTGAGCGACTACGCAAATGTGTTCCGTTCCGTGCACCACGCGGAGCCGCCGCCACCGATCGCGGCCGCTTGGGTGTTCTGCGACAAGGATCCCGAACGCGCGCGCGAGCTGGCCCATCGCTACGCGGGCGTCTATTACAAGTCGACAATCGACCATTACCGTTTCGACTCAGACGAGCTCGCGAGCACGCGCGGCTACGACTACTACAAACGCATCCGCGACAGTCTGGCCAAGACCGGCAACGACAGAGCAGCCGACGCGTTTACCCAGGTGCAAGTCTGGGGCACGCCGGAACAATGCACCGTCAAAGCCCGTGAGATTCAAGCGCGCATTGGCTGCACGGGCTTTAATGCGGTTTTCGCTTACGGCGGCATGCCCTACCAAGACGCGGAGGCGAGCATGCGCTTGTTTGCGCGCGAAGTGATGCCCGAGCTGCAGCGTTCAACACAGTAAGGTCGGTTGGCACAGTAAGGTGGCTGGTGGGCTTAAAAACGAAAGCCGGCGGGATTTGGGCACCGCCGGCGTAAGGCCGTGACTAAGTCACGTGCCCCAGACTTGACTGGGCCGAACCGCGAGGCTCGTCCGCAAGGTACTTAGGTTTTTGTTGCGGTTTTCACTGTGTTTTCAGCGCAACCCTTCATGCCGCAGTCAACGTCAAACGACGCTAAAAGTGCCTGAAACATAGCGCTAGACATTGGCGCGATAGCTCGGAAACCTCCCTCTCAGCAGCCATCACGTTGCAATGTCCGAAGACAAGCATCGGCTTTTGTGGTGACTCCGCGCAACACGAATGCACCATTGCGTGGGCGTGTTCACAGCGATTGCGCGCAAGGCTTACTTTGTGTTGCCGCGAGGCTACGGCGCTTGCGGCGAGGCTTGCAGCGAGTTCTAGAGAATGCCCGCAAGGCCCACCGTCACGCCGATTACGGGGCCCGCGAAGCCGCCCAGATTTCGCCCGTTGCTGCTTCTCTCGACGGGCGTGAGCACGTACCCTACCTGCGCACCGAAGATGCCATCCACACCCTTAGCGATGCTCGTGCGCAACGTTGAGTGCAGACCACCAATCGCCAACGCACGGTTGAGCTCGCGTAGTCCCCCGCCGGTCAAGCGCGCCCAGCCTACTTCGACCGCCGGCAAGATTTCGATCTCAGGATCGCTGCCACCTGCCAATGCCAAGCCCAAACGTCCTGCCGCTTCGAAGGTATGCACTTCCAAGCTCGTATCCCCAGCGATGACCTGAGGGCTCACGCCGCCACCAGCCGCGATGCCACCGATGTGTAAGCGCAGCTTACGGTTCATGGCCAGCGACATGCTGACGGTGGTCGACAAGTCTCCCGCGCCGCCCTGCGGGAACAGGCGCGCACCCGCCAACCACTCGAGGCGCTTTTTGTCCCAGCGCTGATCACGCGCGGTTTCTTCCTGCGCCGTACGCGCCGCGTCGATTTCCTTGGCGCGCTCTTCTGGCGTCTTACGGTCGTCCGATTCGTCCACCGTCTTTTCTTTGAGGTGGGTGACCAGCCGACTCCGGACTTCGTTCGATGGCCCGCTATCGTTTTCGTTTTGCGGCTGCAAGACGAGCTCAAGCCAGCTGGCGCGCAACAGCTCGACGATGGCGAGCGCCACCGCACGCGGCCGCGCGTTCGCAACGACATCGCTCACCACCAGCGCGCGCTCCATGTACTTGGCCGTAAGCCTGTCGGAAATGCGCAAGTTCACGAGCCCCGCGTCGTTGTCGCACTCCGGGAAGTACACGTGGAGCGTGGCGATGCGATCCGCATTACTTGCATTTCTCGTCGAGGAGCCCGTTTCCGGATCGACGATGTCGATGTCGACCACGCCAATCGACAACAGCTCGATGCGTAGCTGCTCGAGCAGACTCTTACGGTCGACGATGCTGTCGCAGCGGGCGAGCACCAGGCGTACGCCCGTGGGCAAGGCCGGCATCTGCTGTGCTTCAGCAGTGGAGGGCGCAACCCATAGTAAGGTCAACCCCGCGCTGAGCAGGGCGAAAACGAAACCAGAAACTGTTCGCATCAAGGTTGGGTCCAGACCGATAGGTCGGACAGTTGCCGACCGGTGGGAAACAACGTGCGATAGCGCGCGGCGGCCCGTTCCGCACTCTCGAGGTCGCCTGCGCGTGCGTAAGCTTCGACCAAGCGCGTGTGGCAATCTGCGAGCAGCGCATGCGGCGGATGCATGCCTATCACCTGCTCAAACGCCTTGGCCGCATCGGCTGGCTGCTTGAGCTGATCCAAATACACACGGCCCAAGGTAAAGGCTGCAAGCGCCGCGTGCGGGCTGTCTGCATGAAGCGCGATCAATCGGTCAAGCGGCTTGACGGCTGCACCGGGATGACCCGACAAACGCGCAACGTCCGCAAGCTCGAGCAAGCGCTGGGGGTCGTCGGTGTGCATAACCTCGCGCAATAGGCCCTTGTCACCCAGCGCTGCATAAGCCGTGGCGAACTCGCCCTGCTCCAAATGTCCGCGCCAGGCTGCTTCGTGTGCGGGTGCGTTGAGTGTTTGACGCGCCATCGACACAGCGTGTGCTTCAGGCGGAGCTGTGAGCTTGATCTCGCCAAGCTCGAGCGTTCTTTCCGGCGCCGGCGCGGCGACCGGCGCGACGGGCGCGGCCACGGGGATGGGAGCCACCGCGACCGGCTTTTGCACGACCGCAATCGAATGGCCCGCGGTCAGTCTCTGCACGTGATCCGGCACGCCTTCGCCGCGTACGATGACCGTACCGTGCGTGACAGAAACCTCGACGCCGTGCTGGCTACGGTTGACGCGGAACACGGTCCCCACAACTTCAACCGTTGCGAGACCTGCTTCGATTACCCAGCGTCGCGGTCCACCCGGCGTGACCGAGAACTCGGCACTGCCCTGGCGCAACAACAGCTCGAAGCGTGACCCCGATGAAAGCAGCGGCTCAAGTTGCGCACCCTTGGCCAAACGAATCTCGGACGCGTCGGTAAGCTTGAGAACCTTGGCCGCAACCGTGGCATCGACGGTGCGCACGGGGGCTCCACCCGCCAACATCAGCGGCTTAGGTTGCGCGGCGGGAGCGGCGACCTGCGGTGAAAGCGGCACCAGTCCGGTGAAGACCAACAGGGCTGCCATCGCAACGGCCAAGCCAAAGCCCAGCGCCGGCAGCTTGAAGGTGCGCGCAGTCGAACGTGCCTTGTCCGCCTGATGCTGACGTGCGCGGATGCCACGCCACAAACGCGATCGTTCGCTGACGGAGTCATCGCTCTTGAGGACGCGGGAAACCGGCGCGGGCAGATACTGTCCAGCGCGCGGCGGCTCTGAGTGTCCACCTAAGCCGTTGGCGCGACGCGCACGGATTTGCGTCCACAGCCGCTCTTCGCGGACACGATCGACGGAAGGCTTGAGCGCCTCGCCGAGGGGCCTGGGTAGCCCCGATGTTCTGCGGTCACGCATCCTTCAATCCTGAATCCGCTTCAATGCGTACGTGCTTTCGCACGCGCTCATCGGCCTTGGCAATCCAACGCTTCACAGTAGCGAGGGAACACTCACACGCGTCTGCAACCTCTTCTAGCTGGTATCCCTCAACGTGACGCAGCACCCACGCGAAACGTTCCTTAGGTCCGAGGCGCGTGAGCACGCCATCGAGCTTTTTGAGCTCGAGGAGAAGCTCAGGTTGAGCGTCATCGCGCATCTGGCTGCTGAGCGTGTCGGCGTCTTCGTTGGAGACGAAGCCTAGGCGATTCAGCATTCTGCGCTTGCGGTAGCGACGGTGAGCCTGATGCACGACGATGCGCAACAACCAGGCACGAAATGCCGCGCCCTCGCGCAACTTGGGCAATTGCTCGAGGGCTATCACGAAGGCGTCTTGGATCACGTCGTCGGCTTCTGGGGTGCGACCTAGCAAACGGGTGGCGACCTGGCCGACCTTAGCAACGTGACGTCGAAACAGCGCTTCTTCCGCCCAGGGGTCGCCACGTTGGGCGCGTTCGACTAGCTCCTGATCTGACGGTTCTGCGATCCCGAGCTCACTCACTGGAGCGGGCTTGAGCTTTTCTCGGGTCGGTAGCGAAGCTGTCGACATGTGCAACACCGTTCAGTGCCGCGCAGGGGGGAAGGCGGCTCACGCGATATCGCGATAAAGACGCCGTGAAAAGTAAACCTGCGTGACGGTCAGGGGAGCAGTTCTACTTGCATCCTATGGATCCGGAGAGCGCGCGTCTCTAGCAAAATACAGCCCGAAAAAAGGCGCCAATGTGCGCTTAGTTCGCGCTGAATGGCCATTCATTTTTCGTTGTGAATCTCCATTCAGGGTGCTAGGAGGTGGGCTCAAGCCAAAGCCCTGAGCAATCGTCGAGGGTTACGATGCGGAGGCCGAGGCTACAGAGGGCACGCGATGGACAGCCAGGCCTATCCGGTCATCCGCAGTAAAGCCGATACGACCAGCGATCAGTTCAAGCAGAACGAGCAAGCTTTCGTAAAGCAGCTCGACAAACTGCGCGCCGCACTCGCCAAGGCCAACGATGGCGGAGGTGAGAAGTACAACAAACGCCACGAGGACAAGGGCAAGCTCCTGCCGCGCCAGCGCATCGAGATGCTCCTCGATCGGGACGCTTACTTTCTCGAAATCGCAGCGCTCGCGGCCAACGGCATGTCTGGGCAAACGCCGGGCGCTGGCTTGGTAGGTGGCGTGGGTGTAGTCAGCGGCGTCGAGTGCGTGATCACCGCCAGCGAAGCCACGGTGAAGGGCGGTGCGGTGAGTGAGCTGGGCGTGCAAAAGAGCGCGCGCATCTCGGACATCGCCGAGAAGAATCGCCTGCCGAGCATCAATCTGGTGGAATCGGCCGGCGCGGACCTGCCGAATCAGTCGAAGATCTTCGTGCCGGGTGGCCGGGGCTTTCGCGATCTGACGCGCCGCAGCGAGCAGAAGGCGCCGACGGTGTGCTTGGTGTTCGGTTCGTCCACGGCGGGTGGTGCCTACATTCCAGGCATGAGCGACTACACCGTGATGGTGAAGGAACAAGCTCAGGTTTATCTCGCCGGTCCGCCGCTGGTGAAGATGGCAACCGGTGAAGATACCAATCACGAAGAGCTGGGCGGCGCAGAGATGCACAGTCGCGTGAGCGGCGTGTCTGACTATTTTGCGCAGAACGAGGTCGATGCGATTCGGCTCGGCCGCGAGATCATCGCGCACCTCAACTGGAAGAAGCAGGGTCCCGGCCCGTCGCGCGAAGTAGAGCCGCCCAAGTACGATCCGAGCGAGCTACTCGGGTTGGTAAGCGCCGACGTGAAGGTTCCGTTCGACGTGCGTGAAGTGATCGCGCGTTTGACGGATGGCTCGCGCTTCAGTGAGTTCAAGGCGATGTATGGCTCTACGCTGATTTGCGGTTGGGCCTTCATTCACGGCTATCCGATCGGCATCCTGGGCAACAACGGCGTGATCTTTTCGGAGTCTGCCAACAAGGGCGCGCAGTTCATTCAACTCTGCAATCAGAGCAACATTCCGCTCCTGTTCTTGCAGAACATCAACGGCTTCATGGTCGGCAAGAAGTACGAGCAAGAGGGCATCATCAAGAATGGCGCCAAGCTCATCAACGCCGTCTCGAACAGCACTGTGCCTGCGATCACGATCATGATCGGCGCAAGTTACGGCGCTGGTAACTACGGCATGATGGGTCGTGCTTACGATCCGCGCTTCTTGTTCACCTGGCCCAACCACCGCATCAGCGTGATGGGTGGTCGACAACTGGCGGGCGTGCTCGACATCATTCAGCGTCAGGCTGCGGACAAGAAGGGCGAAAAGGTCGACGAGCAAAAGCTTACGGTCATGAAGATGATGCTCGAGCAGCAGATCGAAAACGAATCCGAGCCATTCTTCGCCACCGCGCGTCTGTGGGACGACGGCATTCTTGACCCTCGCGATACCCGCGACGTGCTCGCGATTTGTCTTTCGATCGCCCACAACCGCGAAGTTCAAGGCACCACGAGCTGGGGCGTCTTCAGGCACTAGAGGTCACATCATGAAGCGTATTTCCAAGATCCTGATCGCCAACCGCGGTGAGATTGCCGTTCGCGTGATGCGTACCTGCCGCAGCATGGGTATTTCGACGGTGGCCGTGTTCTCCGATGCGGATGCCAATGCGCCGCACGTCAAACTCGCAGACGAAGCCGTGCACATCGGCGCTTCACCTTCTGCCGAGAGCTACCTCGTCATCGACAAGATCATCGACGCAGCCAAGCGCACGGGTGCGGATGCGATCCATCCGGGCTTTGGTTTCTTGTCCGAGCGCGAAGTGTTTGCGGAAGCCTGCGCCAAGGCCGAAATCATCTTCATTGGCCCATCGCCCAGCGCGATTCGTTCGATGGGCCTGAAGCGCGAAGCCAAAGAAACTGCGATGGCGGCCGGCGTGCCCGTGGTGCCCGGTTACAACGGTAAGGATCAGGATCCCAAGCTACTCGCGGCCGAGTGCAAGAAAATCGGTTTCCCGGTCCTGATCAAAGCCAGCGCCGGTGGTGGTGGTAAGGGCATGCGCGTGTGTCGCGCGGCCGAAGAGGTCGAGCAGGCGATCGAAGGCGCCAAGCGCGAAGCATTGGGTGCGTTCGGCGATGACACGTTGATCATCGAGAAGTACATCGACAATCCGCGCCACGTGGAGATCCAAATTCTCGGCGATCAACACGGCAACCTGGTGCACTTGTTCGAGCGCGAATGCTCGATTCAGCGCCGCCATCAGAAGATCATCGAAGAGACGCCCTCGCTCGCGCTCACGCCAGAAACGCGCGAGAAGATGGGCAACGCTGCCGTCGCGATCGGCAAGGCGATCGGTTACTCGAATGCCGGCACGGTCGAGTTCATCGTCGGCGGCGGGCAGTTCTACTTCCTTGAAGTCAACACGCGCCTGCAGGTTGAGCATCCGATCACCGAATGCATCACGGGCATCGATCTGGTGCGTGAGCAGATTCGCGTCGCGCGCGGTGAGCCGCTTGGCTACGACCAGGGAGGCGTGACCATGACCGGCGCGGCCGTGGAATGTCGTATTTATGCCGAGGATCCCAAGCATCAGTTCTTGCCGCAATCGGGCAAGCTCGTAGATTGGAACATCCCAGACAGCGTCGATTGGCTGCGCGTGGATTCAGGCATCGAGCGCGGCTCGGAGATCAGCATCTTTTACGACCCGATGATCGCGAAGATCGTGACCAAAGGCGGTACGCGCATCGAAGCCACGCAGCGCATGATCTACGCACTCGAGAACCTGAGTGTTCACGGCATCGAAACCAACCGCGAATTCTTGATCGCGACCTTACGTCATCCGGAATACGTGGCCGGCAACATCCATACGCACTTCATCGAGCAGCACATGCAGGCCGAGCTGCAGGCGGGCATCGATCCCTTACTGGTTCGCGATTGCAGCATCGCCGCGGCTTTGCATCTGCAAGCTGCTCGTCGTGCGCACGCTAAGGCTCCTTCGGTGCGCGCCGGCTATCGCAACAATCTGTGGCGCGATCAGTCAGTGGAATTGACCATCGCCGAGCGGAAGGTGGTCGTGAGCTACGGCGACGCCGGCAAAGGCCGCTTCCGCGTAGCGTCGGGCGCTTTCAAATCCGAGGCGTTGCTCGTCTCGCGTGAAGCGGACGATCTCGTGCTCGAGCTTGAAGGCTTGCGTAGGCGCTATCGTGTGGTGGTCGAAGGCAGTCGCATTTTCGTGCAAGTAAACGGACGCGCGGTCACCTTCCATGAAGTGCCGCGCTTTCCGGATCTCGATTCCGCCGTTCCCGAAGGCGGTTGCGTGGCGCCCATGCCCGGTAAGATCGTGAAGATCGACGTCGAGGCGGGACAGAAGGTCGAGAAGGGCCAGCGCTTGCTCGTGATGGAAGCCATGAAGATGGAGCATTCGATTACGGCAGCGGTGGCAGGCACGGTCGAGCAAGTGTCCGTGAAAGTCGGACAGCAAGTTGAGGCCGATCAGGTTCTGATCATCGTGCAAGACGCGGAGTAGGGCGCCGTCTAGGTCTAGGCGGGCAGCGTCTCGGCTGGTGCGCAGAGCACGCTCTCGATGGGCTCACTATACATCGCGAAAATCGGTGTGCTCGACATGCGCAGGGCGCGCAGCTCGTCGGCCATGTAGTGCTCGCCCAGCGTGAGGAATGCGGAGTCCCTGCCGCGGATCATTCCCATCTGGCCGCGCGAGGGCACGGGCGTGCGCAGGATCTTACCGTTTAGGAATGTATAAGTCTGCGTAGTCATCTTGGTGGTACGCGGGCGCGCCTTTTTGACCACGAGCTCAAGCAGGCGCTTGCCTTCGATGTCCACCGTGCAGCGCTTGCGCGTGCCCTCATCGGCAAAGCGAATGTCCGCGAGCACCTTGCGCAAGCCGTGCACTGTGAGGCCGAGCTCGTAAGCCTCCGGACTCGTGAGCGGCATGCGATGAAAGTAATAGCCGGCATCCCGAAAAATCTGCGGCGCCAGCATGGGCAAGATGGGAATGTCGAAGCGCGGCGCATAGCGGACCGGCAACATCACACCCACCTCGCGATAGTCGTCTAAACCTTCCACCTGTCGATATTCGCTGCATGCAAAACCTACCAGGGTGGTGCCCTTGGTCAGCTCGATCAGGCGCAGCTTCTTCGAAGGTAAGAGCTTCTTGACTTCGGACGTGGGCGCGCGAAAGAACGCTGTCATCGTGCTTTGGTCGCGGATCAAGCATGGAAGCTTGATGTCGCCTTTGCCCGCAATGCGAACTTGCCGCGTGGGCCCTGCGTTCGTGCCTATCCCTAGTGGTGTTTGCATCATGCCTCCCTTACTCGAAGCGTACGATAACCTTACCGGTGTTCTTGCCAGCATGCAGTGCTTCCACTGCGTCGCAAACGGATTCGAGACCCTCATAGTCAGCGACGTCAATCAGTGCACGCAGCTCGCCTTTTTTGAGCTTGTCGATCAAACCGAACAGATGCGGACCCATACGGTCTGCGTAATGCGAAAGTAAGAAACCACGCACCTGCGCGCTTTTCCACAAGAGCTTCTCGTAGATGCGCGGCAACAGCACGGGCTTTGCCCCAGCGTCATATTCAGAGATGTAGCCGACCACGAGCAAGCGTCCGCGAATCGCCAGATGCTTGACTGCCGTATCGAACATCTCGCCGCCCACGCTTTCGTAGACGAGGTTCAAGCCGCGGGCGTACTCCTTCGTGAGCACGTCATCCAGCGACTCTTGCCTGTAGTCGATCACCCGATCGCAGCCGAGCTCCTTCAGCATGGCGGCCTTGTCTGCCCCGCCACACGTCCCGATGACGTGATTGCCGGCTGCCTTGGCGATTTGCACCGCGTAGCTGCCGGTGGCGCCTGCGGCTGCCGTCACGAGCACCGTTTCGCCCTTCTTCATCTCGCCGACTTCGCTGAGTCCGATCGAGGCCGTCAGTGCGCTCACGCCCAGGCTCAGTGCTTCCTTGGTGGCTTCGGGCACCGGAATCGCCATCATGGAGCCGACGCTCTGATATTCGCGGTAGCCGCCACCGGGCGAGAAAGTCAATACGGGTTGACCAATCTGCAGATGGGTGACTTTGTCACCCTTGGCGACCACATGACCTACAGCTTCGACGCCGAGATCGAAAGGTATGGTTCCCGATAGGTATACCCCCGCGCTGATGTTCACATCCGACGCGTTCACGCCCGCGTAGCGATTCTTGACCACCACATCGAACGGACCTGGTTCTGCGAGCGACACATCGACGATGCGCGCTACCGAGCGAAAGTTGCGGCTATAGCCCGTCGCGACAAGCTTTCTGTAAGATGCTGGCAGCGTCATGTTGCGAACTTTCCCCACTGACGGTTGTAGTAGGTGAGCGGGTCCTGCCCGCCGGGCGCTTCGCCCGCCACCACCTCACCAACAAAGATGGTATGGTCGCCGCCAGGAAAGGCATCCCTGAGTCGGCAATCTACCCAAGCGAGGTTGCCAGGTAAGATTGCGGCCCCCGTGATGGCTCGCGTAGTGTCTACGCCTGCAAAGCGGTCCGTGAGCTTACTGCTCGCAAAGCGCATCCCTAGCTCCTTTTGTCCGGTGCTGAGGATATTGACCGCAAAGTGTTTGGCTTCTTCGATAAGCGCATGGCTGCGCTGCGCTTTGACCACGCATACCAGCACCAACATAGGATCGATGCTGACGCTCGTGAAAGAAGATGCGGTAAACCCGTGGTCTTCTTCGCCCGCGCGCATCGTGATCACAGTGACGCCGCTGGCCATTTGTCCCATCGCGGCCTTGAATAAGTCTGCACTCATCGCCATGGGTGGTGCGTAGACTTGAGACGCCTAAAACGCAAGGAGCATGGGGCGATCTTACTCCGCAGGCGGACGTATGCCGGCGGCTGCTGTGGCCTTCGCGGCGCGAGGCGGGACCGCCTCTGAGAACAAGTCGCGCTTCTTGAAACCAGCGGTAGCAAATCTACCGAGTACCTTACCGGTAGTCAGCCACGCGATGAGCTGGCCGTTCTTGTCGTTCGCAAGCACCCGCTCCACCAAGTACGGAGTCACCGTCTCGACGTGATCGGCCAAGATGTTGAAGATCTTCTTGGCCTTCGTGAGCTCTTGCGGATGCTCATGATAGGCCGAAAGCAAAAGATCCGTGACGACGATGCCAGGGCTGAGGGCACCGACCTGCACGTTGGTCTTCGCCACTTCCTTGGCCAGGGCGCGGGTAAGGTAGCGAATGGCAGATTTGGTAGCACCGTAAGGTGTCAGACCCGTACGGAACATCTTACCGTTCGATCCAAAACCTTCGAAGTTGTAAAGCTGGCCGCTGTTCTGCTTGATAAAGCCGGCCAAGGCGACTCGCGCGCAGTACATGCTGCCGAGCAGATTCGTGGTGGTGACGTTGCTGAGCGTCTCGGGTGAGGCTTCCCAAAAGGGCTGCAGCGCGTTCTCGTTCGAGATGCCCGCGTTGCTAATCCAAATGTCGACCTTACCAAAGCGCGTGACCGCCGAATCCCACAGCGCCTGCACTTGATCGTACTTGTGTACTTGGCATGGCACGCCGATCACGCGATTACCAAACTCGTTGAGCTTGGTAAGGCCCGCGTCGACGCTGTCTTGCGATCGGCCGCTTATCACGACGTTGTGCCCGCGCTTGAGAAACTCAAGGGCGAGCCCGAGACCGATGCCGCGCGTACTGCCGGTGATGATGACTGTCTTCATGATGGTTCTCCCACGCTTCCGATCAGACTTCGCGGTCCTGGCGGCGCAGTAACGTGCGCAGCTCTTCGCCCACATCGGCACCGATCATGGCTTCGATCTGCACCCAGACCGGGTCCACGACCTTGTTGAACAGTACCGAGCGATTCTGCTGATCGCGGCGGGCAAAGTCACTGCCGGTCAAACCCTCGGTGGCTGCCGCGGGTAAGCCTTGCTCCACGAGCCGCGACCACTGGTCGAGATACGACAGCACGGGAATCTTCGCGAACGCTTCCCCGGAGACGCGGTTGGCCAGCATCCACGGCGACATGACCGCGAGCTGACGCGACGAAAGTGGTGCGGGCGTAAAGCCTTCGACCTTCTTCGCCTGGGCCTGTGCCTCGTTGATGACACCACCGTAAACCGCGTCCATGTAGCCGAGGTTGGCGCCGAGATCGACGCGCGGAATCAAGTCGAGGTGGAACGCAAGGTAAGGTCCGGCGTGCACCGAATCGAGCGTGAAGTGCGGGATGGCGCTCTCTTTGGGCGTGAACGCAAACAGCATGTGCGAATCGAGCAGCATCGTGCCGCCGCTGCCACCGCGCACAGGCTGCTCGTTGCGCAAGCCGATGTAGACCATGCGTGCGATGCGCTCGCCGTTCCATACGCGCACGGCACCCGCTTCGGGGCTTTGCGACGTGGCAAGCAAACGGAAGGCCTTACCTTCTGGCCGGATCTCTTTCAGCTCCGGGAAGCGCGCGCTGATGGCATCGATGGTCCTGAAGCAAAGCTCGCGGGCCGGGCTCATGGGAGGTTCACTTTCAGAATTTGGAAGGCTCACCTGGGACAGCTTTCGGCACGGAGTCTAACGACGCTACCGGATGTACCCAAGAGTAGCAAGCGGCCTTGAAGCGTAACCCAAGCGATCGGGTTTGCGCTCGTTAGCACCGACAGGACTTACATCCGAATACCGATCCACCGCTCGCGCTGCCACATCGCGAGAAAGACCATGGCCACGCTGCCGCGATAACAGGCTTGCAGCACCCAAACCGGCAGCATGCCCATGCCGAGCACCAGGACCAGCACGGCCGCCGTAGGCAGGAACAGGCCCCACTGCATGACTAGGGACACGGCCATGACACGGCGACTGTCACCGGCGCCGAGCAGGCAGTTTTGCATCACCATGCCGATGGCATCGAGCCCCATGGTCGTGGCCACCAACCGTAAGGGTAGGCGCGCAAGACTCAATGACTCTTCGGAATGTAAGAAATAGCCGAGCACGAGATCGGGAAACAGGGCGGCCGGCAGCGCGATCAGCGTGACGACTACGAAGGCAGTTTTCGCGACGTCCAAGCCCCAATGCTTGGCATCCTGAGGGTCGCCTCGACCGAGCGCCTGGCTGACGAGGGTCGTGCCCGCGAGGCCGAAGCCCATGGCTGGCAATAACGCAACCAGCACGAGGTCGAGTAACACCTTGCTCGCAGCGACGGCGTGGGTCCCTGAGCGTCCCAGGATCCACATCAGTGTCGTCATGCCTGCCGCAAAGAACAGCTGCTGGATGCTGTTGGGCAGACTGAGTCGCAACATGGTGCGCAACGTTTCGGCGCTGGGAATGCCGCGCAAAAAGCCTTGTTTTCGGGCATTAGTCATGGCCAAGCCGAAGTAGAGCGCGGTGCCGGCCGCCGTCGCCAGGGCATTGGACATGCCTGCGCCGAGCACACCGAGCTTGGGCGCGCCCAAGTTGCCGTAGATGAACACCCAGTTGAAGAAGATGTTCAGCGCGTGCATGCAGACGAGCGTCGCCATGTAAAAGGTCGAGCGCCCGGTGGCATTCCAAAAGCCGCGAAACGAAAAATTGATGCCGACGAGTAAGGTGGCGGCCAATCGACAGTAAAGGTAAGGGAGGCCCACGCGCGCGACTTCATCGCTGCTCGTCAAGGCGGGAAACCAAAAGCGCGCGCCGAGTGCGATGCACAAGATCCACGGCACGCCGAACACGACTGCGATCAGCAGACCGCCATTGAGAGGCAGCGCCGCTTGATCGTGACTGCCTTCGCCTACGCGGCGTGCGGCCATCGCTTGCACACCTGCGCTCAGGCCGATGATGGGCGCGCTGGTCATGAAGTTTGCAAAGCTGGCAATGCCCACGGCCGCCAGGGCGTTATCTCCGAGGCTGCCGAGCATGTACGTGTCCACGAGATTGACGACGTTTTGCGACGCCATCGCGAAGATGATCGGCAAGGCGATCGTGATGATGCTGCGCAGACGCCCGGCGGTGATCACAGCTAGCGCTCTTGTCGCGTGCTGCAGCGCCCGTCAACATCCCATGTGTTCCAAGGTAGGGAAGGAACATCCCCCTTCAAGATGTTGAATTTGCTATGGAAAGCTAACTGTCCGAACGGTTAGTGAATCTACCCCGTGGTAGACCGTGCTTGATTTTCGCTGCCCATTTGGCCTACGGTGCGCACCCACTAGGAGGCGCCCCATGCGCAGGATGACGGGTGGCGTAATTCCACCGACGACCGACGAGCTCAAAGACATCGCGAAGAAGTATCGCTTCACGCTCGATGATGAGCAGGCCACGTGGTTCCAAGGTCTGATCGATGGCTCGCTCGCGGGATATCGCCGGCTTGCGCAACTGCCCGATGAGCCGCTTGAAGTGAAATACCCGCGCACGCCGGGTTATACGCCTGATGCTGCGGAGAATCCGTACAACGCTTGGGCCCGCAAATGCTCGGTGAAGGGCGCCTCTAACGGTAAGCTCGCGGGCAAGAAGATCGTGGTCAAAGATCCGATCTGTGTCGCGGGTGTGCCGATGGCGGCAGGCTCGGCCGTGGTCGAGAACTACGTGCCCGATATCGACGCGACCGTCGTCACGCGCATCCTCGATGCCGGTGGCGAGATCGTCGGCAAGTCGACCTGCGAGGACTTATGTTTGAGCGGCGGATCAGTCGGCTCGATTCCACAGCCGGTGCGCAATCCTGTCAATCCTGCGTACAGCGCGGGTGGCTCGTCATCGGGTAGCGCAGCGCTCGTGGCCGCCGGCGAGGTTGATTTCTCGCTTGGTGCCGATCAGGGTGGCTCGATTCGTTTGCCCGCCGCGCAATGCGGCGTGGTCGGCCTCAAGCCTACTTACGGTCTGGTGCCTTATACGGGTGTGCTGCCGCTCGAAAATTCGCTCGATCACTGCGGCCCTATTTGCAAGACAGTTGCAGATACAGCGCTACTGCTTGAAGTGATTGCGGGTCGTGATGCCGATCGTGATCCGCGCCAGACGGGCGAGATCAAGACCGTCGAATACACCAAGGCGCTCACGGGCGATGCCAAGGGTCTCAAGATCGGCGTGCTGAAAGAGGGCTTTGGTTGGGCCGCTCTGATGGGCCTTTCCGAGATTTTGAAGGATGCCGCCGAGTGCGAATCAGTCGTGCGCGATGCCACGCACAAGCTCGAAAAAGCGGGCGCGGCTGTCAAAGAGATAAGCGTACCCATGCATCTCGATGGTGGCGCCATCTACTTGCCGCTGTTCATCGAAGGTATCGGTATGCAGGTATTCGCAGGCAATGGCTTCTTGCCTGGGCATAAGGGGTACTACCCCACCGGTGCGATGACGGCATTCGGACGCGCGCGCAAGGCCGAGGCAGACAACTACTCTGACCTTTGCAAGCTTACGGTCTTGATGGGCGACTACATGTACGATCGCTACCAGGGTCGTTACTACGCGAAGGCGCAAAATCTATCGCTCAAGTTGCGCCGCGCCTATGACGCGGCGCTCAGCGAATACGATGTGCTCGTGATGCCGACGTTGGCACCGGCCGGCAAGGCGATGAAAATCACCGAGCCCGCTACCCCGGACAGCTACCTACTCGAGACGTTCAACTACCACGTCAACGCCTGTCCGTTCGATGCCACCGGTCATCCGGCCATCAGCGTGCCATGCGGTAAGGTCGATGGACTGCCCGTGGGTCTCATGATCGTGGGCAAGCACTTCGACGACGTCAAGGTGTTGCGCGTCGCCCATGCCGTCGAGCAACTCGGCCTTTACAAGCGCGGATAAGGAGCTTCTATGAGCAGCGATCTCGAAAAACGCATCGATCGGCTCGAGTCCCTCGAGGCCATCCGCAAGTTGAAGCACACGTACGCCAAGTACTGCGACGAGAACTACAACCCCGCCAAGCTCAAGACGTTGTTCTGGGACGATGCGGTGTGGGACGCAGGTCCGCAGTTCGGTGAGCACAAGGGACCCGAAGCCATCGGCGCGTTCTTCGCGCAGGTGTCGACGTCGTTCTTGTGGGCGCGTCACTACGTGATCAATGAGCGCATCGAAATCGGCGAAGATGGCAACTCGGCCAAGGGCGAGTGGCAGATCATCGAACCATGCACGCTCAAGGGCGAAAAAGGCCCGGAGGCTTCGTGGTTGATGGCGCAGTACAACGATGCCTATACCCGCCGCAATGGCGTGTGGAAGTTCCAGCGTCTGCAAGCCGACATCAATTTCATGGTGGCGCATGCAACAGGCTGGGCCGACGCAACTACTAAGTAGTTGCTGCGGCGCTCGTGCCCCTCACCCCAGCCCTCTCCCACTGAGTGGGAGAGGGAGAAGAACGCGCAAGGCTTACCGGTGTAGGTCGAACCCTCCGATATCGATCCTTGCGTCGCACTCAACCCGTCGCCCGTCAGTTGCCCCGATATATCACTGCACACCACGCCCCTCCCTCTCCCATCGCATGGGAGAGGGCTGGGGTGAGGGCACGAGCGCCGCAGCAACCGTAGTTCGTCCACCTTACGGTGTTGGACGGGCACGTCGCTCTATATCGGCGGGTGCTAAATGACGCTGTGCGTGATAGCGTGGGTTCCTTATAAGGAGCCTTAAATGTCTGCGCACGAGAGCGACCTTTCGGAGAAGTGGCACAAGCAGGTCGAGGGCATCTGGCACGGTTGTCCGGGTGTGTACGATCACGATGGGCAGTGGCAGGGTTATACCCAGGCCGATCGCTCCATCTTCGTCGACAAGGATGGTCAACACCTGATCCGCGTGGACACGAAGCTGAACTGTTTTGGTCGTCTGCGCGCGCGTCTCGAAACGCCCACGCATCTTCTGCGCGTGAAGCACGTCGAGAACAAGCGCGTATACGACGGTCCGGACTTTTTTGGCGCGGGCTACCCTTACGGTACGTTGATTCTCGGCAACGACTACTGCGTGCCTTGGTCCACCGACAATCGCGTCACGGTGCAGCTCCTGCCCGGCGAGCAACTGCAGGCGTACTCCAACGTGGCCTACGAGGGTAATACGCTGGTCTGCGTGATCACGGGACTATACCGTTTGAGTCGCGACTACGAAACCAACGCCGATACGCAGAAGCTTATCGCAGAGTATCGTGAAGACGAGATCGCGCACTCCAAAGACGTGCACATCTTGCCGCGCAAAACGCCCGGCATGTTTCGCGGTGAGCTCGAGACGTATACGCCCGACCAGAAGCTCGTGGGTTTGACGACGGTCAACTGGGAGCACACGCCGATTACGCAGTATCGCTGCACGCAAGACGTGAAGCTGAGCGGGGCCGTCACGCGCAACATTCACATCGAGCGCACGCGCAACGAGAATCACCACTTTTTCGAAGCCGGCTTTTGGGGCAACGGCATCGGTTTTGGCCGGGCCATGTTCTGGCGCGGCAACTTCAAAGGCGAGACTACGCGCCTGGTCGGCCGAGATTTTCAGCTCGATGATGGCAGCCTTGCCGTCGTGTGGGAGCTTTGGCGGGCAGACCAGCTCGAGCACGTGCTACACGGCGTCCTCAAGTTCGAGCCGCGCTGAGCCCGCCGGAGGTTTTCGTGTCGCGCGTGCCGCGCGTTCCGCCCGTAAAAAGCAAAGTTAGCGCCAAGCCCACGCCTAGCGAGCCGCTACTACCGCTCGTGCTGAGCTATTGGACGCTGTGCGGGTTTGCTGCGCTCTTGTTGATCGCAGCGCAGAACGCGCTGACGGCAGAGTTTACAAGTCGCCCCGCACAAGAATGGGTATACGCCTCGGGTCTTGCAGCGTGTGCCGCCGTGCTGCTTTGCCTTCCTTGGACCTTACTGTTTGGCATCGACCGTATGCTGGGGCGCTACGGATCGGTCACAGGGTTCATCGTGCTGGGGGCCGTCTTCCCGTTCGCGCACGATCTCGCGCGTCAGCTTGCGAGCGGGGAGGGCGTGGAGGCCTTGGAGATTCCCGCGCTGAATCTCGAAATCGCTTTGACGCTGACCTTATGTACGGGCGCGCTCTGCGTGTGGGAATTTCAACGTTCCCGTCGAAGTCCGGGCCTGCTCGTGCCGTTGGGTCTGATCGCCGTAGCGGGATTGCTTTGGTTCGACCACATCTATTTGCGCACGTACGGCATGCTCGCGCCGCTCGTGCTCACGTACCTGTTGTATGTCGGCACCGCGACGCTGCATCAGGCGCTGCGGGCTGTACCACGCGCTCGAATGCAACTGTCTGCTGTCGCAGCCTTGGCCTTGCTGACGTTGCTCGCAACGGGGTTCGTCAAGCCAGGCTGGGTCGACGCGGGCCGCAGCAGCGTGCTGGCCGACGAGTCCAGCATTCTCTCGCTCGATGCCTTACTGTTCGGTGCCGAGATCGACGCTGTGCAGTTCGACCTCGAGCTCGCGGCAAAAACGCCCTGCGCGCCCATCAGAGAGCCAGCAGCCTGGCCCGCGCTGACGATGAAGGCCGCGCAACGACGCAACGTGATCCTGATTTCGGTCGATGCGCTGCGGCGAGATGTCGTGGGCAAGTTGCGGGCTGGCAAATCGCTGACACCCAACCTCGATCGTTTTGCGCGCGAATCACGGGTCGCAACGCGAGCCTATACCTCTTACCCGGCCACGTTGTTCGCCTTGGCAGGCGCGTCGACCGGCCTCTTACCGAGCGAGGTCTTGTTCGCGCCCACGCCGCCTGATTCCATGTTCCGTTTGATCAAAAAGGTCATTCCGGATGTGTTCGCAGTGCTACCCACTTCCGAGTGGTTCGTACAACCGGCGTTTCCTAAGTACGTCACCCAGGAGGCCCAGCGTTCTTCTCGTCACGACGCCGTAGCGCAGACGGACGATATGCTGCGTCGCCTCAAGCGCCTACGCACCGCCCACAAGCAACACGTGGCTTGGGTACATTACCTCGAGCCGCACGGACCTTACCGTTCGCATCCAGAGTTCGAATTCGGTGTCGGCCAGGTTCCTCAGTATCAGAGCGAGGTCGCCTTCCTGGATCGCGAAATCGGACGTTTGCTCGCTGCGCTGCGCGAGGGGGGCTGGTTTGAAGACAGTCTGATCGTCTTCTTTGCCGACCACGGCGAAGCGCTGGGCGAGCGTAAGTATTTCGGTCACCACGTGTTTCTAAACAGCTGGATTTCCAATATCCCGTTCATGCTGCATGCACCCGGGCTACCGGCCAAACCCATCGAAGGTGCGGTGTCGATTACTGATGTCGCGCCGACCGTGCTGCACTTTCTCGATGTTTTGCCCAAGACGCAGCTGAGCGGTCAGAGCTTGCTCGGCACTGCGCCCGCGCGTGATCGCGTGATCGTGAGCGAGGCCTTCCCCGTGCGCGGTAAGAACCTGTTCGACTTAGCCAATCAGCCCTTGAAGAGCGTCGCGGATCTCAAGGCGCGCATCGCGCTGATTCAGAATACCGATCGTCGCTATCAACCGAAGGTCTCGATCGTGCGTAACGATCAACGGCTGATCGTGCGACGCACGAGTGGCACGGCGGAGCTCTACGACACCGCGCGCGATCCAGAGGAACGGCATGATCTCGCAAGCGAGCGACCGCAGTTGGTCGACGACATGATGGCGCAGATGGCCGCTTGGCATCGCGCGGAGGCCTCGCGCTTCTATTGCGCGGTGCGCGCGTTGCCGCCGATCAAACCACCTCCACTGCCGACGGTGCCGGTGCCCGTGCCAGCAACGCCCCGCAACCTCGTTCCCAAGCCGGGCTCCGGCACACCCAAGACCGTACCGTCTCGAGCCGCGCCCAAATCCTCGCGCGCGGGGGATCGTCAACTGCTCCTGCCGCCGGGCACGTGGCAAAAGGTGCTGAAATCTAAAGCGAACTAGACCATAGTCAGCACAAAGTAAACGGTGTATAGTCGCGCCGCTTTGACGCGCTTTAAGCGCGGCAGCCGGGAGTTGTTCGATGTCTCAGCCACAGCTTGGAACGCTCGACTTCATGGCGCGCATGAAGCCTACAGAGCTTGCGATCATCGATGGGGAGCTGCGGCGCACGTGGGATGAATGGGATGAGCGCGCGTGTCGGCTGGCCAGCTTTTTGCGCGATAAGCATGCGGTCACGCGCGGCTCCCGCGTGGCTTGGATGCTGCAAAGCTCAAGCTTCTATTATGACCTGTGGTTCGCGCTGCAAAAGCTCGGCGCAGCGCCGGTGTCCGTACCTTACCGTCTGACGGGCAGCGAAGCGGCATACATCATCGATCACTCCGATGCAAAGCTCGTGTTCTTGGACGCCGAGCTTGCGCCGAGGCTCGCCGCCGCGCGCGGCGAAATGCCCAAGCTCATGGACGATGCGTTCATCCTCGCAGGAGACCTTACCCTTGCGCAAAACGCTTTGCCGCACGCGATCTCCCTCGACGCGGCGCTGCGGGAAGGCTCTCCAGAGCGCTTTTTTCTGGATAAGCCGAGCAGCTCGGGCGCGGTGGTCTACACATCTGGCACCACGGGTCGTCCTAAGGGAGCGGTGCGTGAGCTAGAAGGGCGCGACCCCGACGCACTGCGCACTTATTTACGCGGGATGGCAATGTCGCTCGGTTTCATGCCTGGCAGCGACGTGCATCTCGTGACCTGTCCGCTTTACCATTCGGCGCCGCCTGTATTCGCGAATCTGGCGCAAGTCATGGGCGGCCGTGTGGTGCTCATGCGCAAGTTCGATCCCGAAGAGGCCTTGGCGACCATTCAGCGCGAAAAGGTAACCTCTACCTTCATGGTGCCTAC
>JBKJIA010000071.1:0-5244 GCA_046598735.1 Polyangiales bacterium
CGGTGTTCCCGAATCGCAGGCCCCTACGGTGGGGGCCGTGTTTGCAGCACATGGCTTTCGAGCTCTAAGCGCGCCGACCCACGGTTTCTTGCGCCAGCGTTCGGGTGTCGCACGCGGCTTTGAAGACGTACACGTCGAGCGGGCCGGGCCGGGCTCGCCCATGCACGGACAATCTCGGCTTCCCTTTTCGCATGCGGCCCAAGCGCTCCTGCGCGCTGCGCAAGACACTCAGGTTCCGCTGCTCGCCTGGGTGCACGCCATGGAGACCCACGGTCCCTATGTCTCAGATTCCGGTGCCGCCTCGAGCTCAGAAGGGCACCTGCGCGCCATTCGCGACTTAGACAAGAAGCTTGCCCAATTCGTGCGTGATTTTCGCGCGGCTCGGCCGGGGCGTGCGCTGGTGGTGGCCGTGTTTGGAGATCATGGTGAAGAGTTCGGGGAGCACGGCGGCACCGAGCATTCATCGACCGTGTACGCGGAGCTTGCGCGCGTCACGATGGTGTTGGCCGCGCCGGGCCTACCTTCGCAGGTGGTGGATGCACCGGTTTCTACAGCTGCGCTGCCGGCGACGCTCTTCGATCTCGTGGGCATCGAACGCCCCTGTTCGTTCAGCGTAGCAAGCTTGTTGCCATGCATCGCAGGCCAGGGAGCCTGTGAGAAGCTCGCGGTGACCGAGCTCGTGCCCTTTGGCAGCTCGCGCAGGAGGTTGGCCGCCTATACCAGCCAGAGGCATCGATTGATCTACGAGCGGCGTCACGGCGTGGTGCACCTATTCGATACGGAACGCGATCCTTACGATCTTCACGACTTGGTCTATGCCGATCCGACGGCCCTCAAGCAGATGGAGCGCGAGGCGCGGGCTTGGGATCGTAAGTATTGCGTCGAGCGAAAGTAAGCCTGCGCGGGCTGCTTTAGAGCTTCCCGCGAGCCCAAGTCTTAGGCCACAGCAAGCCCGTACCGTGCGTGGTACCTGTCAGGGGGCGATAGAAGTTTCCGTTGACTTGGTTTTCGCGCAAAAGGTAATTACGAAAACCGCGCACGAGGGTGGCATCGGGGCCGGTGGGTGCTTGCCAAAACTGCTCTAAGCTCGCTTGGTCGGTCATGCCTGCCATGTCGTAGATCGAGCTGCCTAAGACTTTGACGGGCGTTCCGTATTCGAGCGCCTGCAGGCCGACCGTACTGTTGATCATCACGGCACCACGCGAGTGCCTGAGTAATGTGGGCAAGTGCAAGTCGTGAACGTAGACCAGGCGTGCGCCCAAGCCCGATTGCACGCGCAGGCGCGCGATAAGGCCCGCGTAGTTGCGGTAGGCGCGATCTAAGGGGTGGTGTTTGACCACGAGCTGGTCGGTGTTGGGTGCGTGCGCCGCAAACGACATCACGGCTTCTTCGATGAACTGCTCCACGCTCGTAAAGCGTGAATGGGTGAGCTGGAAATCGCAGTGCACTTGGAGGGCGAGCACGAAATAGCGGCCGTCAAAGGCTCGCGTCATGGTGGGCAGAACGTCGCGTTCGCTCTGCGCATACCAAAGCTTGGCTATGCCGCTGTGCACCCAACGGTAAGCCTCGACGAACATGTTGAGGGAGCGATGATGCTGATAGCGCGGGTATATGACCTTACCTAGTGTGAGCGCGATCGAATACAGGGTGGAATACCAACCTGCGTAGCGAAATGAATTCCCGGTAGGCTTTACTTCCGGGGGTGTGGCATCTGCAAAAGCTCGGAATGCTGCCGGGTCCTTGGGCATGCGCGAGAAGCCGTTCACGCCGTCGCGTTCGACGGTGACGTGATAGGGCCGCAGGTAGCCTTCCTCGAACACGAACACGGGCAGCGCAAGCTCGCGGGCCACGGCGATGGCCGCACGATGGTAAGGGCGGCCATCGCCGAACACGAACAGGCCATCGATGCCGCGCGCCTTGACAAGGTCGCGCAAAAACTGGGGCCAGCCCTCGGGCGCGCCGCGATAGGACACAGCTTCAGGGCCGCGAAAGAACAATGCATCGCCAGCGTTGAGGTTCGTTTTGGTGACCGTAAGGCCCGCCGCGCGCAGATCATCGGCAAAGCGCCGATAGAAGGGACCCATGGGCCCCTGAAGAAGCAGCGCGTGCCGAATGCCAAAATCGGGAATCACAAAAGCTGACCTGGTTGGGCGCGAGACGCCGCCGACAACCGGCGTGCTCGGAAAGCGCGGCACGGTAGCAGGTCGGCCCGGCCCATGCCGGCGGTTCAGCGCGATAGAATGCCTTTGACGGCATTCCATGCCTTCATGGCTTTGCGTTCGCCCCAACCCATGCGCACGGGTCGATTGCCGCTGCGGGCTATCTGCGCCTCAAGGTAAGACACGATGACCTCTGGTGTGGAGAGGTGCATCGTTGCGGGGTGTAAATAGAGCGGATAGCGAATCAATGCTCCGGCCACGAGCTCATCGAGCGTGATCTTGCGCGTGCGTCGCGGATGGCTTTCGCGGTCCTCGGTAAGGCCCCAACCCGCGTAGAACGGAAGACCGTAAGCACTGACCGATAGGCCCCGCATGAGCGCTTCAAAGCCTACGAGCGAGGTCATAGTGTGGACTTCGTCGGCGATCGCCAGACACGCGGGCAACGGTGCGTCGGCCACGATCGCGTCTGCATAGCGGCGCGCGATCGCATCGGGCACTGCGCCCACACGATTACCGCTGACCACATCGGGATGGGGCTTGAAGATCACGAACGCGTCGGGGCACTTTTCGCGCGCCAGGCGCAATAGCTCCGCATTCGTACGTACGTCGGTCGTGCCGAGCCGAATCGATGCGTCGTCTTCGACCTGACCGGGCACGAGCAGCACGCGTTTTCCGGCCGGCGCCTGCGGCAGCTTTACGCTGCGATCGCCCACGTTGTATTTGCTTACGCCCAGCCGAACGATCGATTCGCGTAAGGTCGCCGCGCGCGCGCACTCTTCGGGAGAAAAGCCGCCTTCTTCCAAGATCGTTTCGAGGTCGCTCGGGTGCGTTGGGTCGTAATAGATGCCCTGCCGATCGATCACGAGCGAAGCGGGAACCGTACGATCCGAGCCCAGGCCCACGGACCGTAAGAATCCGTCTTCCATGCGCCAAATCGGCATGCCGCGACGTTTGGCGTGACGCTGCAATGCGAAGTCATCGCGCATGCCCCACACCAGCAGCGCGCTTTGTCCGGGCGCTGAAAGCATGCGCCACCTGCGACGTGTAAAGACGATGCGTCCCGCTCTGCCCGCGAGATAACGCCGCACATACCCCTTTTTCCACGGGTGAAAACCGAAGCAATACAGCGTCCGGACGGGATGCGTGCTGCCGGTATAACCAGCCACGCTGGATGTTTTCGATCGTCCCTCGGGCACGCTTTCGCCCTCGCGTAGCTTCAGATTTGCTGGCGGTAGCTAGCCCACTTGCCAGGGGCAAGCCAGTAGGGCTCGCGGTTTTGGGAAACCCGTATCTCAAGGTGCCGCGCGGCGTGCTAGCGTCCGCGCTCGCGCCTGCCCGCGGTCGACGTGCACGCAGGTCGTAGAGTCGACGTGCACGTGCGTCGTAGAATCGTTTGGCCGCACCGTGGCGGCGATGGGAAGAACCATGGCCACCGTCATCACGTTCGGAACCTTCGACATCCTGCACATCGGACACATCCGCATCCTCGAGCGCGCGCGCGCGTATGGCGACAGGCTCGTGGTTGGCGTGTCGACCGATGCACTGAACTTCGCAAAAAAAGGCCGACAACCGGTCTATCCCGAGTCGGAGCGTCTCGAGATCATCGCGGCGCTCAAGTTCGTCGATGAAGCGTTCCTAGAAGAGTCGCTCGAGCTCAAGGGCGACTACGTCAAGCGCTACGCGGCGGACGTACTGGTGATGGGCGACGATTGGCGCGGTAAGTTCGATCATTTCTCGCATCTGTGTCGCGTGGAATATTTGCCGCGCACTGCGGGCGTGAGCACCACGGGTCTTATCGCGGAGATCAAGAAGTATGCGTGACACGCGCCGGCCCCGTTTCGGCTTCGTAGGTTGGAATCCCTTCCAGTTCCTGCACTCGATCGAGATCGCGCGGGCGCTGCCTACGAGCACGATGATCGTGGAAGAGCGTTCTGATCACGTGAGCGAGTTCTCCGATGCGCTGCTGCTCGACTCCGATGTGCCCGTGCTCGTCTGGCCCGAGAAGCAGATGGCCGAGCTCGATGGTGTGTTCGACGTGATCGTCTGTCAGACCATGTTTACTCAGATCGAGTACTTCGAGCGCAGCAAGATTGCGATGCTGCAATATGGCCAAGCCAAAGAGCCGCACAACTTTGGCGCTTGGCGCTCCTTTGCAGATTTGTGTTTGGCGTACGGAGCTTATGCCGAGCAAAGGCTGTCTTACTTTTGCCCTACGCTTTCGGTCGGCAATCCGCGCTTTGACAAATGGGGTACGGACGGGTTCGCAGCGGGGGCACGCGCACGCTACGGCGCCGGGCCCGCCCCCGCCAAGAAGAACGTGCTCTATGTGCCCACGTGGGGCGACCTATCCACGCAAGAGCAGTTCTTCGACGCGGTGATCGACCTTGGTCGCGAGCACAACGTGTTGATCAAGCTTCATCACAACACGGCCATCTTCGAGCATCACCGCACGGGCGATCTAGTGAACCGACGCGTGCATCACTTTGGCGCCAACGATGATTTGATCGAGCTGCTCGCCGTCTCTGACATCGTACTTTCAGACTACAGCGGTGCCGTGTTCGACGCGCTGTATTGCAAGAAGCCAGTGATCTTATTGCAGCAATATTCCGCTGAGCGTTTCGGCAAGAAGCTAGACGCGCACAGCCTCGAGTATGCTCAACCTGAGCGTATCGGTCCGGTGTGCACGAGCCCCTCCCAGTTGGCGGACGTGGTGCGTCGCGTGATCTCAGGCGAGCTTTCCTATCGCGCCGTCAATGAAGCGTTGGTGAGCGAGTTGTACGTGCCAAGCCCGGGCGCCACCGATCGGGTAGTAGCGGCGTTGATCGCGCTCAGCCGTGCTGAAATCCCCCCCCAGACGCAGTTGCAATCTTATGTGCGCGAAGAAATCAGAAGCGCGCGTCAGCAGCGCAACCCCTTACCCATCCCGGCGACTCCAGCTAAGCCTGCCGCCTCCAAAGCCAGCCCCGCGCCAACGAAGTGAGGACCTGAGTGTCAAACCCCGAGCGGGATCTGATCGATCAATGGCTTCGCGAGGGGCGTCATGCCCGCGTCGTACGTTACGTGGCCACCCGTTCGCGTCTGTTCC
>JBKJIA010000172.1:0-3905 GCA_046598735.1 Polyangiales bacterium
CGTCACGCGGCAAATCGATAGCTTACTGTTGCGCGTCACCGAGCGGAACTTGGCCGGCCGTCAGAAGAGCATCGGCGCCGATTTCACGCTCGTACCCAAGACCTATACGTTGCGGCAGTTCTACTACGCACGGCGCGTATGGGGCTCGTCGATAAGCCTGAGTCAAAGTGCCGGCGCCATCTTCAACCGCGAGCGCAACAAAACTGAAGGTAGTATCTGGAGCACTGCGGTTGGCAAACCTTACTTCAACCTCAAGCAACGCTACGCCTACTCGATCGAGGGCAGCTACAGCAGCAGGGTCGCGCGTCAGCTCTTGAGCGGCAATGTCGATACCTACGAAGGTAAGGATCCTCCCGACGTCCCCGTGGGCGAAACTCAGCCGTTTGCCTATCGTGCCTGGCGTCAGAAGTACACGACTGCGGGCATCTCCGCTTCGATTCGGCGCGGCGAGCACTATAAGCAGACCTTTGGTAGCGGCTTCTCGTTCCGCAATCTCGAGGCCGATGCCAATCGTGAAACGGCCTTGCCAAGCGCACTGCGAGCAGATTTCGAACGCTACGTGCTACCAAGACAGCGTCGCGAGATAGGACCTTCGCTGAGCTACGGCATCTTCATGCCGCGCTATGTGATCTTCGAAAACCTAGGTACCTTCGGACAAAGCGAAAACGTACGCGTGAGCCCGTACGCTGACTTGGGCGTGCGGGCGCCGCTGCGTCTATTCGGCTCGAATTCGAGCTCGTGGGTGCTCTCGGGCGGGCTCGGGGTCGTCCTGGCTGCGGGGGGTGGTTTGATCGAATTCGCAGCCTCCGCCACCACGCGTTACGAAGCAGACAAGCTGGTTGACCAGCTGAGTGTAGGTATGGTGCGGGGAGCGACCCCTGTATTCGCAAAAGTAAGGTTGGTGTCTCGCACCACGATCGAAGCCCGCCGCAACGACACCGCGAAAACGCTGGTTGCCCTGGGCGCCAACAACGGATTGCGCGGCTATCCCAGCCAATCCGTCTACGGTTACGGAGCAAGCCGCCTGTTGCAGAATATCGAGCTGCGCACCTTACCCATCGAATGGCAAGCCGTGCACGTCGGCGGCGTCGTGTTTGCCGACGTAGGCTCGGTCTACTTGAAGTGGCGCGAGATGCAGCTGAATTACGCGGTTGGCGTGGGCCTGCGCATCTTCTTCCCGCAGTTCAATCGCTATCCATTTGCGTTCGATGGCGCGGTCGGCGCCAACACCGATCCGCCGTTCCGCTTTACGCCAACCTTTCAAGGCGGTCAGGTCGTGCCGATGACGGCGACAGAAGACGCGCTTGCGGAGTAGGGGGTATCAGCGCTCGTTTGATTCGGGCTCGGGCAAGCTCGGATCGGCATCGCGCGGCAAAAATAGGCGGCCCACCGCGAGCTCGATGGCCTCAAACGGCGCGATCCGTGCGCATGCCGTGTCGTCGTAGACACCGAACTCCACCCACGCTCCGTCGCGCAGTGTGAGAGCTTCGAGCACGCGCGCTTCGGGATCGATCAACCAGTAATGTGCTACTCCGGCCCTGGCGTAGAGATGGCGCTTGGTCACGCGATCGCGGGCGGCCGTGGACGGCGACAGCACCTCACAGGCCCAATCCGGGACCACTTCGATCGGGCGTACATTGCCCGGCTGTGGCAATCGCTCCCGCCGAAATCCTGCCAGATCCGGACGCACGATGTCGTGGCGACCGAGCGCGATGTCGACCTCCACAAAGATCCACCAGCCGCCAGGTCCGCCGTGGCCGTCATCATCGTCAAAGGGGCCGCCGACGAAGCGCCGCGCTGAGCCTTGCACCTTCGAGTGTCGCGGCAAAGGTGCTGGCGAGAACACAATTTCACCTGCCAACACTTCCGCGCGCGCGTCGCCCGGAAGCGCTTGCAGGTTCGAATAAGTCGCGAGTTTACGCTGCGGCTCGGCCATATTTTCAGCGTAACAGCCATCCGCCCATTCCGCGACCTGCTCCGCCCCGCTCCACGAATCAGCCCTTCATAGCGCGCTGCGCGTGTTCCTTACCATCATACCGCAGCATCGTGTTCTTACCCTCGACGGCAGTATGGATCTCCACCGGCCGTTTCCACACGCGATGCAGCGCGACCAGCACTTCGCGCGCGTAGTCCACGCGCAAGTCCATGCCTTGATGCGCGTGCTTCAACAGTAGCTCGCCGCGGTTTTCGTGGTTCGATTCGATCACGTCGATGAACGGTTGGCCCGCGTTCGTGAGTGCGAACAAGAGCTTTTCCTTCACCTCTTTGAACTTACGCGTTTCGATCTCCCAACGGTCGCGCTTCTCGTTGTAGCCAAAGCTGTACATCTTATGGGTGGCGACGAAGTCTTCCGTGAGGAACTCGTCGATGAAGGTCACGTCATTGTAGTTCTTACGAACTTCGAAGATCTTAGGTTGACCCTGTTGCGTACGGCGGTGCCAGCTGCGACGGGTCGCGAGATCATCGCACTCGTCCCACTCCTTACCGAACATGCCGCGATTCCAGCGATCTTCGACGTGGCGATACAGCTCCACGCCGAGCTTATACGGATTGAGCTGGCCCGGCGCCGTCGCGAGCACGCCCGCACAACGGTCTGCGTATTCGATGATCTCGGACGCATCACACACGCGCTCGGTCATCAGACGCGAGTGCCAGTACGTGGCCCAGCCCTCGTTCATGATCTTGGTCTGCATCTGCGGCAGGAAATAGTAAGCCTCTTCCCGCACCACTTGCAGGATGTCGCGCTCCCAGTGCTCGAGCGGGGCGTGGTCGATCAAAAAGCCCATCACGTCGCGCTCAGGACGCTCCGGAACCTTACGTTCCTCGCGCTCCTGGTCTTCCATCATCTTCCGCTGCTTATCGACGAACTTTTGCGGGTTGATGTACGACTCCATGTACTCGCGATCCACGCGTAGCAACGGAATCTCCGCCTTCTCTTTGTCCGCGAACGGATCGTCAGGTTGCTTCTTGAACGAGTTGTCTTTGGCTTGGTAAGGCTTCTTGGGATCGATCAAGTTCTCGAGGCTCAAACAGGTGTCGATGAACTCTTCGATCTTGTCGATGCCGATGCGATTGGCCCAGCGCCGCACGACCGCGCCATGGTTGGCCATGGTGTCGATCCACTTGCGAATCGGCTGATTGGTACGACCATCGACGCCCTGATTCGTGGTCTGAAACGTGAAGTTGTTCTTGAAGAAATCGACGTGCGCATACACGTGACTCATCACGAGTTTCTGATCGACCATACTGTTGCCTTCGAGCAAGTAGGCAATCGCAGGCGTGTTGTTAATCACCATCTCGTAGATGCGCGACAGGCCGTACTCAGCGCTCTTGGAGAGCTGCTCGTACTCCATGCCAAAGCGCCAATGCGGATAGCGCACCGGAAAGCCACCGTAAGATGCGACTTCGTTCATCTGACGAAAGTCGAGCACCTCGAACAGCGTGGGAAAGAAGTCGAGACCGAAGTCTTTTGCATAGCCTTCGATCAGCTGCTGCGCGTCGCGAAGGTCGCTGGAAGGCGACGTGTTTTGCACGAACTTGGGCATGTTTGCTCCTACTTTCCTTTGCCCAAGAAGTCGCGAATCGAGCCCACGATGCCGTCGCGATCGCGGATCTCACTGGTGATGATCCGGTCGTCCGCCTTCAAGTGCTCGCGCAAATCTTTGATGAACTGGCCCGAACCGTAAGGGCTCTCGACCTGGCCATAACAAAACACGTTGCTCACAGGCAGTAGCTTCTGCTTGAGCAGATTCACACAGGTGAGCGTGTCGTCTACGCTCCAGTTGTCACCGTCCGAAAAGTGAAACGGATAGATGTTCCACTCGTGCGCGGGATAGTTGGCGTCGATGATGTCGGTGCACAACTTGTAAGCGGAGGAGATCATGGTGCCGCCGCTTTCGCGTGTA
>JBKJIA010000220.1:0-16721 GCA_046598735.1 Polyangiales bacterium
GAGAGCGTCCTTGTCGTTTGCGCGCGCCGAGCCGCGGCGCTCGTGGATCTTGAACATCTTCGCGACGAGGAGCGCTCCAGGGCCTGCAACCTTGGCCCGGATGATGCGCGGATCGACAGTGGGCTCGAGCGAGGCAATGTCCTGCTCTGCGACATCGACGAGGACCCCCTCAAGCCCATCGACCTTGCGTGCGACGTTGACGCCATGTCCGCTCAGCCGCGCTGCGCGCCGACCGGTACCGGGGCTCGCGGTCATCGGGACCAGGAGATCGACCTGGACCTCGATAGCGAGCGACGTCGAAGTCTGACGCCGGGTCTTCCAGATGCCAATGGCGCTGGTCGACCCGTAGAAGCCAGCAGCTTCGAGCGCCTGCTCAAGCGGCGGGATCTCTGCGAGCAAGTCTGGGTCGATGGCCAGGTCGGCATCAGTGGTGTACTCGGCGACGCCGAGGTCAGCATCGCCTGTGTGTAGGTAGACCGCCTGTGCGCCGACGAGGATCGCTGCGTGGCGGTGATCGCCGAGGGCGTCGAGGGCGTCGAGCAGGACTCGGCGCGCGATCACATAGAGCTCATCCACGCCACAACTCCTCGTGCGCGGCCATCCAGTCCATCAGCGCTTCCGCCTCGGCGGGCGACCGCCCGGGGCCGGAGAGCAGGTCGCCTGCAGCCACCGGAAGGCTCGCTGTGCGCAGCCCGTCGCGGTCGACAGCGCGCTCGAAGAGCGAGTCGTCCTCGGGCTGCAAGAGCACGACATTGGCTCCAGCATCGGCCGCCCGAAGCCCCAGCGCCTTGGCAGCGCCTTCCGGTTCTTCGACGTAGATGGTAGCGAGGCGGGTGGGCGCCACGGGAGCGATGCCCGCGGCCACAGCGCTGCCGGTGACGAGGTAGGGAAAGGCGGCGCCGCGAAGACCATCCCAGAGGCTGCTTAGCCCGCGTGGGGCCAGCCACGTGGTCGCGGTGGTGCGGCTCTCGAGCGGCGCGTCCTCAGACCAGCGTAGCAGGAGCTTCCGCCAGTCGACTCTCTCCACTCGGCCACGCGATGTTCGATCCACGATGGCCTCTCGGTCGAGCATGCCGAGCAGGCGTGAGACGTATCCGGGGTCGGTCCCTGCAGCCGCGGCGAGTTCACGTACCCCGGTAGGCGGCGTAGCGCTCGCAAGGGCACACACCACGCGCCCCGCCTTGGAGCCCCGCAGCGTGAAGCGCCGCTGCTCCGGCCACGGGTTCGACGCGGCGCCGCTGGTCACAATGAAAAGGCCAGGTTCGTCGAGCACGACGCGCACGTTGCCGGTTTGGTCGACATAGCTCGCGCCTTCACTTTCGATCACCTCGCGGACGCTCGGTGAGAGGTAGGGCGCCGCGACGAGCAGCGGGCGCTCCTTCGGGATCTGCCTAGCCGTGCGCGGGTCGGGCCGCGAGAGGACTGACACCGAGAGCTCGCATGACCGCCCCTCCTTTGAGGAGATGAGGAGCCGCGGCGCGCCGCTCGATGACGCGAGTCGCTCAATTGCCCAACCCGGTGGCAGGCGCGCCTGCAGCACTCGGGAGGTGTTCGCGAGCAGGATGTTGTCCGAATTTCTCATATTGCGCGTACCGGGCAACATGGCCGATCGAGGCAACAAAGACAATGCTGTTGTTCAACTTGGGTTGATTGCCCGCATTGTGCAACAAGCTATTCAGGAACAACAGATACGACCTGTGTGCTGGCTACCACAGGTCGTCCGCATTGAGATCATTGAGAAACTCAAAGTTCTGGTCAAAATTCCATGCCAGCTGCTTGCCCGCCTCCGACGTATCGAACAAAGCACGGCGTGCTGAAGTCGATACTCCGTGCTGCGCGAACATTCGCTGGCTTCATGAACCGTAAGATTCTGGACCTTACCCGACCGGTTCGGAGCCCCGCCCTGATGGCCGTCGCCGATGCCACGAGAACGAAGGCGGAGTTGATCGCGGAGAACGCCATGCTTCGCCAACAGCTGATCATCGCGACGCGCAATCCCAAGAAGCGATGGTCGATCACCACTCTCGATCGCGCGCTGCTCGTCGCGCTTGCTTCGATCGCCAAGCATTGGCGCGATGCTGTGCTGATCACCAAGCCCGATACCTTACTCCGCTGGCATCGGCAGGGCTTCAAGTTGTTCTGGCGCTGGAAGACGCGCCGTCGCGCGAAGAGTCCAGCGAACCCGGCGAGTGCGGAGCGCATCGTGCTCATTAAGAAGATGGCGACCGAGAACGCGCTCTGGGGCGCCGAGCGCATACGGGGCGAGCTGCTCAAGCTCGGCATCCGTGTCACCAAGCGAACCGTCCAGAAGTACATGCGCTCAGTGCGGCCGTCCAAGCCCACTGGCCAACGATGGAACAGCTTCGTCAGGAACCACGCGCAGGAGACTTGGGCCTGCGACTTCGTGCAGACTTACGACATCCTGTTTAGGCCGGTCTTCGCGTTCTTCATCATCCACCTGGGCACGCGAAGAGTCGTGCACTTCAACGTCACGCGCCAGCCCAGCGCGCAGTGGACCGCACAGCAGCTCCGCAACGCCACCTCCTGGAGCGCCGCACCGCCCTTCTTGATCCGCGACCGCGATGACAAGTTCGACGGCACCTTCGATGCCGTGGCCAAAGGGTGCGGCACACTCGTGCTCAAGACGCCCGTAAGGGCTCCGCAGGCCAACGCGTTCTGCGAACGCCTCATTGGGAGTGTGCGTCGAGAGTGCCTCGACCACGTGTTCCTCAATCTCGGAGGAGCAGATGCGCGCGCGCCTGGCTGAGTATGTCCGATACTACAACGGGTCGCGCCCGCACCAGGGTGTCGCGCAGCGCGTGCCTGACGGCACTCAGCACGCAGGACCAGGTAAGGTTGTAGCCTTGCCGGTGCTTGGTGGTTTGCACCATGAGTATCGGAGGGCGGCGTAGCGGATGGGACACGGTAGCCACCACAATCAGTTTCCGCGTGCCAAGTGGCACGGCCGAGTGCGGTGCCGGCCTGCCATTTCCGTAGTAACGTCTCGCGTTGCGGTGCCGAGTTCCATACCGGAACCTCGGTGCGACCGCACGTCTGATCGTAGGTTGCAACTGGGCGAGGGGCGCAACTGCTTGCGGAGCGGCATTTGCGTAGACCAAAACCTAGGCCGCAAAGTCACGCGTGCCCGCTGCATCGTGGACAAAGCCCGAGAGCGCGCCACGCGCCCGCACCGGATTGTTCTGCAAGAGGTGAGTACTATGCGTACTGCGTGCGGCGCGACGATCTCACAGTAAGGTCTTCCGGGGCGACTGACTACCTGCTCAAACCCGCGCGGTCACATCTGCCGAGCCAAACGCGGTCACATTTCCACCACTCCCCATATTCTCGCGATCTACCCGAACGCCAAAGCGCGCGATTCGACCCAAGACTCCGAAACCACCCCGATCGTCGAGGTCGATGGCTGTGCGAGGGGATGCGGCACGGGCCAAATCGTGCGAAAAGATCGCCAGCCTGGCGCCTGTCACACAGGACTACCCTGGGCCCTCGTTGGAGACCAACCATGTTCACCTCAAAGCTATCGAAGACGTGTTCCCGTTCGCTGGTCTTTTTCGCGCTCACAGCCTGCGGCAGCGATGGGGGCCCAAGCAAGGTCGTGGATGGAGGCTCCGGCGGCGGGGCCAACGCACCCGCGGACGGGGGCGGCAGCGGCGCTACGAGTGACGGCAGTTCGAACCCTTCGGGCGAGGATGCCGGGTCAGGAGGGCCGGGCGGCAGTGGCGGTGACGCCTCGATCAAACCAGAGGCCCCGTGCGCCGACGGTCAGCCCCGGTGCCGCGGCGCATGCTTCGACACGATAGGGCAAATCAAGAATGCATGTGAGTGGGTTGCAAAGGACAGCGCTAAGCTGAGCCTAGAGAACGCTGCGGCGGCCCCGGGTGCTTTGTTCGCAACCACATACAAGGACGGGAATCGTTCGCTCGTCCGTATCGACACCAAGGACTTCAGCGTGAAGGTGCTCGCTGACGGGATTCCCTACGTCATCGTCGTGGGCGTGCACGACAACTGGCTTTATTATTATAACAATTATCGTGTCAGTCGCGTATCCGTGGACGGTGGGCGGCCGATGAACGTTCTCACGCTCAACGACGATTACGTCGCCCAGGCGCTGATTCACGGCGATCACGTATATGCGTCGTCGAATGGCAGCATGTGGCGCGCCCCATTGGCGGGAGGATCGCAGGAAGAGGTCGTGACCGAGGGCATTAGGTCGATGGCACAGGACGCAGAGTATCTATATACGAGCTATATTTTTCGCGGGGTCGAGCGTCGCTCCTGGACTGCGCTGGCCAACGCCGAGGTGCTCCATTCAGATCCCGGTCACACGGACGTGAATGTGCTCACCCTGGAGGGCCGGCCTAGGGAAGTGTTCTGGCAGGACACCGAGGGCATGTCGGACGTGCTGCTCAGCGTCCCGAGTAACGGCGGGGCGCTCAAGAAAGTCTATGGCCTCGAGTCGACGCACGTAGGGGGCGCTGGCGTGATCATCTCAACCGGCCTGAGCTTCGTGTACTTCTTTCGCACGGCAGCAACGGCAGGCGCGGGAGCAAAAGAAGGCATCGACAGATTGAGCCCCGACGGGAGCCAGCGGGCCACGTTGGACCCCGAGCTAGGGGAATGCGAACGGTCAGTCGCCGAGGACGCAGCGTACTTCTATCTCACCTGCGATGGCTCGCTGTTCCGGTTGGCCAAGGCGAATCTCTAGAGGCGCCGTTTTAGGGTAAGTAGTCATTCGTGCGGAACATGCAGCCGCGCAGGTCGGCCGCGATTTCAGGCCCAACGCAGTATGGACCCGCGGCCTTATCGGTTCGTTTGCGGACCTTAGTAATGCGAAAGTGTATGGTGGCGCCTGTTGCGGGCTTTCGGTCCATGGGGACCGAGCCGATCTCACCTGCCACGACGCAGTAGAAACCGGCACCCCCAGTAAACTCATCGGGGATGGCCAGGCGATCACCTGTCAACGTGTGTACCTCGCCCGGTGCGAGCGTCGGGTCATCCACCCAGGTGAGATCGATCGGACTGTACGCCGTAGCGGTGTCGTCGAAGCGAGTGGTACTGAAGGAGCCCGGGGCGAGAGAAGAGGCGCCGGATTGCCCCGTGTAAGCTACCGTAAACTCGCCGAGTTTACCCTCCACGTTCAGCACCGAAAAAGAGCCCGTCCCTTCGGGGCAGGCGGGCGTCTCGTCGAACAATGACGCCGCCGTGGGGTTGCCCCCTTCATCGTTGCCGCCATTGCCATTCTGGCCGCCGGTCGCGGCGTTGGCTCCGGTCGTGGCGCCTGCGCCGTTGCCGCCGTCCGTTTCCGAGGTTGGTGTTGAGCCGGATTCACCGCATGCGGCCAGCAGGGCAGCGACCGCGAGCGAAGCGGCGCAAAGCTTGAAGGGTGTGGATGTGATAGGAGCATTCGTCATAGGAATCGGAAGATGGCACGAAAACGTGGGGCGGGGCGGCCCTAAAGCGCGCTGTCGGTCCCCCGTCACCCCGAACCGCTCTTGTGTGCCCTCGGTGCCTAACGTACTCCTGCCGTAGCCAATCCCTGCGACGGGCCATCGCCCAATTCCCGCGTCTCCGACTTTGGAATCGCGTGGGCGCGGCGTTGTGCATCCAACAGGAGCTGCCCATGAGATCAGAATCTAGTTGCCTCCAGCCCGGCTCCGCCCCGTGGTGGTTGTTCGGAAGCATTGCGCTGCTTTGCGCGGCCGCGTGTGCACCATTCGCTCCGTCCGATGGCGCCGATCCAAGCAGCGCCGATGACGATGCGGGGCTGGAGGTCGCTAGCACTGTTCAGCCTCTGTGGTTCTGGGAAGAGGACTGCGTTCTCAAGACTTTCAACGGCACCCAGTACTACATTTGCACCGGCCTGAACACGTGGGACCTGGCGAAGGCGCGCTGCGCCAAGGCGGGCATGAAACTGGTCAAGGTCGATTCCCCGGAGGAGAACACTTTCATCCAGGCCAACGTAAAGTTCGCGAACTGGACTGGCGGCCGGGTGCCTGTGGCAGGAGCCGATCAGACCTGGACGTGGGATCTCGACGGCTCAGCGATCTGCAAGAGCGGCTGGCTCGGCTGCGCCGCGATCAACGGTGCCTACAACAATTGGTTCCCGGGCGAGCCTTTGAATCAGCTCACGTGCCTGTACCAGGAGGCGTTCACGAAGCAATGGCACGCCGGAGCGTGCGGCGTCACTCTCGGGTTTGTATGCGAGAATCCTGACAGCTGTGTCAACGATCCGCGCAAGCTATCCCCGGGGGTTTGCGGCTGCGGGCGGGCTGATGTGGACACGGACGCCGATGGCGCGATGGACTGCGTCGACGAGTGTCCCGCGGACAAGTTGAAGAAGGAGGCAGGACAGTGCGGTTGCGCCGTCGCGGACACGGACAGCGACGCGGACGGGGTTCCCGATTGCGCCGACAGGTGCCCGACCACGAAGGGCCTCTACTTTCCGGGAACCTGCGGCTGCGGAAGCGCAGTTGCGCCGGCCGGCACAGCCTGCCGCGACGGCATTTCCCCGACGAGCACCGATACGTGTAATGGCAGCGGCGTATGCGGTAATCCGGCATCAGGCAAGCCGGGCAAGAACGATACGGCCGTCACCTGCGATCAGCCTCGATTCCGCGACGGAAACGGCTACTGGTTTTGCAAGGGGGCGACCAGCTGGACGGCCGCTGACAGCTACTGTCGTGAGCAGGCGGGACGCCAACTCGTCGCCATCGACAGCCGCGCTGAGGCCGCCTTCATCAAGGCGAACAGCACGGGGTGGTCATGGATCGGAGCCAACGATCGCACGACCGACGGGCAGTGGCGTTGGACGGCGAGCACCTCCCAGAATGGGCCCCTTTTCTGGCAGGGTGCAGCGGACCCCGCTGGCAAGCGCACACCCTCCGGCTACTCGAAGTGGGCCAGCGGGCAGCCCGTCGCCGGCGCCGCCGCGTGCGGGCGCGTTGGGACCGCCGGCACGTGGGATGCCCAGGCTTGCACCCAGGGAGGCAACGGCTTCATCTGTGAGGTGCCCACCGGTGAGGGGGTGCCACCGAAGAGTGACGGCAAGCCCGGTCCCGGCGCGCCCCTACCTTTCGATCCGCTGTGCAAGCGCGCGGGCTTCCGTTGCTTGCTGAATCCCGGCCAGGTGAGGCCCTGCGTGAAGCCGGAGGTCGCCTTTGGCGACTACTACAAGCGGGACCCCAACACAAAAGCCCTCTTGGTCGATGCTGATGGCAATTTCATACCCGACCCCGACGCCTTCTATGCGGCCGCCCAGGCGTGCGAGTCGTGCCTGGCAGGTAAGACACAGGCTAAGTCCGGAGAGTGCAGCGCACTCTGCAAAGGGCCCATGGCGGAGCCTCCCGCGGGCACCACCTGCACCGAGACCTTCAACATCGACCCCGCTGAGCGCTCAGCCTGCCGCATCGTGACGGCTGACATGGTGCCCGTACCTGGTTGGTCGTTCACCCTGCCCAAGTTCTGTTCCACCAATGCTGACTGCGATACCGCCAACGGGAAGGTCTGCGGCGTCTATCAGTGGTTTGGGGCCGCCAACGATCCCAGCGCCTACAACTGCACTAGGGAAGACAAAAGCTGGCTCAGCACTAAGGGCGACAACTGTGAGAATCAGGCCAGTGCGACCAGCGCGCGCAACTACAAGGTGTGCGGTCTACCGGTCAAGGGTTGCCCGGATGGGCGCCCCGACATCAAGTGCAAGACGGAGCCAGAGGTCTGCGCATCAGAGTACTCTCTCTACACGGCTGACAAGGTCTCGCCGTTCGGCACCGTATTGAAGCCGACCTCCATGGCCAACGAACCGTGGAGCGTGCGATCCAGCGCCCCCGCATCGGCGGCCTCCTATGCGGCCGGTGGTCCCAAGGGCAAGGATGCATGTGCCAACGCAGCGGTCGACTGCCCGGCGCCAACCAACGGGGTGAGTCGCACCCATGCTTGGTGCAACTACCAGCTAGCAGACGACGAAACCGTTCCCAAGCAAGGCCAGGACAAACCAAAGACTGGCAAGAGCGGCAGCGGGTCCCTCGTGGAATTCGACCTGTCCCCGAAGATCAAACTCGAGTTCAAGGCGATGAAAGACGTCACCAAGACGGACGGCTCCATCATCACCAAGGGTGAGGATCGGTTGCCGGGCGCATTTGGGTACCTCGACTACAGTCTGAATGCACGAGCTGAGTTCGTCGCCCAGGCTACGTTCAACCTGACAAAGGCTCTGCGCGGTAAGCTCGAAGTGGTCGAGTTGATAGCTCAGGTCAAGGCTGACAAGTGCGGCGCTTCCAGTGGTGACACGGCGTTCAAGCTGTTCGGCAAGGACTACATCGCGCAGGTTACCAACGGCCTAATCACCCCCGACAAGCCCTTTACGTTCCCAGGGACTCCCGAAAAGCAAGCGGCGTGCAACAAGACCTTCGACAAGTTCAACATCGCCGTGAACCGGGCCAAGAAGGCCTATCGTGATGCGCAGGAGTTGCTGACCCAGTACAAGACGAACGAGGCCCTTGGAAAGAACTTTGCGAATCTATGCACCACGCTTGCTGCGAATGCGCCAGCACGCTTTCCTAAGGTGAACGAGTTTGATGCGGCCCTCACCTGTGCGACGGAGTCGCCTGAGGCCACCATCAATCGCTTCATCATGCACTACACCAACGAGGTCGCGGCTATTGGCAAGTCGGTCCAGACCGGCATGGAAAACATCGGTAGCGAGGTGGTCCCCGGCAACATTAAGCCACCCTCCTTCCTCGAGGCCAGCAAGACGCTTTACTCTTATGGTCCGGTCGACACCGAAGAGACGCTGTTCACTTCGACGTTCTTGGTCGGACCCATCCCGGTCAATCTGGAGGTGCTCTCGCTCCTTCACTACGGCGTGAACGTGGGCTTCACCGCCAGGCTCGACCCTTGGGCTCTTGTGGCTGAAGCGCTGAACCCAACAAGCGACATGAACAAGGTGAAGATTGGCCAGCTCACGCTCAATGGCACGCCTTACGTGGGTGTCGGTGTGGCGCTCTTCGTCGGTGTCGGGTTCGACTGCGGTGTGGCGGCGGCCAAGGCTGGCGCCGAGGGGCAGTTGAGCCTCGGCGAGGTGTCGCTACCGGTGTACGCGGGTATCGCTCTGCACATGAGCCAGTCGAAGGACCCGAGAACCACGGCACCCAACGACCTCGCCCCGCTCCGCAACCCGTTTGCCGATGATCGACCGGCGATTCCGATGCGCAACTACAACCTGTCGTTCGGGTACATGTTTGGAGCTGACCTTCACCTCGGCAACATCATGTCGGGTATCGTGAGCGCCAAGGTCAAGATCAAGTTCTTCTGGTTCAGCAAGACGTGGCGTGCGACCCTCTTTCAGTTCGATGGCCTGTGCCCTGGCAAGGGTCCCGAGGGCAAGTTCGAGCCGGAACCGGGCAATCGCTTCACAGAGGAACTCCCGTGTCACTTCCAGCTGTTCACCGGCGAGGGTGCGATAAGCATGTCGAAGACCCCAGCCGACTGGGCAACCATCAGCATGCCGGTGCCCTTCTACGAGCTCAGTCAGCTTTTCATCACACGACCGACAGGCGCGACGCCCGCAGTGTTCAGCCAGGCGAAGTCCAAGGAACTTTTCTACGACAGCCTGTGCTCCTGCATAGACAGTCCGGCCGAGGAGGCCAAGGACGACATCCTGGACGCGAACGGCAAGCTCGTGGGCCCGGCCGATCCCCTCTGTACACGAAACGACGACTGCTGCAGCACCGTCCCGACCTGCTTCTCCAACCCGGAGAATAGTGGCAAGAACGAATGCAGCTCCTGCCGCAAGGTCACGACAGCCGAGAGCTGCAACACCAACACCGATTGCTGCGGGTACACCCCGGCGGGTACCACTGTTCTCGGCTGCTGGGACCAGCCTGACGATGCGAGCACGGTTAAGCATTGCGTTAATAAGCGGGCGCTGAACCAGTCGTGCAACGTGACCAACGACTGCCAGTCGACGTTGACGCTCGGCTGCTGGGACACGCCTTACGACTCGTCGGCCATCAAGACCTGCGTCAACAAGCGCGCAAACTACGCGACTTGCAATGCGACGACTGACTGCGCAAGCGCGCCGGCGCTCGGCTGCTGGATGTCGCACCCCGTAGTCAACGGACAGTTCGCAGAGCGCAAGATCTGCTCGCCCTTGCGCAAGCAAGGCGAGGAGTGTCGTGCCACCAGTGAGTGCGCCAAGGCGCCAGCGGGCGCGCGCGAGAGCTGTGAGTACAGCCACGCCAACGCCCTCCTGAAGACCTGCCAGCACGTCGTCATCATCATCTGACAGCGACCCGGGACTCCCGCAACAGGCAGTCCCGGGCTACACTTTCGGGGCCCGCTGAGCGGTCCACTCGAACCCTGACTTCAGAAAGAGAGCCAAGCCGTGTTTGTACGTTGTTGCCTATTGCTCACATTGCTATTCGCCAGCGCGTGCGGGCGCGGTGGAGAGGGGCCTGCTCCCCAAAAGGGCCCGGTGGTCGGCAAACAGTACTCGTACGCGCTTGATCTCGCGGCTCACTCGGACCTGCCACAGGGCGCGGTAGGGGCGCAGACGAAACTCGATTACTCACTCAAGGCGCGCGTTGTCGTGTCGCCCCTGTCGGAGACACAGGACGAGCAGCAGTTCCTCTTGCGCGTGGATTCTCCTGAGCTCAGCAGCAAGGTCGCGGGGTCGGCAGACCAGTTCGCGGGCCTCGGGGCCGAGCTCCGGATTTCGCCATTCCTGTTTTCGTTACGGCAGGGCCGGCTGGTCGAGGTCCGCATGCCGCGCTCGATTTCGGCCTTCGCTGGAGCCATTCTTCTCACGATCGCATCCCAGTTTCAGCTCCCGGAGCAACGCCCGGCAACGGCCATCGAGGTCCAGGAACACGACGGCACCGGCGACTACACGGCTCGCTACGAGCCGGGCGCCACGAACACGCAGCTTAGGAAGTCGAAGCTGCGCTACGGCACGCTCTCGGCCGCCAGCCACGAGACGAAGGGCTTTTCCCAGCAGGCGCTGACGCCCCGCGTGGAGAAATCGAGCAGCGTGCTCGAGGTCGAGGGGACGCTGCTGCGCTCAGCCGCCCTGGAGGAGACGCTGGCATCGCTGGTCTTCGGTCAGGGCGAGCTGAAGGGGCACACTTCGCTCAAGTTAACACTCGCCGGGACCACAGATGGGCCGAAGCATGACATCCCGGCCCTCTTCACCGAAACGTCGCGCTACGAAGTGGGCAAGCCCTTCTTCAAGCAGCCGACTCGCAAGCTATTCGATGACGTCCGCCTCCAGGGGCGTTCCTTCGAGGACATCTCGGCCGCTCTTGTCGCAAGCACTGAGGACCCCCGCGCCGCAGAGGTCCAGAAGGGGGACCACGGCAAGCTCAGCCCTGAGGAGTTGAAGACTCGCGAAGGCTGGCTGAAAGGGCACGCGGACGCGTTCGGCGGCCTCGTCGCTCTGTACCGCGAGCAGCCAGACAGTGTGGCGAAGGCCGCGGCGGTCATTCGTAGGGGCGGTCCCAAGAGCGCGGCATTGCTGGACGGGCTAGCGACAGCAGGCACGCCAGCCAGTCAGAGTGCGCTGATCCAACTCATGCAAGACGCGTCCCTTGATCCGACCGTCCGCAGCAGTGCCGCGGCCGCGTTGTTCCGCACGAAGGCGGTGACGGCGGACGTGGTCACAGCGACCGAGGCGGCGCTCGACGACGCCCTCCTCGGAGTCCAGGCAGTGTACGCCGCAGGTACCTTCGCGCGAATCCTCCGCGAGTCTGGCGACTCGAAGGCGTCTATGCGCCTCGCCGAGAAGCTAGTTGGGCGCCTCCAGGCGTCGACGGCCCCTCCGATGACCGTGCACCTGTTGCGCGGTATTTCGAACAGCGCCTACTCAGTCGCCATCCCCGCGATTCAGAAGCGATTGACCGATCCGAATGAGGACGTGCGAAGTGCGGCCGTGGATGCCTTCAGGCTGATGGAGGACCCACGCGTTGACGCGTTGATCGCGGCTCAAGTGCGGAGGACGGACACGTCCACGGACTATCGCCTCGCTGCGCTGCGCGCCTGCAAAGGGCGACGTGGGACGCGGGTGCTGGTCGACGCAGCGATCGATCGCGCACTGCACGACGAAAGCAAGAGCATGAAGTTCAACGCCATCGCCCTGCTCGGCGAGTGGAAGAACGAGTTCGCCGACGTCATGGCCACGCTGAAGAAGATCTCCGAGACCGATGCTGATGTCGAGACTCGTGAAGCGGCTCGCCTCCAACTTTAGTGCCAAGGTTACCGGCCATGATGAACATCGACGCATCCCCCCTCCATCGTCTCGCCATGGCATGCGCCCTGCTATTAGTGGCAGCTTGCCAGGCCGAGTCCGTTGAGCCTGCCCCCGCCCCGACGGCGACCCCGTCTCCGGGCAGCGCGGCGGCTTCCTCCGATGCGAGGCAGACGGCCGCCGTCACGGCGACGACAGCCGTCTGCCTGAAGCTCTGCGACAAGACCGTTCCACTACGGTGCCCGGGCCAACCGGGGTGTGCAGCGGGCTGCGCTGATATGTCGCGTTCGGCCGGTCTTTGTGCGCCCGCCATGGACGCGTTCCTGGCCTGCCTGGTTGGACAGCCAGTCTCCAACTTCGAGTGCAACGACGAGGGGATCCCGGCCGTGAAGGATGGTCTCTGCACCGCGGAACAGGCCATGGTCGCCAAGTGCCTCATGACGCCCATGCCCTAGGCTGAGCGCGAGACCGTAGATCGATCTCCGCAGGTTTGATTGCTACATCACGCCCCAACGGTTGCGATCGTTTAGCTCAAACCTTACTGTGATGGCTACCACAGGTCGTCCGCACTGAGATCATTGAGAAACCCGACATTTCTGGTCAAACTACCCGCGGCCACTTGCTCGCCGCCAACGTATCGAACACCGCACGGCGTGCTGAAGTCGATACTCCATGCCACCCGAACCTTCGCTGGCTTCATGAACCGTAAGATTCTAGAGTTCATCCGTCCCATTCGGAGTCCCGCCTGATGGCCGTCGCCGATGCGACGAGAACGAGACTTACGACATCCTGTTCAGGCCCGTGTTCGCGTTCTTCATCATCCACCTGGGCAGTCGTCGAGTAGTGCACTTCAACGTTACCCGCCAGCCCAGTGCGCAGAGGACCGCGCAGCAGCTCCGCAGCGCCACCTCGTGGTGCGATGCACCGCGCTTCTTGATCCGCGACCGCGATGACAAGTTCGACGGCACCTTCGATGCTGTGGCCAAGGGGTGTGGGACGCGCGTACTGAAGACACCTGTCAGAGCACCGAAGGCCAAGGACGATACTTCATACTACACCTCCTTCGCTCGATTCGGAGAGACCTCGTTCAGGCGGGTCCGTTCCGATAGCTTTCGGCCTTGCTGCTTGGTGGGAGCATCCGCGGCTGGACTCGCGTAGAGCCATTCTCCCTTGTCGTTGTATGGGAGTCCGCGCAGGAGTCCGGAGGCGCGCCAAGTTTTGATTGTGCACGTGGAAACCCTGAGTGCGGAAGCGATCTCTGTCGTGGTGAGCATCCCTGCGTCCCGAAGCCGCTGCTCACGACTCTTCAGGCCATACGAGTGAAGCAGGTGCTTGAGGATCGTGTTGGTGAATGGCGTGCCGTCGCCTGACTTCCGACCGCGTTCGTTCAGGAGTTTCACGATCTCGCTGTGGGTGTGATGCTCAAGCATCGCATCGATATCACGGACGACATCGGGCGGAGTCTGACGCAGCTCCCAAGCCCTCTTGGGCAGCGGCAGTGCGAGGCTGCGCGTCGTGCCCCCGCGGAAACGCACGTGGACACGGAGCGCTCCGTCGCGTGCGATTGTGACGTCATCGATGAGCAGACGGACCATCCGTTTGCGGTCGCGCATCGACGTCTTCGGATCGCGCCACAGTTTCGGGAAATCTGCGGCGAGCGCGAGAACGCGAGTGCGCTGTTGCTCATCGACGACCATCGTGTCTGTGACGCTCTTTCGCTCGTAGTCTTCCTGTGCAGCCGAGAGCGCGCGCAGACGCTCGTTCCACTCAGCCTCAAGTGAGTCGGCGACGAGGCGATTGTCAGGGTCGACTTGCATGTACCGACGTCGAGCCAGGTCGGCGTCGTAGCGCGCACGTTCGACCTGTTGCTTTCGCATCTTGTCCGCCTCGCCACTGCGGGCGACCAACTCGCGCTGGACGGTAAGCGCGACCTCGAGCGCGACGGGCGTCATCATGGCGACGAGCAGATCGCCGATGGCTTCGTCGATGGCGGCACCAGGGATGACCTCGCAGACCGGCGCCCCTCGATCGATGCGCTCTCGCTGGCAGGCGTAAGTTGGGCGGAGCCCCTCTGCGCGCTGGTGGTAGCGAACCGTCATGCGGTTTCCGCACGCGCCACAGAGCACGACGCCCTGCAGCAGTGAGGGACCTTCTCGCGGAGGACTGTGGCGCCGGTCTTTGCCATGTGCCTGCGCGTGCTCACGAAGCCGGCGCTGGTTGCCCTCGAACTCGTCCCAGGTGATGTAGCCTTGGTGGGCGTCGAGCAGCAGCGTGTGCCATTCGTCGCGCGGGAGGACGTCAATCTTCACCTTACCGTCGGTGAGCTTGCGGGTGCGGTGGCGCCCGTACACGAACGCGCCAGCGTACCGCGGATTGTGCAGTAGATGCAGCGCACGCCAATGAGTGGGGAGGTCCCAGAGCAGCTCGCCTGTCCGCGGACCGGTGCGAACGCGAGTTGGCATTTGCACCTTCTCGTCGCGCAACGCCTTGATCGTAGCGGACGCAGTGCCCGTGCGACGGTACGTCGCGAAGAAGAGGCGTAGGCTCGCTTGTACCTGTGCATCTGGGTCGAGCACGACATGTCCGCGCGCGTCATATGCGAGGCCAATCGGCAAGCGACCTTGCAACTCTCCGCGGCGCGCTTTGTTGAGGATGCCGCCGCGCAGACGGGCGCGCAGCACGTGAAGCTCGGCCTCGCTCATCGTGCCCTTGAGCCCGAGCAGCAGGCGGTCGTTGAAGCAGCAGGGGTCGTAGATGCCATCCTCGTCGAGGATCAGCGTGCTCGACAGCGCACAGATCTCGAGCAGGCGATGCCAGTCGGTAGAGTTGCGCGCCAGGCGGGAGACTTCGAGCCCGAGCACGATACCCGCTCGGCCCATGCCGACCTCCGCGACGAGCCGCTGGAATCCCTCGCGGTCGACCGAGGAGGCTCCCGACTGACCGAGGTCGCTGTCGATGACGATTACGCGCTCGATGGGCCACCCGAGAGCGACCGCGCGCTGGCGCAGAGCGTACTGACGCTTGGTGCTCTCTTGATTCTCGAAGACCTGGCGCACCGTCGACTGTCGGACGTAGAGGTACGCGTCTCGCTTGAGGTGGGTCGGCGTGATCTTCGCGTGTGCTTCTGTCGTCATGACGGGTGTTCCTGCAGGGTGGCGAGGGCCATCGAGGCGAGCAGTGCGACCACTGCGCTCGGCTCGGCGAGCGTAAGGTCATCGGGCGGCGCGAAGCCGGCTGTGCACGCCGACGGCCTCGTCGAACACGCCGCCCATGCGGCCATCCACGCCGCCATCCCCTCGCGAAGCATGAGGACGAGCCCATGCCGGTCTTCGCTTGAGCGACGGGCCAGGACGGCCGTGCGCAGTACCTCGTAGCGCTCCGCGACCGCAGCGTCCGACGTGGCATTCATCGGCTCGACGGCGTTGCGCACCGTTTTTTTTCCCGCCGAGCGAGGGCGCGCTCGACGCTCCGCGGGTGCGCCTCGCGACCGAAGCGCTCCTTGACCATTCGGGCCAATTCGGGGGCGCGGAAGCCTTCTTCCCGCGCGATCTGCTGCTCGAGAAAGTCGACGACCTCGTCGGACAGCTTGTGCGCGCGGCGAGGACCCGGCCTGGCAGGCACGAGCCCCTGCACACCAGCTCGCTCGAACGCGGTCTGCGCCTGGTAGAAGGACGGGCGCGAGAAACCGAAGGCTGCGGCGCTCGTGGCAACGGGGACGCCATCGATGCGAGACCGACGGAGCATCTCGTACTTGACCTGGACGAGATCGCGCGTGTCGAAGAACTCCTCGCTGACGAACACTGCGTCCGTGACGCGTTGGGGGCGTGGATTGAGGCAGCCTTGCGCGCGCAGGGCGGCAGCCTTCGGGTCGGGAAGCTTGCGACGAGCCATGGGGCCTCTTTGTGGGCAGGGTTGAGTGTAAATATAAATACGCCGGCATAGCGCCCACGTCAATGAAGCAAATGCGGCAGTGCATCGCGAAGATACGCTTCAATCGCCGCTGGCTCCGAACTAATTCGAAGCAGCAGGGGCTCCTATGCACGAGGCAACGCGGCATAATCATGCTTACAGTAACGGCGAAATTAGCCTGACAGTCCTGGAGGGATTCGTCAGGTGTTGCCGGCCCGATCATCGTGCGGTCCGCTCGGTGAGCGCCGCAAGATCGAGTAGGTCGGCGAAGCGGAAGGGCGACCGCTCTGCTCCCATCACGACTACCGGATCGGCAACGGCAACACTCGTCCAAGCCGCCGGCAACGAGCGAAGCCGCCCACCCTCGTCGTGGAAGTAAACGCGGTCCTCGCCCCAGGTGCTTCGGTATGTGACGAGGTCCCACTCGAGGCCGTGAAGTGGATGAAACGCATGCGTGACTACGAAACGTCCCGGTGCTCCGCTCGCATCGGGTGCATTTGACAGTGTGCTCCAATGCGTACGCCGAGAGATTTGTGGGCTCCATCAGGCGAGAGTG
>JBKJIA010000420.1:0-9111 GCA_046598735.1 Polyangiales bacterium
GTCGTGGCGCACGGCCCAGGATGAGTCCCTCCGCGGTGGCTGCGCTACCGTTGCCGAAACGGGCAAGCGCAGCGCGTCGCGCCCGATAGCCGTGCACGAAGAGACCGATCAGGATCGGTACGATCGCAAGTAGCCACAAAGCTTCCACGAAGCGAAAGGTCATGGCCACCTCCTAAGCCAGGTCGACGCCAGCAACGCTTCGATCATCAACCACAACACCGCGAGGCCCACGAAGGCAGGAAACAGCTCGCCGTACACAGCGCCTGCGTCTTCGATTTCACTCTTCTTCAAGCGATTGAGAATGTCGTGGAAGCTGCGTTCGAGACCCTGACGGTCTGTTGCAAGGAATGCCTCTCCGCCCGTGCTGCGCGCCATGCGCTGCAGAAGCTCGGGATTGACCGGAAAGTTCCCATGCCCAAACAACGGCCTGCCGAATAAGTCGACCCCTTGCTGCACGCGCGCATCTTCCGATCGACCCATCAGCACGCTGTAGAGCTTGACGCCCATGTGCTTGGCAAAGTCGGCCGCTTCGTCAGGTGCGATGTTACCACTGTTGGAATCGCCATCCGTGAGCAGTATGATGACCTTACTCTTGGCCTTGGAGCTACGCAGGCGATTGAGTGCAACGCCCACCGCGTTGCCGATGGCCGTACCGCGCCCTTCGATCAGTCCAAGCTCCAAGTCAGCGATGGCGCCGCGCAGCATGTCTTTGTCGGTGGTGAGTGGCATCAACGTATAAGCATCGCGGCCAAATACCACCGCGCCGATGCGGTCATTCGGGCGTCGCGATACGAAGTCGTCCACGACGAACTTGGTCGCTTCAAAACGATTGGGTGTGATGTCGGACGCCTGCATCGATAGCGAAAGGTCGAGGGTAAGCACCATGTCGATGCCTTCGAGCTCGGTCTTGTCCCGCGCGTGGATACTCTGCGGACCCATCAGCGCGAGTGCGAGCAGACTTAGCGCAGCCACCCGTAAGGCTACCAGTACGGGGCGTAAGGTTACGCGGCGACCGGCAGGCACTGCGCGCAGATCGAGCCCGCGCGAAAACTGAATGCGGGTAGCGTGCTTGCGATCGCGATAACCCCGCATCCACAGCACGAGAGGAATCAGTAAGGCCGCAAGGCCTGCCCAAGGTCGCTCGAAGCGCATGGCGTTCGGCGAAATCGGCACTTCGTAAAACGCTTCCAGCGCCCACACCACGACGGCCGCCGACAGCAAGAGCAACGCGAGAGACCAAGCGAGCGGCGCAAGCTTGCTGGGGCCGCGCGAGCTGGGGCCACGCGAAATAGCGGCGCGTGCAGGCGAAGCTGCCATGGTCATGGTCGCGCCTCGTGACGGGCAGGCTCCCCGGCCCCAGCTGGGGTGGGTAGGGGCGTAGTCGCACGAATCAGCCCCTGCACACCGTCGAACAAGTCATCGCACTGCGCAGCATCCGGCGGCAGGCGCGCGAACTTCACCAAGTCACATTGCGCCAAAAGCAGCTGCACGCCCGAAAGAGACAAGCGATGGGGCCGCAACCCTTCGAGCCGCGTGAGAATCTCGTCGCTGGTGCTCTCGAGGCCATCAAAACCATACCGTTTGCCGAGATACTCGCGCAGCACTTCGCTCACGCCATCCACAAGCTCTTCACCGCGTTCCGCCGCAAGCAGCGCGTCTTTTCGTCGCCGCAGCTGTTCGAGCTTCTCGATCGCAAGCTCCCAAGCAGGGCGCGGTGGCGGAGGTGGAGGTAAGGTCTTGGGCCTGCGCGCAAGCCAACGCTGCACCAGGATCGTCGCCAAGATAATCAGCCCAATCGTCAGTAAACCACCGCCCGCGTAGGCGAGCGTGTAGTCATCCTGCATGACCACCACCGGCTTTGTGATGGGGCGCGGGGCGGCGTTCGGTTCGTTCGCGAGCAGGGAGCTTACGGTCAACGTCTTGGCGGGCGTCTTGAGCTCTGCCAGCTCCCCTTTGGGGCCCACCACGCGCACGCTCAGCTCCGGCAAGGTGTGCTTGCCGGGCTCGAGGATGAGTAAGTCGAGCTCAAAGGTGAACTGACGCCCACCATCTTTGGTCAAGATAGTTGACCGCTTGTCCACGACCTCGAAAGGCGAGAGCGCTTGTTCAGGCACCGCCAAGTCGACGCCCGTTTTTGCGAACGCCGTCACCTTCAGGGTGACCAAGTCGCCCGTACTAAGGCCGCTCGTCGGGCTCACGCTCGTTTGCAGTGCGGGCATGAGCGCAGGCGCTAGCGCAGGCTCACTCATCCGAAGCCCCGCTGCCTACGTTGCCGCAGCCGAAATAAGTTCGAAATTGGCTGCGCATAAGGTCGGTCCGTGCGCACGGTGACCGTATCCAGGCTTAGTTTCTTGAACATCTGTTCGCGGCGCGCGCGGTCCTTGGCGACTCGCAACGCATACGCATCGCGCACCTCAGGATCCGAAGTATCCACTTCCATCACGTCGCCGCTTTCGAGATCTTCGAACAGAGCGAGCCCCACGTCCGGAAGTTGTTCTTCGCGTGGGTCCACCATCTGGATGGGAATCAAATCGTGCCGCTTGCTCGCGATGCGCAGGGAATGCTCATAGCCCTCCGATTGAAAATCGCTGACCAAGAACGCGACCGACCGCTTGCGCGCCAACTGCCCGAGCAGGGTCAACGCACTATTCAGGTTCGTGCCCGTGTGCGTAGGCTTGGCATCGAGGATCTCCTGCACCACGTGCAAGACGTGACCTTTACCCTTCTTGGGTGGCACGAAACGTTCTACACGGTCAGTAAACAAGATAAGGCCCACGCGATCGTTGTTCTTGATCGCGCTAAAGGCCAACAGCGCTGCCACTTCGGCGGCCGTTTCGATCTTAGGGCGTGCCACCGAGCCAAAGCGACCACTCGCGGACAGGTCGACGAGCAGCATCACCGTCATTTCACGCTCTTCGGTGAAGAGCTTGACGAAGACTTCGTTGAAGCGCGCACTCACGTTCCAATCGATGAAACGCACGTCGTCGCCCGGCTGGTATTGACGTACCTCGCTGAAGGCCATGCCGCGGCCCTTGAACACCGAGTGGTAACTACCCGCGAGCTGATCATTGGCGAGCCGCGCGGTGCGTATCTCGATTTTCCGCAGCTTTTTGAGCGTCTCGCGCGAGATCATGACTACGGAACCTCCACCGCATCGAACACGCGGCGTACGATTTGATCGGTGCTTATCTCTTCCGCTTCGGCCTCGTAGGTACGAATGATGCGATGACGCAGCACGTCCGGGCCGACCGCTTTCACATCCTCAGGCGTCACGTAGCCGCGATGACGTAAGAACGCGTGCGCACGCGCGGCAACGTTGAGTGCGATCGATGCGCGCGGCGAGCCACCGTGGGCGATCATTTCTTTCAAATCGTTGAGCCCGACCTTGGCCGGATCGCGCGTGGCAAGCACCACATTCAGGATGTAATCCTTGATGCGCTCATCCACGTAGACCTGCCCCACGATGCCGCGCGCTTCCATCAGTTTTTCTGGCGACGCTTGCGGAACGATCGCAGCGGCCGTTCGCGACGGCGCATTCGGTCCATCGAGCGCCGCATCACTCATGCGCTCCATGATCTTACGCTCTTCGTCGCGCGTTGGATAACCCACCAGCACGTGCAACATGAAGCGATCGAGCTGCGCCTCGGGTAGGGCGTAAGTACCCTCTTGCTCGAGCGGGTTTTGCGTAGCCATCACCATGAACGGTCTAGGCAACTGGTAGGTGGTATCGCCGATCGTAACCTGAAGCTCTTGCATGGCTTCGAGCAGCGCGCTTTGCACCTTGGCAGGCGCGCGATTGATCTCGTCCGCTAGCACCAAATTCGCGAAAATAGGCCCGGGTTTTGAGTAAAACTCGCCCTTTTGCTGGTTGTAAATCACCGTGCCCACGACGTCGGCGGGCAACAGATCCGGCGTAAATTGCACGCGCGAAAACTGAGCTTGTACGGCTTCGCAAACCGTCTTGATCGTGAGCGTTTTCGCAAGGCCTGGCACGCCTTCCACCAGCACGTGCCCCCCCGTCAACAGTCCGATCAGGATGCGCTCCACCATGGCCTCTTGGCCGACGATGACCTTGCGCACCTCATGCACGATCGACTCTACGAAGGCGCTCTCGCGTTGCACCAACTCATTCACAGCCCGGACGTCGCTATACATGCCATTCCCCTCGAGCCAATCCCTACGAATCGCGCGGTTTTAGGCGCTCATTTGCGCTGCTGCAACACGCAGCCAGCCCAGTTATTGCAACCATTGCCAATCTTGCAGGCCTTGCCAATCTTGCAGGCTTGCCAATCTTGCAGGCCTTGCGCTCAGTGCAGTTGCGTGTCTGGCGGACGCACGCTGCGCGGTTTGCCGGCCAGCAAGGGTGCCGCGTGATGGTGCGTGATGCGAAAGGTGCCGTCTTCGAGCACGAATGTATTGATCGCGGTCATCACGTTCTCGAGCGGTGTGCCGGCCACCGTGGTGTAGAGCAACTCGCGACACACCACCCAACCGGCCTCGCCCACGCACGTCACCTGCGGTTCTTCGACGCGAAAACGGATCTCGCTCGTACCTTGGAAGATCGCGCGCCAGCTTTGCATCACGGCTTCGTAGCCGAGCACCAGGTCCCAGCCTGGGTGCACGCAGGTCACCGGCGCGCGCTTGGCCCACAGATTCGACATCGCATCCAAATCGAGCCGCGTGAACGCGTCGTAAAAAGCGATGTTAGCCGTGCGAACGGCGTGCTGACTCATGAAGCGACCTCCGGGGGCGGAGCCTAGCAGCATGGGACCTTGCGCAAGCCGCGACGGGACGGCCTTTTTTGCTCTATAAAGACGGCACCATGAGCGATCCCACTTCCAAGCTGTTGTTCGAACGCGCCCAGCGCGTGATGCCGGGTGGCGTGAATTCTCCCGTACGCGCCTTTCGTGCCGTGGGTGGCGAGCCCGTTTTCATCCGCGAAGCGCAGGGCGCGACGCTTATCGGCGCCGATGGCAAACAGTACGTCGACTACGTCGGCAGCTGGGGCCCGATGATCTTGGGGCACGCAGATCCCGCCGTCATTCAGGCGATCGCCCGCACCGCCGCGTTGGGCACAAGCTTTGGCGCGCCGACCGAAGGCGAGATCGTCATGGCTGAAACGATCATCGCGGCCGTGCCCTCGATCGAGATGGTGCGCCTGACTTCGAGCGGTACCGAAGCCGTGATGGGCGCCTTGCGCGTGGCCCGCGGCTTCACCGCCCGGGACTTGGTCGTGAAGATGGAAGGCGGCTATCACGGCGGCGCCGATCACCTGCTGGTCAAAGCAGGATCGGGCCTGGCGACTTTTGGCGTCCCGGACAGCGCCGGCATTCCAAGCGACGTCGCCAAAGTGACGCTCACGATTCCTTACAACGACTTGGAAGCGGCCCGCAGCCTGTTTGCGCAACGCGGCGCGGAGATAGCAGCGCTGATTCTGGAGCCCGTTGCAGGCAACATGGGCTGCGTACCGCCCGAGCCGGGCTATCTCGCAGGCCTGCTCGAGATCACGAAACAAGCCGGTGCGCTCTTGATCTTCGACGAAGTCATGACGGGCTTTCGGGTGTCTTACGGAGGCGCGCAAAGTTACTACGACGTGAAGCCGGACATCACCACACTTGGTAAGATCGTAGGCGGTGGCCTGCCGGTGGGAGCTTACGGTGCACGCCGCGAGATCATGTCCGAGATTGCGCCGCTTGGACCTGTTTATCAGGCCGGCACGTTGAGTGGTAATCCGCTGGCCGTGCAAGCCGGGCTCACCACCTTACGCGCGCTGCAAACACCAGGTTTGTACGACAAATTGGAAGCGATCAGTGCCCGCGTCGAGGCCGCATTCGTATCCGCCGCCAAGCGTCACAACGTGGCGCTACGCGTGCAGCGAGTGGGCTCCATGCTCACGCCGTTCTTCAGCAAGGGCCCCGTACGCAACTGGGCGGAAGCCGCGCAATGCGACACCGCCGCCTTCGGTCGCATGCACGCCGCGTTGATTGAAGAGGGCATGTATTGGCCACCGTCGCAGTTCGAGGCCGGCTTCGTATCGCTAGCTCACGACGAAATCGTATTGAACCAAACCGAACGCGCCATCGACGCCGCGCTCAAGCGCGTTTGATCGCGCTCAAGCGCGTTTGATCGCGACTGAGCGTCCGGTAGAGTTGTGACGTGCAGTCCTTCGCTGAGCTCGTGCGTAACTATCAGGTCGTGTTCTTTGACGCGTACGGCGTGCTCAAGAATTCCGGCGGCGTCTTACCCGGCGTGCCCGCCATGCTCGAAGCGTTGATCGCCGAAGGCAAAGACTTGTACGTCGTGACGAACGACGCCTCCAAGTCGCCGCAAGCGATGGCCGATCAATTTCCAAGCGGTTCGAACGGCGACATTCTCGACAGCGCACGGTTCATCTCATCCGGCCTGATGGCCACGGACTTTCTCGCGGCCAAAGTGCCCCCGGGGAAGGTCGCCTACCTCGGCAAACCGACTTCGGCGTTTTACGTTGAGGCCACCGGCAAGCATCAAGCGCTGCCGATTGCAGATTGCGGTCCCCTCGACGATGTCGAAGCGCTAGTTCTATTGGACGACGAAGGCTTCGATTGGCAGCGCGACATCAACCTTGCGCTCAATCTGCTGCGTCGCAAGAACATCCCGGCCATCGTCGCAAACGCGGATCCCACCTATCCCGTAGATGGTCAGAACGTCGCTGTCGCCGTGGGTGCCCTGGGCCGTTTGCTGGAAGAGCTCGTAGGCAAGCGTTTCATCCACTTCGGCAAACCCGACGCCTATATGTTCTCGTTCGCACTCAGTAAGGCCCGCAAACAGCGGCTCACCCTCAACAAGCGCGAAATCCTGATGGTGGGGGACACGTTGCAGACCGATATCGCTGGCGGCAACAAGTTCGGTGTCGACACCGTGCTGGTGCTTTCGGGCAATACTGCGGCCAAACATGCCGCGATGCGCATCGAAGCGTCAGGCATCATTCCCACATTCATCTGCGAGTCCGTGCTGACCTGAGTGTTCGCGGTCTGCGCTACGCGGACTCTGCGTGACCAGACCTTACTCGTCGTCGGCTTCCGCGTCTTCGGGCTCGCCGTGTTGCATGTCTTCGATCGCGGCTTCGACGAGGTCTTGAATGGGCTGGTCGGTGGTCGGGAGTTGCTGCGCTTCATCGTATGTGTTGCGCGCCGCGCGACCGAGGTAGTTCGGTTGTTGGCCCGCGCCGGACGTGTCGATCCAGTACGCATTTCGATCACGGACATCGAAGTGCACGAATGAGCTGTTCGGGTAGAAGCCCACGCCCACATCGTCAAAATGGCGCAGATAGTCCCGCAATACGCGGTTGGGCACGCCCTCGACGCGAAAGTCCATGGCGGCGCCCTTCACATGTCGACTCTCGTGCTTGGTGTAACCCTTGGCCAGACGATAACCGCTGACCACGTGCAGTTTGCGCCCGCCAAAATGATCGGAAGTCTCCGCAATTAAAGAGAGCAGCCGACGCTGCGGCGACTTGGTCTGCTTTGAATCTCGGGGACGCAAAAAACGCGCGAGTTGCTCCGCCACGCCTGAGCGCACGCGACCCCGCGCATCGGCCACCGTGAGCGTCAACGTCTTTTGCGTGGCCACGCGATACATCTGCACGCGTCCGGCTTGCTTGGGTTTGCCCCAGCCGCGCCCGAGTCCCGGGGTCGCGGTCACGCTCGCGCTCTCGTCCTGCGTGCCGGAAGCGCCCCGGCTCGCGCCAAAGCTGCTTGGTGATTGTCCGGGCAACATCAAACGCATGCCCGGTCGCAAGCTCGCCGTGGGCTTGAGGCCGTTGCAATGGGCGAGCGCGTCAACCGACACGCGATGCCGGCGCGCCACGCTCCACAAGGTCTGGCCTGGGTTCACGTAGACGGCGCCTTTGTCAGGCACGCTCAACACTTGTCCCGCGCGCACCTGCACATCGGGCTTAAGGCTATTGGCTGCCGCAAGCGACCAGACCGTCACGCCATAGCGCTGCGCGATGCTGGCCATGGTCTGTCCGCCCTGCACCGTGTGCTGGCGCTCGGCGGCCAAGGCGGGCGTGCTGACCAGCGACACCCACACGAGCGCAGCGACCAGGCACACGCACCTTACGGTGTCTTGCGGCGTTGCATGCAAACGAACACGGCGGTCCCCAGAAACCGGGGCGAGGGGTGCAAGGTAAGTAGACACGCGCCGCATTATGCCCGCTAAACGCAGCATGCAGGCGCGGGTCCTTGCAGTTTTTTGCACCTGGCTTTGTCGGGGTGCGACGATTCAGCGTGTAGTGCTCGCTCGTTGACAATCCGGCACGTTTGCAAAGCGTGGAGAGCTCGTGCCCAGAGGGGCGCGGCAGATCACATGATTCGCCTATAACTAGGCGTCAATTAGATATAATTGATTCCAAATTTATCAAATATTGCTTGACCTTGCCCCTGTTCGGACCAATCTTTGACCCTCAAGCGGTTATCGATATTTCCAATCGGCCGCACGGCAGAAGCGGTGGTTCGCGGACCATGGAGCAGGACGAAAAGGTCTCCGTAGCAGTGCTCGCACTCGGTCAAGATTCGACCGGGGGCGGAGCGCAACGTTCGGGTGGACGCCCTCAAGCGTCGGCACCGGAGCGCGCTGCTGAAGCACCCATCAAATCGAACAACGTACGCAAGATCCGCATCGAGCGGATGGTTTCAAAAGCAGAGCTCGCCCGTCGCGCAAACTTGTCGGTCTTAACGATCGATCGCGTGGAAAGGGGCTACGGGTGCCGCATGGATACCAAGCGGAAGATCCTCGAAGCCCTAGGCTTGAGCCTTGCAGATCGCGTACGCGTGTTCGGCGAGGAGGAGTGATGCTCCAACATGTCCGAGGGAAAGAACCTGGTCGGGGTCGATATTGGGTCGAGCTCGGTTAAGGTCTGCGAAATAAAAGAGGGCCGGAAGGGTGCACGTTCGCTCGTGCGCTTTGGATATCATCCGCTTCCGCCTCAGAGCATCGTAGACGGTCACATCATGAACTCCGGCGCGGTCGTGGAGGGGCTCGAAAAGCTCTTTCACAAAGCCCGGCGCAAGGATGTGGCCATGCGTATCAGCGGGCACAGCGTGATCATCAAAAAGATCACCATGCCGTTGA
>JBKJIA010000499.1:0-23015 GCA_046598735.1 Polyangiales bacterium
CTGTATTCAAGCGCCGAAGCGCCCTCCGAATCTTCGACGTAGGCCAGCTCGACGGGCCCGGTCAGGTCGGGCTTGGTGATGGCCGCGTCGGGCGCGGCGGAATCGCCCTCAAGCGACGCGCAGCCACTCAGGGAGGCCAGCGCCAGCGGGATGGCGAACCGCAGTGAGCTTCGCTCCCCTCGCGGACGTGCCGCGATGTCTCTGGGTTGTTGTGCCATGAAGTCCTCCGGGTAGTTGGTTACTGCGAGCGCCGATGCTTCCACCGGACGTGGTGCACTCCGGCCCACAGATCCCTTACTGTCCTCCCGGAAACTATGCCTTCGTAGGTTCAAGGCTCTGGCCGTGGTGCCCCGAGACACGATCCGCCAAGAAAAGGCGCGATCCTGCCAATTTGGCGCCCCCTGTACGGAGGTCCGAGAACCGCACTGTTTTGCCCTGGTCGTGTTCCATATGAGGCGACCTCGAACACACGTGTGGCTTCAAGTACGGCAGCCAGAAGCATGGTCGAGGTCCCGTGACGTTTGAAGTTGCCCAAGGTCCGAACACATACAGGGAGAGACCAAGATCGGTGCGGAGCGTTTGCGCTCACATCGACCCAGGGATCACGGAGAACCATGAAAAAATATCCCGCAGGTACCTGGTTAGCCGGATGCACGTCGCTCGTGTTTGTGGGTGCGTGTTCTCCAACGGGCAGCAAAGGCGCGAACGACGCCCCTAGCGCCTACGCAGACGGCGGGTTCGTCGACAGCGGCACGACCGGCGGAAGCAGGGGCGGCATGGCCGACGGCGGAAGCATGGGCGACACGACCGACGGAAGCACGGGCGATGGTGCGGGAGACGACCGGCCAAAGTGGTGCGCAGGCGCAGACACCGACGCGGTCGAGCCACCAACTTACGACGACGGCATCGCGTGCACGTTCTGTCCCTATTTGAACGCCAACACAGCAACGGGTTGGGAAAAGGATGGAGTTTGTAGCAAGGCACGTATGAATGCCGTTTTGACGGACTTGAGAAACCCCGGAGGTGGCGCCTGCGCTGCGGCCCGGGAGAGGATGGCCAGTACCTGCTGCATCGCCGAATACCAGCCGCCCAGGGATCCCATGCGCGCGCTGTGTGTGGACCAACCCGGACCCTTCCCGAGCACAGACCTATGCGAGGACGGCTGCTTCCCGAGCGAACCGAATCGTTCCTTGCTGTACGCCTCGTCCGGAGCGGTGGGGTACTGGCTGAATCAGCAAGGGGACCGCACCAACACCTGCCTGCAGAACGATAGCGACGGCAGCGACATCCGCTGGACCTGCAAGAAGGTCTACTACTTGTTGAAGTTTGGGCATCTACCGCTGCAGCTCGCCGGAGAGGTGGCCTACTGGTGGAACCGCCAGGCCGGGTGCGGTTGCGATGGGCAGAACACCAACAACCCCGACAACCAGAACTGACCGGACGCGAAATAGCTTCAACCGGGAGCTGACGCCACGCCACCGTACACGCCACATGGAGAGTTTACCCACACAGACGCGACTGGTCGCGCTGGGCAGGCCGGCCACGGTCGTGCCCGCGTCCGTCAAAAGCTACCGCAAGGCCTCACATGAAAGCCTGCAACCCACATCTCAGGTGCGTGCTTCAAATGCTCGCGGCGCATGCGAACAACGTTCGTTCCCACGTCGAACTCGAGAAGTCCAAAACGCCCATCGGGCAGGCGGTAACTTACGCGCGAAACAGACGCATCCAACTCGCGCGCTGTTTCGACGACCGAAGGATCCCACTCGACAACGGGGAGGTCGAGCGACTGATTAGACTCATCGCCATCATGAGAAACAATTCCCTTTTCGTCGGCTCCGATGGTGCCGTGGGCGGAAGGTAATCGTTACTCAGGATCGCCCAGGACAGACAGGCACCACGACGCAGATCATGTCGTCGGAGCGCGGGCTCTAGGGCACTAATCCCCTCCCCCTTGCGGAGGTGAGTATGGGGTGCACCCTACACCTTATACACGCTCACAGACAACGGAGTGAGACTGTGGGTGAACAACCAGCTCATCGTCAATGACTGGACCAATCATCCCGTCGAAACAGTACAGGGGAACGATCGCCATTCAGACTGGAAAGGCCTATTCCATAAAGATGGGGAGGCATGGATTTGGCGTGGATTTGGTGTGGAAAGCGGGGACAGCAGCTCTTATTGAAAAACATTGCTGAGCATCCGCGTCATCGACCAGTGTAGCGACGCAGCGGTGCTGACCTTACTCTGCGTGCCGCACGCTCAACCACCCGCTTCGACCATTCAGACGCTTTCGCCATGGGCGACACAGTAAGGCCAGCACCGCTGCGTCGCAGCACTGGTCGATGAAGGGTATGGTCAAGGCCCACGTTCACGCCCACGTGTGAAAATGCCCTGGCATCCGTAACAATCGCCTACTTATGGGAACCTGTACTAAGGGCCGCGCAAGGGCCGTCCCTGCCCAGCCACACTCCGCCTGATCATCCGGTGGGTTGAGTGAAATCACCTGACCTTACTATGCCGACTGATCTACTTGTATCCGCTAGTGTAGAGCATAAGCCGGCAGTCTCACCTGGAGGGCCTACTGCCTCGCATACACAGTAAGGTAGGTGAGTCGATGCCCGTGCGTGCGTGCATGCGTGTCTATCGGCTCTACGACGTCAGTGGGACGCTGCCTGAGATGCAACGTTTGCTGCTTGAGATGCAACGTTTGCTGCGGGAAATGAAACGTGCTCGGCCCACTAAGCAGCGAGTACGACAGCGGTTACCCCACGGGGCAACCGCACTCCGACCGGAAACCGACGGACTTTCGCGCTTTCTGCCCCTGTTCCGGATAAACGACGAGCCCTGCATGGGAACGGCACGAGGGTTGCTCTTGTACTCAACAACTACACCGCCGAGGGGCGCGTTGATCAGGAGTAAGATGTATATGAAAATGTGGATAAGCATGGGCGCACTCGCGGTAGCGGCTTCTCTGGTCGGCGGATGTGCGGAGCTGTCCGACGAAGAACGAGCGGAGCTCGGAGTTGACGAAGACGTTGAGCTCAACACGACGAGCGAAGCGCTGCTCAGTGACAATGGACTCAAGAGCCTGAACGGGCTGACCAGCGTCAACGGCCTCAAGAGCCTGAATGGCCTGAGTACCACCAACGGCCTCAAGAGCCTCAACGGTTTGACTACCATCAATGGTTTGGCGACACGTAATGGGCTGAAGTCACTGAATGGACTGCCCGTGAACTGCGACGGCAGCAAGGTGCCAGGTACCACCTGCACAGGCGAACCTGACGGTCTGCTGAAACTAAGCGGGGGCCTCATGAGCACTGACGACGGCAAGATGCTCGCTTCCTACCTGGTCAAGTGTGCGCTCAATTCGAGCCAAGAAGTTCGCGTCAAGGACTACGCCGGAAATCTTGTCAGCATGAAAGGCTCGATCGGGCTTGCGCCGAAGTGGTTGGGTGACTCGGGGGATCCCGACGGCCTCTGCGGTACTCCTTGCGAAGAAAAGGTCAGCGCCTGCTTGATGGCACACTCGAATCGCTCGGGCGCGCATGTACCCATTTTGCTGTCTGGGCCGCAGCCAGTGCTTGGCAGTAGCTACGACCCGAGCAGCTTCCCGTACCTGGAAGGCGTGTACTACGGAAACATCTTCGTCGATCCTCCACGCTTCTTCGTCGCGGACGGGTACAGTCCGACCTCGCCCCTTGCCCTTCAACGCTCTTGCGAGGTGGGTGGCCAGGTAAGCTCATCGACGACGAGGGTGAATTGCATGTTCAGATTCCCCGGCTGGGCCATATCGAAATGCACTGCTGTCAGTGGCACTGTGTCAAATAACGGGTGGTTCATGACCGCCAACACCTGCGTGGCTGACGCGGACGGGATATCGAGCACGACCGACCTCAAGACCTGGACCAACCCGATCACGGTATGGGTTCAGACTCAGCCAGGAAGAAGTACGACCGGTGCAAAGTACGACCTCGTTTACTACAAAGACAACGGGGCTGGCCCATACAATCTGAGTATCAGCAGGTAGCGCTGCGGATCGCGCTTCCGCAACCAAGCCATTCGTCCATGCTCTGGGTCACGAGTCGGCGCGGGTTGTGTTGAGTCGACTGTCGAAAAGTAAGGTTAGACCTCGGCCGCTGGCATTGAGCACCAATGCGACGAGGATGTAGAAGGCCTCGGCGGCGGACGTCCGAGCGTCACAGGTAGTCGGACGCAAGGTTGGCCCTTGCGGAGATCCGAATGGGCCCCTCCGTCCAAGCAGTTGCGAACAAACGACGAAAAGAGAGCTTAGCCCCATGCGCACAATACCCGACGTTCTGACGGACCCAAGAGTGAAGGAAGCGGTCGCCGCAATTGGCCCTGCACTGGGCGCGCGCCAAAAGACGCCCCCATCCAATTTCGCTTTCCCTTTCGATTATCTCCACGCGACACTTCTCCCCGGGGAACACCAAACCTGGTGCTTGTTGGGCACGCACATCACGAGACTTTCCGGGGGATCGATGCGCACTGGAGCAGCCGCCCTACGGGCGTTGGTAAGCGCATGGCGCGCGCGATGGACGGCGGGGCGTCCGGGCTTGTGGGTAGTGATGTCGGCCCTGGTCGTGCTGCTGTCGACCGCGGGCGCGCAGGCGCAGCAGGGCGCGGTGGTGTTGATCGGTAACGTGACGGACGCATCGACTGGAAAGCCAGTGCTGGACGCTATCGTAACGGTCACTTCACCCAATCTGCAGGGAGAGGAGATCGCCGTCACCGACGATGCGGGTTCCTATCGTGTTCCTGGTTTGCCCCCTGGAATCTACGTGCTGCGGGTGGAGAAGGAAAACTTCAAACCGTATGCGCGTGAGGGCCTCGACCTACACGCCGACACCACGATTCGTCTCAATGCATCCCTGCTTCCTGAATCGCTCCGGGCCCAGGAAGTGGTCGTTGTGGGCAGGACACCTACTGTCGACGTGGGCTCGAGCTCGACGGGCATGAACATCACTTCGGAGTTTACGAGCCGCATCCCGCTCGCTCCGCCCGGAATCAAGGGCTCGGCGAATCGCTCATTCGAGTCGGTCGCTGACGTCATTCCGGGTGCCCAACCCGACGCGTACGGTGTCTCGGTCTCGGGGACGACCTCGTTTGAAAACCGCTACCTGCTCGACGGCCTGTCCGTGAGCAATGCGACGTACGGTTCGCTCGGCACGCCCCTCTCCATCGAGTTCATCAAGGAGATAAGCGTGCTCAGCGGCGGCTACATGCCCGAGTACGGTCGTGCCACCGGCGGCATCCTGAACGCGATCACCAAGTCGGGCTCGAACGAGTTCCACGGCTCTGCCTGGTTCAACGTGGCGCCGGGAGCACTCGAAGGCTCTCGCAAGACTGCGTACCGCGACCAGGACTCGATCGTGACCCGCCGCAGGCTGCGTCACATGGGAGACCTCGGCGCGGACATTGGCGGTCCGCTGATCAAGGACAAGTTGTGGTTCTACACGGGCTTCGATTTTGCTCAGACCGACTACGCGGTGAAGCGCAGCATACGTCGCTATCTCTACGACGACATGAACCAGCAGGTGCTTGACGAGGCTGGTGATCCGAGGACGCAGACTATCCCGGGCACGACGCGTACGTACACTGCGCGGCAGGACATCTACCAGGGCATCGCGAAGCTGACCTGGGCCGTGAACAACACGAACCGACTGACGTTGTCGGCCAATGGGGTGTACCCGATTTCCGGCGGCGACGGCCAGTTCGGTGTCAGCTCGCTCACGGGACAACCGCTTCTCGGCAACGAGGACACGGTCAACGGCAAGTACAATACGGTTGCCCACAAGTACCTCGGCAGCTCCACCAACGCTCAGTTGAAGTGGTCCTCGGAGCTCGCCGGCAAGCGTGTGATGCTCGACACCTGGCTCGGCTATCACCATGAAACGGGCGGCCGTCTGCCGGCCGACGGCTCAACGTTGGGCAGCAATTCCGGCCTGGCCGGTGTTTCCAACACCTGGTGGCATTCGGGCACCTATGATCTAACCGGCTTCGAGAAGGTGCCGGGCACCGCCTGCAATGCGCCCGATGCCGACATGGACGGCGCCCCGGATTATATTCCGTGCCCGGTTTCTAACTATCACACCGGCGGGCCTGAGTTCATCGAAAAGCAGGACATGCACCGTGTGCAGGGGAGGTCGATCCTGACCTATCTCTTCCAGGGCCTCGGGCACCACGTCATGAAGGTTGGTGTCGACTCCGAGTACCAGCTGCACAACAGCGAGCGCGCCTATACGGGCGGTATCGACTACGTTGACGACTACTACAGCTCCGGCCTGCTCGTGTGGGGCCGGAATTACGGCTACCTCGAGGGCCCCGACCAGCCCGTGATCATGGACAAGCTGCGGAATGAGGCCAAGTCACTCTCGCTCGGCGCCTTCGTGCAGGATAGCTGGAACGTGATGGACGAGGTGACTCTCAACCTCGGCCTGCGCTATGACGCGCAGCTCCTCTACAACGCCCAGGGCGAGCTGGCCATGAGCCTCGCCAAGCAGTGGTCACCGCGCGCAGGCTTCATCTGGGACTGGACCCACGAAGGTAAGTCTAAGATCTATGGCAGTTGGGCTCGCTACTTCGAGAACGTTCCGCTGCGCGCTCTCGATCGGTACCTCTCGGGTGAGCCGGGGCTTCAGGCTGCGCCGTACGCCGACGCCTGCGATTCGACGGATCCGGCGGCCCAGCAGGGCGCATGCCTCGACCCCGCCAACCTGTATCCGCTCGGGGTGCCGCCCAACACGCGCTACGCTCCCTACAGCACAGGTACGTCGGTCATTGATCCGGACCTCAAGGCGCCCTCGACCGACGAGTTCGTGCTCGGCACCGACTACGAGGTTGTGCAGGATGGTCGTTTGGGGATCAACTACACCAACCGCAGGCTGAACCACACCATTGAAGACATCAGTCGCGACGAGGGCACGACCTACTTCTTTGGCAATCCGGGCTATGGCCTCGCTAGGGATACTCCGAAGGCCCAGCGCAAGTACGATGCCGTCACCCTCCAGTTCACGAAGATGTTCTCGCGGACCTGGCTCGCCCAGGGCAGCTACACGGCTTCCTGGCTGCGTGGCAACTACAGCGGTCTATACGTTCCCGAGACGCTGCAGGCCGATCCCCACCAGAACGCAGACTTCGATCTCGAGGCTCTGCGGGTGAATAAGTACGGCTACCTGCCGGGAGATCGGCGCCACTCGATCAAGGTGTTTGCAGCGAAGGGTATAGAGATTCCCGGTGCCGGCGTCTTCACGCCTGGCGCGGCGTTCCGCTCCAACTCCGGTGCGCCGATGAGCGCGCTCGGTCGGTACGGACTGTACGCGAACGCCATCGACGTCTTGCCGCGCGGGGACGCAGGGCGACTGCCCTGGGTGCACAGCATCGATTTGCGACTTGCGTACGGCTACAACTTCACCAAGGCGGCCGGTCTGCAGTTTACGGTCGACGTCTTCAATCTGCTTAACTTCCAGCAGATCACGGCGCGGGATCCGGAGTACGCGCGCAATCAAGTGGATCCTGTGACTGACGGTAAGGGGCTGTCGAGCGCGAAGGCATCGGATGGCTCGCCCGTCATCAAGAACCCGAACTACCGCCATGCGACGGCGTTTCAGGCACCTCGCATCTTCCGCTTTGGCGTAAAGGGGACGTTCTAAGCCATGGGAAAAGAAAGAACAGTAAACACTCGATCCATCGCGCGTACCGCGTTGCTCGCTTTCACCAGTGCTCTGAGCCTCGGAGGGTTGGGTTGTGAGCAACCGCTGCCCAGGTGTGACGTCGCGCAGTCGCTTGAGACGGGTGGCAACTTTGCGGCCAAGTACACCTTGAAAGAGGGGTCCGGGACCGGCACGGGCGACTGCGACCAGTTGGTCGGGGAGACCCTCTACTTCGGTAGTTTCTACAAGCGCAACGGCGACGACACGCCGAACTACAGAAAGGTCTCAGTGGGCATCCAGCCCGAGTCGACACTCGGTCCGCTCGCCAATGCGCAGGGAGCCATGGTCACGCCCAACCCTGCCGACAAACCGTACGCCTATGGTGGGTTCGACGACTCAGAACCCAACAGCGACGGGTTCTGCGAGGTGAAAGAACTCTCACCGGCGCGCGTGCGTCTACCTGATGCCCCGGCGTGGGAGATGCCCAACTCCGAGGATGAGATGGCGCCACCGATTGTGAATCCCGAACAGCCGGCGATCGACCTGAAGTACGAGTTCAGCAACGTTCAGGTGTACATGACGGTGGGTAGCCCTGGGCGGCAGCTCACGGCTGAGCTGACCTACTCGCGACGCGTGCCGGCCGAGGACATCGACTGCACCGCTAAGTACACGATATCGGCGTTGTTCCCTGCGACCTATTGCGGACTCGACGAGATGGGGGCACCGGTCGGAACCAAAAAGGAAAACGACGAGGCATGCCAGGATAACCCGATCTTCGCTGACGATGCGGTGGAGTGCGATCAAGACCTGCACCTGTGTGTGCTCGCGAAGGCCGTGCCTTCATTTCGCTGATTCTCGACGAATGGGCGATCCAGAGATCGCCCTCACTGAGGTAAATCGATTGTGACGGCCCCGACCAGACGAGTTTTTGCAGGGATCCTCGAGCGTGAGAGCCAGTGGCAGCGCCTGAGCGGTAGTGCGATGGGCGTGGCGGTGATCTATACCCTCATGTTGCTCGGGGCCATCCTTACCACCGGGGGGGAGTCATCGCCTAAGCCCAGGGTGCGTGAGGAGCTCGTCGTGACCTTGCTGGACCTGCCCAAACTATCCGAGCTGCGGATGGCGGAGGACAGTGGGGGATCGCCGGGCGAGGACATGGGTGGCCCACAGGCTGCAGGCCTCGTCCTCAAGACCTCGAGGAAGGACAAAGGACGCCCAAGTCCGGCCTCGACGCCGCTCCCCGCCCCCAGGGCCAAGCCTGTGCCCGATCCCAAATCACAGTCCAATGAGTCACCCTCGGGCCTGATCGGCGCGGCCGTACAGCCGGAGCCGCAGCAACCTTCGCCCGCCCCCAAAGGGGACGTGAATGCGCCTCCTACGCAGCTCGCGACCCTGAGCTCGAGTGCGAGCACAGGGCGGGGGACGGCCGGGGGCCTCGGAACTGGCAACGCTGGCGGGACGGCCGGCACAGCCGGTGCTGGCGCGGGCATCGGGAGCGGTTCGGGCACGCGGCCGGGTACGGCAAGCGGCGACGTTACCGTCTTACCGTTCATGGGTGGGATGACGCGACCTTCCCTCGTGTCCAAGGTAGACCCCGAGTATACCCGTGAGGCTCGCGAGGCCGGCGTGGCCGGCACGATCATCGCCAAGTGCGTGATCACGACCGCGGGAGTGCTCCAGCGCTGTCGGATCATCAAGAGCATACCCCTGATGGATCAGGCCGTGCTCGCCGTGCTCCCCCGCTGGCGCTACTCGCCCGTGATCTACCAGGGCAAGCCGACCGCCGTCGAATACCACATACCCATCAGGCTCATTTTACCATGAAGGACACCCCATGAAATTCACCATGTTCGAGATTTGGCTGCACATGGGCCTCGGGGCTCGCTTGATCGCGGGCACCATGCTGGCGATGTCACTCGCGTGCATCGTGGTGGTGGCCGAGCGCATCGCAACCCTTGCGGTCTCGAGTAAGCAGTCGATCGCCTTTGCGAAGAGGCTGGCTGAGTTGCTGGGAGAGGGGGACATCGACCGGGCCGCCAACTCAACCTTGCCCGAGCAGGGAGGCCACCTGGGACGGGTGCTGCGCGCTGCGCTCCAGGTCTACCTTTCGTGCCCCAAGAACGATGAGGACCTTACTTTTGAATCGGTGGCGCGCGTGCTCGAGCGACAGGGTCAACGCGAGATCCACAACATGAAGCGCGGCGTCGGTGTGCTCGCCAACGTGGCCTCCACAGCACCCTTCGTGGGACTGCTCGGAACGGTGCTCGGCATCGTCAACGCCTTCCAGATGATGGCGGAGACCGGCTCGGGCGGGCTTTCCACGGTCTCGGCCGGAATCGCCGAGGCGCTCGCCACCACGGCCCTCGGCCTGCTCGTGGCCATTCCCGCTATGGGTGCCTACAACGGCCTCCAGGCCTGGATCGATGCACGGGCCGTCGACGTCGCCGAGGCAAGCAACGAGCTACTCGACCTGTTGGCACGGCACCTGCGCAAGGCACGTCAGCCGGCGGCCGAGCCGAGTCTTACCATACGCAAACAGCCAGTCATGGTAGACAGGTAGCAGTCATGGCTGGTTCGCCAAGGAATGACCGGCACGGGGGCCTCAAGGCGGACATCAACGTCACGCCCCTGGTCGACGTCGTGCTCGTGCTGCTGATTATCTTCATCGTGGTTACTCCCATGCTCACGCGGGGTAAGAACGTACAGCTACCCGTGGCAGTGGCCGCATCGGCCGAGCCGGAAACGCGAGACCCGATCGTGCTGACTGTGACCGAGGACAAGCGCATCTGGCTTGACAATCTGAATCTGCAGGAGGCCCAGCTCCTCCCCGAGCTCAAGAAGATGCTGCTCACCAACCGCGGGCGTGAGCTGTTGATCAAGGCAGATTCGAGTATCTCCGTACGTGAGCTGCGTCCCTTGCTGCAGAAGGTCAAGAGCGCAGGGGTGCGTCGGCTCTCCTTCGCGGTGCTCGGCCAAAAGGAGACGGTGCAATGAGACGCTCAGGTCCGGGACGCCACAGCATGCGCAGCAACCGACGGACCATTGCGATCCGTCCGGTTCGGGATCTGGAGGCCCACATCAACGTGACGCCGCTTATCGACGTCGTGCTGGTGCTGCTGATCGTGTTCATGGTGATGACGCCCCTCGTGGAGCGCAATCTGGCGGTTCAGCTCTCGAGCGAGAAGCGCACGCAGACACCTACCGAGGTCGCACCCACTCAGGTGCTCGTGGCCGTGAGTGGCAATGGCGCGCTCTCGATCAACTCTGAGCCGGTGGTGAAGGCCGACTACGTGACCCGCCTGCAGGGATTGCTCGATGGACGCGCACCCGAGGATCAGGTGGTGTTTGTGGTGGCGAGTGATGACGTCACCTACCCGCGCCTGGTTGAGGCGATCGATGCAGCCAAGCAGGCAGGTGCCTCGACCGTTGGCCTTGCTCTTGCTGCAGATCATTGAGAGGAGAATCATGGATCGCGAGGCGTGCGGAGTAGTGAGTTCGGTCCAGCTGATCTTGGCGATACAGCGCACAAAGGAATTCACTCCGAATCGATCGTCGATCATGTCGGATGGCCAGAAATGCAGGCGCAGAGGCTCGGACGCTAGCGCTGCTCGACACGGTGGGCCACGACGACGTGAACGGCATGATAGTGTGTGTGTGCCCGTTAACGATTCAGATCCGCAGGCGTAGGCAGCTCCATGGTCGCTATCAAGAACACAACGAAAGAGGGCTCGACGGCCAGCGCGGCACCTCCTCCGACGTCTCGTGCACCCGACCCACTGATCGGTCGGGTGATCAACGATCGCTACCGGATCATCAGCTTGCTGGCCCGCGGCGGAATGGGCAAGGTGTACCGGGCCGAGCAGGCAGCCCTCGGCCGGCTGGTGGCGCTCAAGATTCTCAATCCCAGCGACACGAGTGAGAGCGATCCTGACTTTCAGAAGCGGTTCTTCTTGGAGGCGGCGACCTCCTCCAAGCTCAGTCATCCGAACACAGTCACGATCTTCGACTACGGCAGAACCGACGACGATGTGTACTACATCGCGATGGAGTTGCTCGAGGGGCGCACGCTCCATCGCGCGCTGCAAGACGAGGGCCCCCTCAGCCCCCAGCGAACGATGCTCATCGCCAGCGAGATTTGCCGCTCGCTGCGTGAGGCGCATACCAAGGGTGTGGTCCATCGCGACCTCAAGCCCGCCAACGTGTTTCTGGTGCGACACGACGATCGGGATGCCAACGAAGCAGTCAAGGTGCTTGACTTTGGCCTGGTCAAGAGTGTCGAGGAGGGCAGCGAGCAGCTCACGAAGACCGGCGTCTTCCTGGGCTCGCCAAAGTACATGGCGCCCGAGCAGATCCGTGACGAGCCCACAGATCCCCGCGCCGACGTGTACGGCCTCGGAATCGTGATGTTCGAGATGCTGACCGGGCAGGCGCCCTTTGACAGCTCGACATCCGTCAAAACGCTGATGGCGCACCTCACGGACCCCGTGCGCGCCATGAAGGATGTGAATCCCAACGTCGACGTACCGCCCGCGCTCGAGAACCTCGTGCGCAGGTGTCTGGAGAAGTCGCGCGACGATCGCTTCGCCACCATGAACGACGTTCTGCGCGCGCTGCAGTCGTGCGCCAGTGCGAGCCTCAGCATGGCCCTGAGCGGCGACTTCCAGCTGGGCGATAGCCTGGCTCCGAGCATGCGCGAGGTGAGGCCGAGCAACGCCAACGCACAGGCGAGCGCACGCGCCGAGCCGGGGCCCCCGGCCCCAACGGAGAACCTGCCCACCGCATCGCAGGCGCCGTTCGCCCAGGCCACCAAGGCAGGAGTGGGTCTCGCACCGCTGCTTCTGGCGGCCGTATTCGCACTCACCGGCGTGGGCGGCTTCGTCGTGCTCAGTCGACCTTTCGACGTATCCTCGACTCCCACGCATGTGACGGCGGACGATAGGGGCGCGGCGCAGACACCCGGCGCGGTCGCACGCGGTAAACAGGGCAGCACGCCGGACAGGAAGGTGGTCGTCTCGCTGCGCTCTACGCCGGCCGGCGCGATGGTCTTCGTGGGAGAGAAGAAGTATGGCCCTACGCCGGTCCATGTTGTCTGGACGGGTGTCGAGGCCAGCGACGACCGACAGGTCACCTTCCACTTTCGGCTTAAGGGCTACCGGGATCTTACCTTGACCCAGGAGGTGCATGGCGACCGCCTGGAGGTGGAAGCTCCCCCCATGGAGCGATTGCCTCCCGAACGTTCACGCCGCCGCCCTTTGAGCGAAGGCCTGGACAGTCCGCCCTGAGCCTTCAGGACGCAGGAGACAGTGAAGCTGGTAGGCTGGGGACGAATACATTGAGCGGGTCAGGCACGATTCGACGCGAGTTGTCGGCTGACGATGTCGCTGCAATTTGTGGCGCTTCCGAAGTCTTTGGAAGGCGATTGCAACAACGTTGCCGGGCGAGGCGTGCGTGATTCGTTGTCCTCGGTGCGGCACGCGGCTCCACGAAAGCACTCCTACGTGTCCGCGGCACGGCGTGGTCGCCGTGCCTCCCGGGCCTCCGGAAAAACCCGACGATACAGATCCACACAGGCGCGCTGTCATTTCGGACGAGCGGATCAAAGCCTTCTCCGCGCTTGGCTACGAGATTTCGCATGAGCTCGGTCGCGGTGGCTTTGGGCTCGTGATGGCAGCCAGGAGGCGTCGTGACGGGCAGATGGTTGCGATCAAGTTTTCCCTACATGATTCTGCCGCCGGAGCGTGGACCATCGAGCGCGAAGCGGCATTGCTAAAACGGATCGGACCTCCCCATGTCCCGGCCCTCTTGGCACAGGGATTTGTGCTTGAGCAACCCTTCCTCGTGCTTGAGCTACTGAGCATTCCCAGCCTTGCAGATGTACTCGTACACGCGGGAGGTCCGGTCTTGACTGCGACCTTCGTACCCATCGCGCGTGCGTTGCTCACCGGCGTTGAGGCCCTTCATGCGCGAGGCGTTGTGCATCGCGATCTCAAGCCCGAAAATCTCTTCCTCGCGGACGATGGGGGGGTCCGCATCATCGACTTTGGTCACGCGATCGACCAACAGGAGGGACCACAGCGGTGTGATGGCGATGTTCCGGGGGATGTGGGCACGGCCGAGTACATGTCTCCCGAGCAGTGCGACGGGCGCTCTGACCTGGACCTTCGTACGGACATCTACAGCGTGGGGGTGTTGTTCTATGAGTTGTTGGCGGGGGCGCCCCCGTTCTGGAGCAGCGCAACGGACGTGCGGGAGGCGCAGCGCAGCGAAAGGCCTCCACCCTTGCGCCTCGAGCACGGCGCTACGCCACTACTCGCTGACTTGATCCGTCGCTGTCTTGCCAAAGATCGTGAGCAACGCTTTCACAACGTTCCCGCGCTGCGCGAAGCATTCGAGCTTGCGCTTCGCGACACATCGGCCAGCTCCGATTCCACGCGTCCTACACACGAGCTGGCGAAGGCGCGCGCGCCCAGAGCAGCGCGAGAGAAGCGCACCGTCGGTCTCATCTTCTTCGAATCCCAAGCAGGTCTTGGTTCCGTGCAGGCCTCGCTTTCGCGTGGCGGGGGGCAGATCGTTCACGCCAATGGCACGGAGTACGTGTGTGCCTTTGACCACGACGCGGCGGACAACCCTGCCCGGCTCGCCCTGAGCGCAGCGCAGCGCCTCATTTCGGCACGGCTCTGCACGCGCGCCATCGTCGATGTCGCTGCCGTGTCTGTGCAGGCGCGTCCGGATGGCACGCGCCGCCTCGTAAGCACCATTTTCGAAAAGAAGGAGCGCTTTCCAACGAGTGCCGAGCCGGCAGAAGCCATGCTCACGCGCAGTGCGGTGGACGCGCTCGGGGATGTACTGACCATCGCGGTTGCAGATCGCGCCAATCGTTTCCTGATCGCACCTTCTACGTTCAATACCTCGTCGATGGCCTTCAGCGTGAGGCCTGCCGCAACGTTGGTTGGGCGTGACGAGGAGTTGAAACTGCTGACCCTCAGCGTGCGCCGCACCCTCACCCGCGCGGAGCCCACAGCGGCCATCGTCGTGGGCGAACCAGGTTACGGCCGAAGCCACCTAGCAGCCTCGCTCGCCAGTAAGATCGAGCTCATTTCACCCTCGTTCGACGTGATCCGTCTGGCCAGTCAGGAGGGAATGATCGGTTCAATTTCTCAGACGCTTCCCGAACTCTTGCGCCGCTCACTCGATCTACCTGCCGAGGCGCCCGCGGACTCGGGCCAGAAGCTCCTCACCGGGGCCCTCGCGACCGACCTGGGCCGCATCTCCTGGGCCGCCGCCGCATTTACGCTGTCTTGGATCGGTGCGGACCACCCTGAGATCGCGCGTTTGGCGGCCGCACCTGGTGCCCTGCGTCTGGCGTCGGCGCGTGCCGCGGGTCAAGCCCTGCGCATTCGCGCGAGGGAGCGCCCCGTCGCGGTGTTGCTCGACGACGCACATCTTGCCGATGAAGCAACTCTCGACGCACTCGAATACGCCACCCTACGCGAAGCGCCGGGTCGGATCTGGGTTTGTGCGTTCGTCCGTCCGAGCTTCGAGCGCACGCGCGCAACGTGGGGCTCGCGCGCGGCGCATCATCCAAAAGTACGCTTAGAACCTCTGGCGCCTACCCATTCGAAGGAATTGCTGAGGTTACTCCTTCATCCCGTTGAATACCTGCCACCCGACGCTCTCAACCGACTCGTCGAACGCACCCGAGGCGAGCCGCGTCTGATGGTCGAACTCGTGCGAGGGCTCAAGCGAGACGGTCTCGTTCGGCGCATCGAACGCGGCACGGGGTACTACCTCGCGACCGATGCTGTCGATCGCGTCCCTGACGTTCCGCTCTTCCAGTGGAACGTGAGCCGCGAGATCGAAGCGCTGCCGGTGCAGCTCGCTGGTCACGCTCGCTTGTGCGCAGTGCTCGGGTCGAGCTTTGCCCTCGCTGAAGTCGAGGCGCTCGAAGGGATCATCGAACGCACAGAGCAGCACGCGGATGTTCTGCTCGATGCGAAAGTGGGCCTTCAGCGGCTTACTGAAGCCACGCTACTCGTGCGCCGCGGGGCGGGCGTGTATACGTTTCGACACCCGCTCTTGCGCGACACCCTCTATGAGTTGATTCCTGAAACACAGCGCAAAGCCCTACACGAAGCCGCGTTCAAGATGTACCGAACGCTCGCTCTACCTCAGGATCAACATCTTCCGAAGTTCGCACTGCATGCAGCGCGCTGCGGTCATCGGGAGGAGGCTCGTTCTGCGTATATGGCGCTCGCCGTGGGCGCGCAGAAACGCCACGCCTATCTGACGGCCGAAGCGGCCTTCAGTTTCGCCATCGACAACTTCTCCGAGAGGCCCGAGATCTCCCAGGTAGACGCTCTGAGAGGCCGAGGGCTGATGCGTTTTCGGCTCGGCCGTCACGAGGACGCGATCAAGGATTTGGAGTCGGCGCAGGAGCGCGCAAGGGCGCTCCATAACGTCGAACGGGAGGTCGAGATCATGCTCGACGAGGCACTCGTTCGCGACTGGATCTTCGACTACGCGCAAGCCAACGCGCTAGCCGAGCGAGCCAACGAACTCGGCCAAGGTGCGTCCGGGCTCCTGGCCGTGAGAATGCGTGCCGCAAGAGCTCACGCGCATAGGCGCAAGAGCGAGGAGACGGCGTGCGTGGCGCTCGGCACGGAAGTAGCGGCCGACGCGCTCTCTTTCGGTGATGAGGCCTATGAGACACGCACCGACGTTCTGACCACGATAGCTCCGATCTGCGCAAACCTCGGGCGTTTCGCGGAGGCAGAACGGCACTTCGATGCGCTGATCGCCGACACTCAGGCGCACGGAGACTTGCTCCAACTCGGAGCTGTGTACGCGAATCGTTCGTTCCTCTGGTTCGCGCTCAAGGATGTCCGCAGGTTGTACGAGGATTTGGATCGCGCTGCCGAGATTGCAATTGAGATCGGCGCTCCGCAGCTCGCGTACACCGCCATCAGCAACATGGCCGAGGCGAGGTACGCGATGGGCGAGCTCGACGCGGCAGCCGCGTATGCCCGGCGCTCACTCGAGCTCGCGGCGCTGCAGTGGGGTGCAGACAGCCTCGAGGTTGGCAACCGCGAGCTCTTGTTGGCCCGCATTGCGCTGTACCGTGGGGACCTCGTGGAGGCAGCGGGACTTGCCGCGCTCGCACGTTCCCGCATCCCACGCGGGAATGCAGAAGGCGTGGTGGGAGACTTCTCCGCCTCCGATCATCTCTTGCTCCGAATGGTCGAGCTCAATGCCGGCAACGGCCACGAGTCGGCTTGGGACGAGCTTCTGGAGCAGCTGCAGGCAGTCGAGACACAGCCGCTCGAGGAGGTCGAAATCATCGAGAGCCGCGCGCTTTTCGCATTCCGCAAGGGGCGAACGAATGAGTGCCGCGTCTGGTTTTCGCGAGCGCTGGAGGTCTCCCAGAGAAAGCCAAACTTACTCAGTGATCGTGTGCAAAGGCGGCTTCAGGAGCTTTTTCCCGTGCAGGATTGAGCGCGAGCTCAACTCCTTTGGAAAGGCAAGGTAGGACAACGACCGCCGCGTGGGATTTGACCATGCATTGCGGCCGCATCCCCCGTTGACACAGGGCCCAGTACTGCGCCTAGACTTGGTAAGAAGGCAGAGGCAGTCGATGGTAAGTCCCAGGGCAGGATGCAGTGCTCCCGATGATGATCTGACCGCCGAGTTAGAGTCGTACGAGCTCAACGCCGTACCGAGAGCTCCGCTTGATGCGCTCACCGCAGGTGCGAATGTGGGGCACTACGTAGTCGAGAGGGCCCTCGCAGCAGGGGGCGGTGGCATCGTATATGCGGCCAAGCACCCTATCAGCGGCAGACGTGTCGCCATCAAGGTCTCGCGCTCCGACCTACTGACCGACCCCAGCATGGTAGCGCGGTTCGTGCGGGAGGTCGCCGCGGTCAATCGAATCCGGCACCCCAACATCGTCGACATTTACGAGTTCGGCGAGCTTGAGCCAGGGCGTCCTTACTATGTGATGGAGCTGCTCGAAGGTGAAGATTTGCGCAATTTATTGCGGGTTCACGGTCGGTTTTGCCCACGTGAAACGTTTGAGCTCATCGAGCCGATTTGCCATGCCGTTCACGCTGCCCACCTGGCGGGCTTCATTCATCGCGACATTAAGGCGAGCAACGTCGTAGTCGTGGAAGGCGCAGTGCGCTCGGTGAAGTTGCTCGACTTCGGCATTGCGAAGATGTTGCGGGGAGACGGTTCCGGCCAAGGTTTCACTGCACCCGGGGTTTCGATCGGAACGGCCCACAATATGGCACCCGAGCAGATACGTTGTCAGCCTGTTGACGAGCGCTCGGACGTGTATGCGCTCGGCGTGTTGATCTACCAGCTCCTGACGGGTGAGTACCCCTTCGACGCCCGGGACCCACGACAGATCGCACTGCTGCACTTGCAGGCAAAGGCCGCCCGTCCAAGTGCCATCGCTCCCGTGCCGCCTTCCCTCGATGCCGTGGTGCTTCGGTGCCTTGAGAAGAACGCAGCGGCGCGCTTCCAGTCGGTCTTGGACCTCGTCAACGCTTTTCGTGAAGCTGTCTCCGACGCACCTGCGAGCAGTGCAGGCACCACCGTGCGCGGAGTAGGCATCTACGTCGAGGCGGTCACTAAAGGAATGGAGAGCGACGATCTTGACGACGAGGTATTCGAAGACCTCTGCAACGTGATCGATACTGCCGAACGTGCGCTCGCCACGCACTGCTTCGCGTTTCCACTGCGCACCTCCAAAACGCTGTTGGGAGTCCGCGTGCTCGACCGAAACGCCAACGAAAGCGACGAACGCCAGCAAGCACTTCGGGTCGTCGCCGAGCTCGAGGCCGCGGCAAGAGAGCGCTCCCCCCGGCATCCGTCGGTTCAAGTCGCCGTGTCGTGGACCCTAGGCGAAGCCCTTGCCCGGGAGTCCGTTTCGGGCCGGGAGTTCGTGGGTGGGCCCTTGCTCGACGCGCATGGATGGACGGCGCAGCACACCACCAGACGCTCCTAATGCGCCCGCGTTCTGCTGGTGAACCGGCAACTATTTTGTGGGCGAAGCCTTCTTGGTTCTACACGGAAAGCGGATTTCTCGGACCGCTCGCCGACGAGAAAATGATCGAACCACATGCTTTGGTGCGGCCCCTTCTAGTACCTGAGCGTGATATGATGTCGAGAGTCTAGGGTCCGGTGCGTCCTACAGTGGTTGCAGAGGTGGGCGTTGTGTGGCGAGAGGCGCGGTGGTCGTGGGGCGAGAACGATTCGGTGGTGAAACAACCGTGCCTATGCGCCGCCCGGACTCCTGCCTTGAGTCGCGCGATACAGTTGCAGACAACTCTCCTCGCTTTGGGCGATTGGTCGCGAAGTCGGAGTCGATGCTCCGTTTGTTCGATCTGCTGCGTCGCGCATCCGCGAGCGACGCAACGGTGTTGCTCGACGGCGAGACTGGCACGGGGAAAGAGGTGTCGGCCATCGCTATCCACGAGAATAGCGCCCGAAACGAGGGCCCTTTCATCGTGGTCGACTGCGGAGCTATCCCGGCGCAGCTACTCGAGAGCGAGCTCTTCGGATACGAACGCGGAGCATTTACGGGCGCGGTGACTGCGCGGGTTGGCGCATTCGAGGCCGCCAACGGCGGAACCATCTTCCTCGACGAGATCGGCGAGCTGAGCCTTGATCTTCAGCCCAAAATTCTGCGGGCTCTTGAGAGCCGCAAGGTCAAGCGCGTAGGTAGCAACGTCTATGAACCATTCGACGTGCGCGTCCTCGCTGCGACCAACCGGAACTTGCGAGAAGAGGTCGCCGAGCGACGCTTCCGTTCTGACCTCTACTACCGCCTCGCGGTCCTGCACATCAAGCTGCCCCCGCTGCGTGAGCGCCACGACGACCTTCCTGAACTGGTCGACGACATGCTCAAGCAACTCGGTGTTTACGACACGGCGATGGGCGCAGAGCTTCGTGACAAGGCCTTCATCGACGTGCTTGCGGGCTACAGGTGGCCAGGCAACGTGCGGCAACTTCGAAACTACGTCGAACGCCGTGTCGCTTTCGGTGAGTCCATCGAGTTGCCTGGGAGCGAGTCGATCGCAGCGCCGCCACCTCCAGGTCCAGGGCACGATGGGGTTGAGATAGATCTGGAAAAGCCGCTCAAAGTCGCGCGGCAAGAGTGGATCGACGAGCTCGAAACCCGCTACCTGCAGGGCCAACTGGCTCGTCATGACGGAAACATCACCACGGCGGCGCGCGCCGCCGGCGTCAATCGCGTACACTTTTATCGCCTCCTCTGGAAACACGGTCTGAGAGAACGCGATACGGAAGCCCTGGGCGAGGAGTAGACGATTCTATGCCGACGCGTCCTTTCATCGTGTCCCCGACTCTTCTCTCATTGCGCCTGGGAAGCTGTCGGTTCGTTCTTGCCCACGGTAGCAATCTCATAGGCCGTGATGCGGCCGCGCAGCTTGCGATCCCCGACACGGCCGTTTCGCGTCAGCACGCGCGCATTCAAGTGGATACGAGGGACAACGCGACGATCGAAGATCTACAGAGCTACAATGGCACACTGCTTAACGGCGTTCCGATCTCAGGGCCTCGCTCCCTTCGCGAAGGAGACCTCATTGGAATCAGCACCTACGAGTTCGCGGTCGGGATTGCGGCGTCCCTTGGGGAAGGTGCGCGTCTCAGTGTCCCGGTGCGCGTTTGTCCAAGCTGTCAATCTGTCTGTTCAGCAGATCGTCCAGTGTGCGTCCGCTGTGGTCGGACCGCGACTCTGCCTTTGCTCGAAGGCCCCCTCGTAGCGCAAACCTCGCCCGCGCGCTGGTCGCTCGGGATGTTGCTCGAGATGCTTGGAAAGTCGATGTTGGCGGGCAACTCGCTCGATGCGGATCGACTGATGGCGGAGGTTGCGTTGATCGTCGCCGATCGCGCACGTGATCGCGTCCCGCTCGAACCGGAGGAGCTGAAAGCGCTTGCGGAGGCGGCGCGATGGCTTGCGAAGGCGCAGATTGGCGACAACTGGCTAGCTTGGTTTGCCAGTATCGCGGGAGGGCGTCCGAGCACGCCTAATCCCCCGACCGAGTAGCAAACACACATTTGCGGCACATCGCGGAGAGGCCAGCGACGCCGTATCGCTGCTGCGTAGTCCGACATTCAGGAGCTCTTCGTGTGCATTTGCACGCGTCACGCCCGGGCCGAGCAAGGCCGTGTTGTCGCGTCCGCACGATGACTTCGTCCGCGTCACGGAGGGATTGCGCGCGGTTGCCGAGGCGGCTGCGCAAAGCGTCAAGGTGGGCCGCAACGATCCATGCCCATGTGGCAGCGGCAAGAAGTACAAGAAGTGCTGCCAAGGCTCGACGCAGGCGGGGGCCAGCTTGGTCGACGCGCAAACACTATCGAGCCTGCGTGGTCACGACTTCGACCACCGCCTCATCCCGCAACTCGAAGCGTTTGCCGACCGAGAGCTCCATAGCCGGCACCGGGGTGCCGACCAGAGGTTCCAAGACGCCGCAGCCGCCGCACAGCTTGCTGGGCCGCTTCGGTACTATGCGCAAGACATCGACGGTAAGGTCGTGGCGCAGCACTTCCTGGACCGCCACGAAAGCCGTCTGTCGGATGGGGAGCGAAGCTGGCTCGAAGCGCAGCTCGACGCACACCTTACGGTGCTCGAAGTCGTTGAGGTGGAGCGGGGATCCAGCATTCGGCTTCGCGACGTGTACACGGACGTGGAGCGCACGGTCACGGAACGAAGCGCGTCCCAGGGACTGCACCGACGGGAGATGCTGCTGGGACGTGTGCTCGATCACGGTGGAGAATCATGGCTCGTCGGCGTGCACCCGCGCACGCTAACGCCACTGCAAGCCGGCGAGGTCCTGGTCAGGATCTCGGAAGCGATGAAGAAGGTGGTTGGAGCGACGCGAGCGAAGACGGTACAAGTTCCGGAGGAGGTGCTGGTGAGCGTCTGGGAGCGCGTGGTAGCCCAAGTAGACGAGGCCGCGCACAACCCCACGCTCACCAATGCCGACGGCGAGCGCCTCAGTTTCGTGACTGACCACTTCGACTTCGAGCCGAGTGCGCGCATGGACGTCGAGGCGAGCATTAAGAACATCCCCTGGTGTGCAGAGCCTGAGGTTGAAGCAGGTCTCACCGCGTTTCCGTTCATGCGGCCCGGCAGGCTCAGTAAGCAAGGCATGGATACGCTATATGGCCGCGTGCTTGTGGGCGAACGGCGCCTGCGTATCGAGACCAATTCGGAGGCACGCGCGGACATCCTGCGCTCGCGCCTCGAGGGCATCTGTGGGGCGCTGGTCATGCACCGGCTGCGCGAGCACCGAGACCGACTTCGCGCGTCTGCGCATGGCGCTCGGACTGTGATGACGCGAAGTCGAGTCTTACTCCATCGCCCTCCCGCGCTTGATCCTGCGACCGAGAGGGACTCAGGAGTTGACCCACGAAGGCGCCCGGGAGCGTGGCGGCCGGGCCATGGCGGTGCCATGACGACGAGCAGACCGAACTCATGAGCGTTGCGCCAAACAGGTCTGCGTCGGTGAAGTCCGCGCCCTCGACGATTGCTTCGTTCAAGATGACCGACATCATGCGCGCGCCCTGAGCTCGCGCCTTGCCGATAAATGCACCTATCAAGTTCGCGTACTCGAGGTTGGCGCCGCCTAGGTCCGCGTTGGTAAGGTTTGCATGCTCCAGGACGGCTTGGTTCAAATTCGCGGCGCGTAGGCGCGCTCCGAACATGTCGGCCCAATCCATCTCAGCGTGACACTGCCGAACAACGGGCTTTTTTCAGGGTGGCAACGAACCGCTACTCCACGGGCCGCCCGGTGACCAACGCCGATCAAAACTCTCGCCACTTGCACACGCACGCGCGATCGGCAGCAAAAGAACTCAGCGAGGAACGCCACGACCTCCGAGAACTTCGCCGGGCACTCTGTGTTCGGCAGCTTGTTTCGAAACGCCGTCCACTGCGCCCGCGTGGATGGCTGCTCGGTGAAGTCAGGCGTGAACGCGATGGGCGCCACGTCAATGGCGGTCTCGCGGTTCTCGAACGTGGCGGCAATTGCCCTCGCAAGCACGACACCGTCGAAGGCGTACAGCCGTGCGAGGAGCCAGACGTCGTAGAAGTCCTTCATGCGGCTGTTCATTGTCCGCAGGTACACCATCGCCTGGAACTTCTCGGCGACCACCGTCTCGCGCGGGTAGCCCGATAGCGCGGGCGCGGGGAAGTCGATTGAGGACCAAGTGCGTGCGATGCGACGTCTTCGACAAGCGGTAGAGGAACCGCTCCATCGCGAAGTACTGGAGGAGCTCCTGAAACGGTCGCTGAGTTGCGCGCGCCTGATTTTGAAGGCG
>JBKJIA010000541.1:0-2597 GCA_046598735.1 Polyangiales bacterium
CCGCGAGAATCGCCGCACGCTGAGTGGATGTTCCTTCCCTAAAACTGGGCTATTTCCTAAGCTGGCAGCAACGTCCGTCTTCGGTAAGAGTGAACGTCTTGGAGGTTGCATTTGCCAACGCGTTCGGAATCTCAACGTGATCTGATCCCCGTAAGCCTGCCGGGCCTGCCTGCGGGCGCGCTGGCAGAGCATTATCGTCTTCTTGCGGATCGCCTGGCAGGCTTGCAGTCCCTCACCGCGGCACTTGCACGCGCACGCACGGCGGACGAAGTCGCCGACGTCATCACGCAAGAGGCGTTGCCCACTCTCGATGCGGAGGTCGGCGTGGTCGCGTTGCTCTCGGCGGACGGTAAGACGTTGCACAACGTCGGTCTTGGGGGAGTGCGCGCTGAAGTCGCGACCGCATCGCAATCCTACTCTATCGACTCACCTTTGCCCGTTGCGGAGGCCGCGCGCCTGGGTGAGCCCGTCATCCTCACGACCGTAGCAGAACGCGACCGCAGGTATCCTGCGCTTTCAGCGATGCACGGCAGCGCGCAGGGGGGTGCGGTCACCAGCTTCCCCATGTTTGCAGACGGTAAGCTTCTGGGCGTCTTAGGCTTCTGCTTTCGCACGGCGCGCGAGTTTTCAAAGCAGGATCTCGCGTTCTTGCAGACGCTTGCCGATCAATGCGCGCTCGCCATCGAACGGGCCGCGTTGTACGAGCTCGCCCAACACGAGATTGGGGTGCGCAAGGCCGCCGAAGCGGCGCTGCTGCAAGCTGCGCGCCGCAAGGATGAGTTCTTGGCCATGTTGGCGCACGAGCTCCGCAATCCCTTGGCGCCGATTCGCAACGCAGCGCAAGCGTTACGCCAGCTAGGCGAAAGCTTCGCGGTGCCGGAATCGCAGATCGCAAACGTGCTCGAGATCATCGACCGGCAAAGCGCGCATATGGCGCACCTCGTCGATGACTTGCTCGACGTTTCGCGGGTCACGCAGGGGCGCATGCTGCTGCGCAAGACGCGCCTGAACTTGAGCGAGCTGATTCGCGCTACGGTCCATGATCATCGCGCAGCGCTCGAAACCGCCGGCCTTACCGTCAACCTTACCCTTCCAGAGCACGCGATGTGGCTCGAGGCAGATGCCACGCGCATTTCGCAGGCGGTTGCCAATCTGCTGCACAACAGTCAGAAGTTTACGGCGCCGGGCGGCACGATCGACATTGCCTTACTTGCGCTTGCATCGGGCGATCAAGCGGAAATCTGTGTCAGTGATTCGGGCATTGGCATAGAGCCCGGCATCCTGGAAAGCGCTTTCGAGCCTTTTGTGCAGGCAGATCGCACGCTGTCACGAAGCCGCGGCGGCTTGGGATTGGGCTTACCGTTGGTCAAGGGTTTGATCGAGCTTCATGGTGGCAGCGTGCGCGCAGAGAGTGCCGGCCTTGGGCACGGCGCGCGCTTCGTGCTGCAGTTGCCGATCGAGCCTGACAGTAAGGCGCTGGAGGCCGCGCCCGTGAAGCCGCTGACAAGTGTACCTCGCGTCAGCCGGCGCATCCTCTTGATTGAAGACAACGTCGACGCAGCCGAGATCTTAGGTATGTGGCTGGAGATGGATGGTCACCAAGTCAAGATTGCCCACGACGGTGCCCAAGGCGTGGCCCTGGCGCTAAGCCCCGATTGGACGCCAGAAGTCGTACTGTCTGATATCGGTCTACCCGGCGAGCTCGATGGGTATGGTGTAGCGCGCACGCTGCGCACGGCCGATCATCCTGTGTCTGCAAGTTATATGATCGCGCTCTCCGGGTATGGGCAGGAACATGACAAAAAGCTCGCACTGGAAGCCGGCTTCGATCAACACCTAACTAAGCCCGTAGACCCCCAAGTGCTGCAGCGCGTGCTGGCATCGGCCAGCGTTGCGCCTGCGAGTCGCTAGCCAACTCTTTCTACCCCGCCCAAACTCGCAATCAGGGATACCAGACGCGCGGTATCCACCGGTTTGGTGACATGTTTTTGAAAACCCGCGGCCAACGCCAGCGCGACGTCTTCCGTACGTGCGTATGCCGTGAGTGCGATGGCGGGGATCTTACCACCCTGTGCTTCGGGTAGCTGTCGCACGCGCCGGATCAACATATAACCATCCCCTTGGGGCATGCCGATGTCGCTGACGAGCACGTCGGGCACGACACGCTCCATTTGTTTGAGCGCCTCTGCCATGGAGTCGGCACTCGACACGATGGCTCCTTGCTCGCCCAGTACTTCGACCAGCAGCGCGCGGGCGTCTTGCTCGTCGTCCACGACCAAGATTTTGAGTTTGTCGAGGCGCGTACCCGTGGGGCTCGGCACGTCAGACTCGTGGCTGTTGTCCGCCGCCGGAGGAGGCACCGAACGCGTGACGGGCGCCTGACGAACGGGCAGGCGAACCGAGAAGGTTGCGCCTGTGCCCACGCCCTCGCTGTGTGCAGATACGCTCCCGCCGTGTGCTTGGACAAGCTGCTTGACGATCGCCAGGCCCAGTCCGAGCCCGCCATGCCTGCGCGTGGTCGAGCCGTCTGCCTGACGAAAGGGTTCGAAAACGTAAGGCAGAAATTCCGCGGCGATACCCTCACCGGAGTCGATCAC
>JBKJIA010000587.1:0-6937 GCA_046598735.1 Polyangiales bacterium
GCACCGTACTTAACGGCCCCCTTGACGCCGTAGTTGCCATAACCGCGCACCTCGATGGAGAGCGTGACGGGACCGATTGGGAAGTAAGCCGCGGCCGCCCCCACCGAGAAGTCCTGCTTGTAGTCTACAAATGGAAGGTTTTGCTCGATCTTGGTCGCGTCGGTCGTAAAACCGAGTGGGCTCATTGCCTTCGTATACGCAGCGAAGCCTTCGTTCTGAAGCTTTGCGGTTTGGTCGGCAAATGCGCTGAGCGAGTTGTTGTATTGCTTGATGTAGTGGTTGGCAACGGCAGCCTGTTGGTGCGGCGCCACCTGGCCTGTGCACGTACCACCTAGCTCCTTGCACATGCCGAGCGTTGCCACGGCCACAGTAGTGCCTTGGCAGACGCCTGCCGCGTTGGGGTTGCACTGTTCGTGCATCGCGTTGTACACGCGGGCCGCGCTGAAGAGTCCGCTCTTGACCGCACCAATCTTATATCCCACTTCTCTATAGAACGCTTCGCAAGCTGACTTATCACCGCTCGCCGGCTTCTTTCCGGCCTGGTAATGATCGACCGTGTAGCCAAAGAGCTTGAGTCCGCCCGCCGCCCACATCTGGCACGGGTCGGCCGAAGTGTTAGATGAACCGTCGCCGCTGGCGCCGGGGTTGGCCGCCCCGACGACGGCATCTGCGTATAGGTCGAAGACAGGAACGTTCTTCCCCATGACCGCGCCAGCCAAGTACAACTTGCCGTGGGCCTGCGCGTGAGGCTTGAACAAGCCGGCTGCCATGGGGTTGACTTTGAAATCAGTGTTGAGTGCGGCATTGGCATTCACACCCCACTTCTTCTTCTTCTTGGCACCGCCAGATGAGGAAGGAGCGCCTGCCTTGTGGGACTTACCTGCGCTTTCAGCGTTGGTGAACTGGCAGAAGTTTGCTTCAGGCTCCGTCCACAAGCCCATGGGGGCGTACCTGCCTGCGTCTGAGGGTATAACATCAGGAGCTTGCGGTGGTTGAGCCAGATCGCACGTGGTGCCCGTGCTGCCGGGCACTGTGCACTCCGGCTCCGCCTCTGCTGCGGTAATGCGATCGTCGTCGCGCGCGCACTCACGAAGCTCGTGGCACTCCTTCACACCGCGCACGGGATCAGGGTTCTCGGGCCCGGTGAGGCCCATGCAGTTCTTAGTAGTGAACGGGGTGCAGTAAGCCGCTTCGAGCTTTCCATCGCACTGCGGTTGCGGGAGCGTGCTGCCCGCAATTTGCGGACACTGGTACACGCACGCTTGATCCGCTGTGCATTGCGAGGGTACGGCGCCGGGCGTGCACGGCTTGTCCCAACGGACTTTCGTGCGATCCGGTGGGCACTGCGCAGGAGCTTCAACTGCAGCGCAGCTTTCGAGGGCACCGGCAGGCATTCGTTGACCGGGGTCTCCGGCCAAACGCGCGACTTCGGCGCTACTTAGGGGTTGCTCGTTCTCGTCACAGAGCCACGCGCGACAGTCGCCCGCGAAGTTGGCATCTATGGTGTAGTTCGAAATGTATTCGAGGGTGGTTCCAGGAAAGGTGGCCTCGGTATAGTTCACGCCGGGACGCTTGGCGCCGGCAGTAAGCGGGGTCGCATCACAGTAAGGTTCCGTGACACTGGGCCCTGACGGCGTCTGGTTCCCGCGCCTGTTGGGGTCGGTCGAGGTTCCATTGCCCCCCGTACCAACCGTGCCGTAGATCATGTCGTTGTTGGCTCCGAAGATGACCTGACCGCCGTGGGTGATCGCCGCCGTCGACCAAATGGGCTCACTGACCGGGTAGCTCCACAACACTTGTCCGTTGCGTGAATCGATCGCGCGAAAGCGTGCTTGATCTGCCGCATCGCCGATGAAAATCACACCTGCCGCATCAACGATGGGAGAGGCGATCATGCGCGAAGCGATCGGTACGGACCATATGATGGAGGGTGAGGTAGGATTGATCGCGTACAGCGTCGCGGGCATGAGCGGCGTCGGCGTGATCGCGCCATACGTCGCTACGATCAGCGTCCCCTGCGGCGTGAACGACGGCGACGAAATCACGTTGGAGTTGAGTTGCATCTCCCACTTCTTCGAGCCGTCGCTGGGGTTGATCGCGTACAAGCGCCCAGCATTCGAACCGACGTAGATCGTTCCGTCAGCCCCGATCGTGCCCGTAGCCGTGCTGCCGACCGACAAGATGCTTAACCATTTTTGCGAGCCGTTCGAAGTATCGAGCGCGCGGAACTGGAGGGCGTCATTACCCACGTACAGCTGCTTACCGTCCTTCGACAGCATGGGTGACGCGTTGATGGGGCCCAACATGTTTTTTGGCGCCCACTTCTGCGTGCCCGCGGGGGTTACCGCGTGAACCCACCCCGCGGTGTCGGCGGCATAGATGGTTCGATCCGGCCCGATCAGAGGTGATGCAATGACCGGGAAGCCGAAGGACATGTTGTAGCGCCACTTGATGGTGCCGTTGGGGTTGACCGCGACGAGCTGCGCGGACTTGAACGCAATCGCGTTACCGTCGACCACCGTGTAGACCGTGCCGTCTTGGCCTATCGCGGGCGTGCCATGGATGGCCTGACCCATGTCGATGTTCCAATTGTACGAAGAAGTCAGCGAGTAGGCGTAGAGCTTGTTACCGCCGTAGAAGTAGATCATGCCTTCGGCGGAAATCACGGGCGACCCGACGTCGCCAGCGAAGGGACCGGCGCTGCCGGCGATCACCGACGCACTGTTGGGCCCTTTTGGGCCGAACGCTTGGGATTGTCCCAAACGAGTCGAGCAGCCCTTGAAGGTCGGCCACGCGGCGCGTGGCTGGTAGCCCGCCATGCTTCCGCAGTCCGTTGTTGGATTTTCGGCATGGGCGCTTGTGGTGACCAACGCAATGGACCCGAGCGCAGTAGCCGCGGCGAGCCACGCGGCTACGCGCCGTCTTTTATGTGTCATAATGATTCTCCCAAGTTGTCGAGTGCGGCGGCCTCACGGGGGTGACAAGCCTTGCGGTCGCCGCACTCGCCTTGGGACCAACTAGCACGACGTCTATGAACGCGTTCGCGTGCTCACCCCGAATGGAGCTGTTCTGCGCACTACGATTTGGGGTGACTATGCTTGGCGAGCATGGGCAGGAAAGTTAGACCATCCTGCATGCATTACCTGCCATGTGTCGCGTTGAGCATTGCCCTGAGTGTCGGCTGCGCAAACGCGAGTAACACGAACACGGACTTGAGTACGGGTTCCAGCCCTACAACATCCTCCGCGGCCTCAGACACGACGCGAGCGGTGACAAATAGTACTACGGCGGCGAACGCCGCCCCCGCGTGCGCAGCGCTGTGCAAGAAAACCGAGAGCCTTCCGTGCGCCCCTTCACCTGACGAATGCACCGCCCGCTGCCAAGAGATGTGGGGGTTTGGCGCGTGTGCAAACGAGATGCGCCGGTTCGTCGTCTGTGCTGCGGATCATCCCGCTGGTGATTTCGAATGCGACGAGGAAGGACTGCCCAGTGTGAAAGCGGGATACTGCGAAACCGAACAGGCCGCTGCCGCGAGCTGCGTCGAGACGATGTAACAAACAAGAAAATCGTAAACATGGCCCCTATTGCAATCACTACGGGTGACGGTTAGTCGGCACAGGTATCACTAAGGTTGCTACCTGCAGAAAGCCTACTGCGGTGCAGCGCTTAGTCTTAGCCTAGGTCGTACACGGTTCTTGCAGGACGCCTGTGCGCGGGACACTGAGCAACAAGCTTTGGTCATTTTTCGCGTTTCGTACGAGGCTCGGCGAGGATATCTTGGGCATGCGGGCGGATCCGGGGGCGCTTGGTTTGCTTTGGTAGGCCCAAGATCCCTCAGTTCGCCCGCTTTTTCATCCACTCATCCCGATAAATGCTGGATCTCGGCTGAGCTGCACCCATCGAAGCTTCGCGGTTGCTTGCCCACTCGCCCCACTCGACGACGCCTCAGCTCCGGTTCTTGTACATCGAGCCGCGATTTCGCTCCTCGCTTCCTCCCCACGGTCGGTCGCCCTTCCGCAGTTGCGATTCGCTTCGATTGCGATGACCTGCTTTCGGAGGGACTTGCACCTTCAAGGTCGCGCCCATGCTGGGCGCACAAGAGTAAGGCCACTCCCGGGAAGGGGTGGCCTCTTTTATAGTACGACGAACTGAGCGCGTGGCACGAAGCGAAGGTTTCCGCCTTCGGCAGACGCTCGTAGGAGTCGCGCGGCGAGGCTGCTCCGCTCTCCGTGCTTGGGGGTTAGCGACCGAAGCGCCTGACGGTCAAGTCCATGGAGTACGCGGAACCGTCGTCGAGCGTGGCAGTCACCTTGTACACACCCGCGGCGAGACTACGCGTGTTCCACCAGTAGTAGAAGTCGCCAAAGAACGTGCTCGTCAAGTCGGCCGTTCCCACCACTGCCTCGGCAGAGTCCTTGATCTGCAATGCGACCTTGACGCCACTTTTGCTGCGTCCGCTCGCGGCATCGCTCACGGCGAAGTGAATCAACGTGGGGAAGCCAGCGAGCACGGTGCTGCCCGGACGCGTAGGACTCAGGAAGCCCGAGAACACGTAACTCGAAAGCTTGATGCTCGCGCTCGTGGACTCTTTGACGCTGTTGGGGTTATCGACGGTGTTGGTCGCCGTGAGACTAAGTACCTTGCCACCGAGTGCGCGGGCGGCCGTAACCTTGAACTCGACGGTGGTCGGCGTGGTGACGTTCGCTTCGGTGGTGACCTTGACCACGACCTTATTACCCGCGAGCTTGCCACCCGATCCATTGACGTAGGTAACGCCCTTGGGAAGGGGAACAGTAATCTCGTAGTTTCGAGCGACGTCTTCGAAGTTTGGTCCAACCGTAAGGCTGACTGGGAAGGCCTCGCGCGTCTTTGCAAACGTGGGAAGCGACATCGCCACGTCATCGTTCGTGCGCACCAAGCGTACGATAAAGTCGCCTAGCTGCGACCCCGCGTCCTTGGAAGCATTGGCATAGACGCGCACGCGACCGTAGGCGAAGTCGCCGAGGTTTGCGGGGCTTACCCAATTGAGTTGCAGGTCGAAAGGTGTAAGTTCGGGAACAGGGCCAGTCGGTCCCTCGAGCGTGAGATTGCCAAGGTCCTCGGTGCCCACGACCGTGGTCGCCAGCGTGACCGAGTCGATCGCGCCTGGTTCGGATGCTTCCCAATTCTGGATAGCGATCCAGATGGGACCGGGCCTCTTGACGGTACTGGGCGTGATAATGCAGCGCTCAAGAACCGCACCCGTGGCAGATACACAAATCTCTTCTGTCTTGCTGGGTAGACCGTCTCCATTCGCGTCGATGCCAACGCGCAAGTCGATGTCCGTAGCGTCCGTCGCAGCGATCTCCGCTACGAACAATTCGGCGTTTTCAGGGAACGGTACGATCGTAGTGACCACGCCATCCGTGACGTCGTCGTAGACATCAGCATTGTCGCTGTCTTGGCCGACTTCCTGTGCTAGGCGCGTGGCCGTCACGAGGCCCGACACTTGATAGTTGAGGGCTTCGATCTCACGTGCCTTGATGCCGCGAAGGGTCGTGGAGCCTTGACTGCGCGTGGCAATGATCTGCTGGCCGCCGGGCAGGTCCGAGGCCGAAGTGCGCACAACGGATGGAATGTGCTGAACGGGGAGGTCCGGGGACGCGGGCGTCAGGAGCACGCTACCGAACGTGAAGCCTTCCAACTCGAGCCCACGCGCGTCTACCGTGAACGAGATTTCCTGCGTCTCTCCCGCAGCAAGCGTAACTTGCGCGGGACTAATGGTCATGTAGGTGGGACCTGTCACCGTCCACGAGCCGGCTAAGGCAGCCTTGACCGTGCGCTTCCAGCCGCAGGTCACGACGCACTTTTGACGGACGAGTTGGGCGACGTTGAGCTCGCCAGGATCGCCACCTTTGTCGGGATCGCCGGCCCGGAAGCCTTCGCCCGTTTCGTCGAACAGTAAGCCTGCGCGCACGGCCGCATCAACCTGCACGCGACCACCACCGATGTCGTGCACATCAGCCGGCTTGACGCCGCCTTCCTTGCGGACCGAAGTGACGCCAGTCGTGATCAAAGCCGACAGGATTTCCGCGTCGCTCCAATCCGGACGTACGGCTTTCATCAACGTAGCCACACCTGCCACGTGCGGGCTTGCCATCGACGTGCCGCTAATGATGCCAAAGCGACCAGGAACGGCGGACGCGCCCTTGAATGCAGAGCCCGCCGCCATGATGTTGACGCCGGGTGCGGCGACAGTCGGCCCGAGGAAGTCAAAGCCGGTGTACGGTCCGCGTGAGCTGAAGTCAGCCATGATGTCGGCTGCGGCAGGATCGGCGACGGGTGCCGGAGATGCTTCGATCGTGCCCATGTGACCTGTGCCGGTCGCAAGCCAGGTGCGCAGCGCGGCCGCAAAGGTCGCATTGACGTGGATGGTGGGAATGACGTGGAGATCCGGGTCGACACTGCCGCCGCCGCCGGTGACGTTGCCAAGGATCATCGCGCCTGCGCCACCTGCGCGCACGGCCATACCCTTTTCGATGCGACCGTTCTGACCGCGATCGCACAAGACGATGGTATCGGGAGTAAAGGTTCCCGCGGGGAACGGCGTAAAGCATAGGTTCGCCTTGTCGTAGCTTGGCTCGCCTGCGACCCCGATCTTATAGTTACCCGCGTATACGATGCGGCCCGTGAAACCGCCGGTGAACCCTTTGCCCACGACGTTCGCGGGCGCGGGCGTATCGCCGCCGCTCAGGTTAATCAGGCCCTTGAAGCCGATCGAACGATCGTGCGTGGTTGCGGCAACGGCTGCCGCCCAAGGTGCGCTGCCCGTGTAGGCACCCGTGGCTGGCGCGGGGCCTTCGTTACCCGCCGCGCTTGCCACGAAGATGCCTGCTTCACGTGCTGCCAAGAATGCGAGGCCTGTTCCGTCGCGCCAGGGGCTGCCCGTACTGCTGCT
>JBKJIA010000634.1:0-16730 GCA_046598735.1 Polyangiales bacterium
GGTGGCGGTCGCTATAGGCGAGCCGAAACCTCCTGAAAGGACCCCTGCCGAGATGGCCAAGTCGCTAGTCATCGTCGAGTCGCCCGCCAAGGCCAAGACGATTCAGAAGTACCTCGGGAAAAACTACGAGGTCATGGCGTCCAAGGGACACATCAAAGACCTGCCCAAAAAGGGCGGCGTCGACCTCGCGAACGACTTCGAAGAGACCTACGAGGTCATCGAGGAAAAGGGGAAGGGCGACATCGTCAAGGCCATCCGCGAGAAGTCCATGAAGGTGGACGAAGTTCTGCTGGCCATGGATCCGGATCGCGAGGGCGAGGCGATCGCGGCGCACATCTTGGACGAGGTCTTGAAGACCCAGACCAAGGCGGTCGCCAAGCGCGTGCTGTTTTACGAGATCACGAAAAAGGGCGTCGATCACGGTGTGGCCCATCCGCGTGAGATCGACGCAAACCTTTACGAAGCGCAGCGCACGCGACGTGTGCTCGATCGTATCGGCGGCTATCCGTTGTCGAGTCTGTTGTGGCGCAAGCTTGCGTTTGGTTTGTCCGCAGGGCGCGTGCAGACGCCGGCCTTACGGTTGATCGTCGATCGTCAGCGCGAAATCGATGCGTTCATTCCGGTCAGCTACTGGCTCGTGGATGTGGGTCTCAAGGGTAAGGCCGACCGTCCGTTCACGGCGGCACTCGACTCCGTCAATGGCGAGAAGCTCGAGAAAGTCAGCTCGCGTCCTTCGGCGACGACCGAGCTCGAAGCGCAGCGTTACGTCAACGACCTCAAGCGAGCGAGCTTCCGCATCGCGGGCATTACCAAGCGTCAGCAGCGTCGCAAAGCGCCCGCGCCGTATACGACCTCGAAGTTGCAGCAGGATGCATCCACGCGGTTGAGCATGCAGCCCAAGCGCGCCATGCGTGTAGCGCAGTCATTGTACGAAGGCGTGTCGATCGGCAAAGGTAAGGAAGCCGAGCTCGTCGGTCTCATTACGTACATGCGTACTGACAGCGTGCGTATTTCCGATGATGCGTTGGCCGAGGTGCGCACGTACATCGAGACCACCTACGGCGCGGCGTCGCTGCCGGCCGAGCCCAACGTCTTCAAGACCAAGAATCAGCAGAACGTCCAGGACGCTCACGAAGCGATTCGCCCGTCGCGCCTCGATTTGCCGCCCGATAAGGTGGCTGAGTATTTGAAAGAGGAGCAGCTGCGTCTCTACAAGCTCATCTGGGACCGCTTCGTCGCCTGTCAGATGGTGCCCGCGGTTTACGATCAGACGAGCGTGGACATCGAAGGTAAGGTCGAGAACAAGACCTACGGCCTGCGTGTCAGCGGCAGCATCCTGCGCGAGGCCGGTTGGCGTCGCGTGTATGGCGCGGGCGAAACGCAGCTGGCAGGCGAAGAAGAAGCCAGCGGCGACGAAGGCAACACGCTGCCCGCCATGGATGAGAACGAGACGCTTACGCTCGTCGATCCGCCCGGTGTGGTCAGCACGCACAAGCAGACGGAGCCGCCGCCCTACTTCAACGAAGCAAGCCTCGTAAAGAAGCTCGAAGAAGAAGGCATCGGCCGTCCCAGCACATACGCCGAAATCTTGAGCAAGGTGCTCGCCCGTGATTACGTGGTGAAGGTCGAGAACAGGCTGGTTGCAAGCGACCTCGGCAAGCTCGTGATCGAAAAGCTGGTGGCGGATCATTTCGATCTCGCGGACATCGGCTTCACACGCAAGCTCGAGGAAGATCTCGATGCCGTGGCCGAAGCTCGCGCCAAGCGCCTCGACATCCTCAAGCCTTTTCACGAGCGCTTGACCAAGCAGATCGAAGCCTCGCTGGCACAGCCCGGCAAGTGGTGGCCTGAGCCTGAGCCGCTGGAAGAGCCTTGCCCCGAGTGCGGCAAGGTCATTGCCAAGCGTTGGGGTAAAAACGGCGCCTTCATCGGTTGCACGGCTTACCCTGACTGCAAGTTCACGCGCGATCTGGGCGTGAACGGTGCGCTCGCAGAGGACCGTAAGCCCGTGATGACGGACTACGACTGCCACGAGTGCGGCTCCAAGATGATGAAGCGCTGGGGCAGGAACGGCTGGTTCCTCGGCTGCTCCAAATACCCGAAGTGCAAGGGCACGCGCCCGATGCCGCTTGGCATGAAGTGTCCGAAGTGCGCCACGGGCGACATCATCGAGATCAAGAGTAAGGGTCGCGGTCGTGTGTTTTACGGCTGCAGCAACTACAACCTCGAATCGATCAAGTGCGACTTCCGCGCTTGGCAAAAGCCCATCGATCTGCCCTGTCCGCAGTGCGACGCCAAGTACTTGGTGCGCATGGGCAAGTCCGACGAGCCGGGCACATACAAGTGCGTGACACCTGAGTGCGGTTACTCGCGGGAGGAAACCCAAGAAGAGTTCGGTGGCGCTCTGCCTGCCGTGCTCGAGGCCACGGGCACAGGCGAGGACTGAACGATCGCGAGCTGCGCGATCGTTCGCCCTCTCTTGCACGGAGAGGCATGGGATGGGACCGATGACTTCCGCGAATGCGTTACTTTCCGCCACCGTCATCGGTGCAGGTCTGGCGGGCAGCGAATGCGCGTTTCAGCTCGCTGAGCGCGGCATCCACGTCACGTTGATCGAGCAGAAGCCCGCGCGGCGCACGCCGGCGCAGCATCTCGATTTCTTTGCGGAGCTTGTCTGCTCGAACTCGCTGCGCGGTGCTGCGCTTGCGAACGCAGTGGGCTTGATCAAAGAAGAAATGCGGCGCTCGGGTTCGCTGGTGATTCAAGTTGCGGATCAAACGAGCGTGCCTGCCGGTGGTGCGCTCGCCGTCGATCGTGAGCTGTTTGGTGCGGAGATCACGCGTCGTTTGCATACGCATCCGCGCATCCGAGTGGTGTGCGACGAAGTGCGGGGCATTCCGGGCATGCGGCCACTCGTCATCGCCACGGGGCCGTTGACGGGCGATGCACTGGCCAACGACCTTGCGCAAACCGTCGGTGCAGAGCACCTGGCTTACTATGACGCGATTGCGCCGATCATCGCGGCGGACAGCATCGATTGGGACAAGGTGTTTCGTGCGTCGCGCTACGACAAGGGCGGCGACCATGCGTACGTGAACTGTCCGCTTACGCGCGAACAGTACGAAGCGTTCGTCGATGCGCTCCTGGCCGCAGAAAAAGTGGCGCCCCGCGAGTTCGAGAAGATCCGCTATTTCGAGGGCTGTTTGCCGGTCGAAGTGATGGCCGAGCGCGGTCGACGCACGCTTTCGTTCGGTCCGATGAAGCCCGTGGGTCTTACGGATCCACGCACGGGACGTTGGCCGAATGCCGCGGTGCAGCTGCGCCAAGAAGATGCCGCAGGCACGGCGTTCAATATGGTGGGCTTTCAGACGCGCTTGAAGTTCCCGGAGCAAAAGCGCGTGTTCGGTCTGATCCCGGGCTTGGAGAATGCGGAGTTTCTGCGTTACGGCAGCGTCCATCGCAACACGTTCGTGAATGCGCCGACGGTACTCGACGACAGCTACCAGCTGCGCGCGCGGCCGGGCGTCTATCTCGCAGGACAAATAGCGGGCGTGGAAGGGTATGTAGAGAGTGCCGCGTGCGGCCTGTGCATCGGCATCATGCTTGCGCAGACCTTGCATGGCGTTGCGCCGACGCCGCCGCCAGAGACCACGGCGCTCGGCGCTTTGTTGCGTCACTTGCGCAGACCTTGCGAGGATTTCCAACCTTCCAACGTGGTGTGGAGCATGTTTCCTGAGATTGAGCTCGAAGCCAAACAGAAGCGCGACAAAGCCGTGCGGCGCGCAGCGATGGCCGCGCGCGCGTTGACAGACCTTGCGACGTGGCAAGAGAGCAGTGCCGATCTGAGGGTTACAGCGACCGAGCCAGGAGTCGTTTCGTGAGCATGATTCCGACCTCGCGGGTGGCAGAGCGCCGGCAGCTTTTGATTCGACGCATCGGCATCATCGCCAGCGTGTTGATGGCGGTTTTGGTACTTACCGTGTTTGGCCTCGTGTTGCGCAGCGAGAGTGCCCACGATGAGTCGAGCTGCCCGTTTGCGCGGGCCTCCGAGCGCACACTGGGCGAAGTCATCGTGATCGAAGAATCGCGCAATTGCGTACCGGAAGCCGAAGAGCACCGTTGGTTAGTGCAGCGTCCCAGGCAAAAAGCCGTCAAGCTGGGGCGCAAGCGTCTGCCCAAGGAGCGCTTCAGCGCTGCCCGCACGAAGTGGAAAGTCAGCGAAGACAAGAGTAAGCAAGTCGTGCTCGAAATCGAAGTCGACGGCCGCCCGTTCAGCGCCTTTCACGAAATCGACATGCCGCGCGATTGAGCGAGCTCTGCGCGTGCGCTGCTGTTTGTGGGGCTTTTGCAGCGCAACTGATAGACTGCGGACGTGACGTTGTCCGAACAGCTCGTAGCGTTTGAGCGCTACCTATCGAGCGAGCGGCGCGCCTCGCCCCTTACGGTGACGACGTACATGCGTGACCTGCATGCGCTTGCGAGCTACCTGGAACGCTCGTCTTTGCCCCTCGATGCTTCTGCTTTGCAGGTGCGGCACTTGCGCGCCTTCCTTGCACAGGCGAGTGAAGGCAACATGACGGCGACCGTGTTGCGTAAGGTCGCCGCGCTGCGCGCATTCTATCGTTTTCTCGTGCGACGGGGATTTGCTGCAACCAACCCCGCAAGCGAGCTCAAGACGCCCAAGCTCAAGCGTAAGCTGCCGCGTTTTCTGGGCGTGGAGAAGGCTGCAGAAACGGTCGAGATGCCGAGCGATGTCGGCACGGCTGCGCATCACATGCGCGACCGCGCAATGCTCGAGCTCTTGTATGGCTCCGGTCTGCGTGTGAGTGAGCTTGCTGGACTCGACCTGGACAGGCTCGAGCTCAAGCAAGGCAGTGCATGCGTGCTCGGTAAGGGGCACAAAGAACGCATCGTGCCGCTCGGTCAGCCCGCGCGCGCTGCGCTCTCTGAGTATTTGTCGGTGCGCGCCCAGCTCGTGCATCCGAAGTACCGGACGCAAGATGCGCGCGCCGTGTTCTTGGGCGCTCGTGGAACACGCCTGGGCGTGCGCCAAGTGCAGATGCTCGTGAAGAAGTATGGTGTGCTCGCGACTGGAAACGCGGATCTGCACCCGCACGCGCTACGTCATAGCTGTGCCACCCATTTGCTCGATGCCGGTGCAGACCTGCGCAGCATTCAAGAGCTACTCGGACACGCCAGCTTGTCGACGACGCAGCGCTATACCCACGTGAGCATGGACCAACTTCAGGCCGTCTACGCGAAGGCGCATCCCCTGGCCCGGGCCCCCCGCTAGCCCATCAGCCAAGCCACCGCCGCGATCGCGCCCACCAGCATGATGCCGGCGAGCACCAGCGAGAGCGCCTTCATGCCCGTGCCTTCGGGCTCTGCGAGCTCGGGCTTTTCGATTTGCTGGGCGACCTTGGCCGCTTGCTTCACGGGTTCGGGCGCGACTTCGTGACTCGCTACCACGCCTATCGTCTTCATCAACACCTCGAGCTCACGCACGATGCCCAGGTACTCGTCCGGCGTGATATCGATGACGAGGCTATAGCGACCTCGGTACTGCTCCGCGACAGAACGGAAGTCTCGCAAGCCGGCGGTCTTCTTTGCGAGATCGAGCCAGCCGCACATGATCGTGCCGCCCTGGCCGGACACTGGTGCGAGCGTCACTACTTGGCGCGCGTGCTTGCCGCCGGAGGTGCTCGGCCCGTCTGGTTCGGCCACGAGCACCCGGCGCGGCACCTGCTTGCCAACGTGCTTGTTTGCCATGGCCGCGTTGATGAGTTGCGCCGAGTCGAAGCCCTGCGCTGCGGTGGCCGTGTAGATCATGCCGCGTTTCGCCATTGGGATGGCTGCGGCGGCGGTCTGCGGCTCCACCGCCTGAGCATTTTGACCGGCGGCGAGTGGCGACGGATTACTTTCAGACGTAGCCAAAGCGGCCTCCCTATTCCCTTGTGATCCCACCCTTACTATTGAAACCGATAGCGCTTTCTGCACGCCACCAGATTCGATCCAAAATGCCTGCCTTCTGCGTGGAAACGGCCGCTTGCAGTCATTGGAGCACCTTCTACGCCTTCGCTTACCCGCGCTAACTGTGAGCCGCCCAGCACTCTTGGGCGTGCGACCGCAAGCCTAGTTTTCGATGAGTCAAGTAGGTTGACGATCCCTGCATGCGTGGGGCTTCGATGCTATTGCCCAAGCCCCTATGCAGGATTTGATCGCCAAGGCCCAAACCCTCCACGAAGCGCTGCCGTACATCCGGCGTTTTCACGGGCGCACGGTCGTCATCAAGTACGGTGGCCACGCGATGGTCGATCCCGAGCTTCAAGAGACCTTCGCGCGTGACGTTGTGCTCATGCGCTACGTGGGCATCGACGTTATCGTGGTGCACGGCGGCGGCCCGCAGATCGACAAAGAGCTTGCGAACATGGGTGTGGTGTCCGAACGCATCGACGGCCTGCGGGTCACTGACGAACGGACCATGGAAGTGGTGGAGATGGTGCTCGGCGGCAAGGTCAATCATGGCATCGTCGCGCTCATCAATCGTCAGGGCGGACGTGCCGTGGGACTGAACGGTCACGATGATCGTTGCGTGCGCGCGGACAAGGTCGTCGAGATGCGCACCAAGGGCGGTCGCGTCGTAGACCCTGGCCGTGTGGGCCGTGTGAAAGAGATCCGCGAGCACGTGATTCAAGGGCTCGTCAAACAGGGCTGCATTCCGGTGATAGCGCCCATCGCCGTGGACGATGAAGGTCGCTCGCTCAACGTCAACGCGGACACCGTAGCGGGCGCGATCGCGCGGGCGGTCAACGCCGAAAAGCTCGTGTTAATGACCGATATCGAGGGCGTTAAAGATGGGCTAGGGCGGCTTATCCCGTCGCTCACGGCCGAAGAAATCGACCGACTCAAGAACGAAGGCGTGATCAGTGGCGGTATGATTCCGAAGGTCGACTGTGCGCTCGATGCATTGCGCGCTGGCACGAAGAAGGTTCACATCGTCGACGGGCGTTTGAAGCACTCTCTATTGCTCGAAGTGTTCACCGACAAAGGCATCGGCACGGAGATACGCGCGTGACCACAAAATCCAAGACTGACTCGCTTATCGCGCTCGCCAAACAGGTGCAGCTCGGCAACTATCGTCCTGCTCCGGTGGTGCTGGCCGAAGGCCACGGCGTGCGCGTGCGCGATGTCGATGGACGAGCGTTCCTCGATTTGAGCGCTGGCCTCGCGGTCACGTCGGTCGGACACAGTCATCCAAAATTGGTCAAGGCGATTGCCGATCAGGCCGGGCGTCTGATGCACGTGTCGAACCTTTGGTACAACGACCGCGCCATCGAGCTTGCTGCCAAGCTCGTGGCACGCACCGCGTTTGATCGCGTGTTCTTCTGCAACAGCGGCACCGAGGCCAACGAAGCGCTGCTCAAGCTGGCACGCCATCATCACTTTGGCGTCGGGCACCCCGAGCGCGTGGAAATCGTCGCTACGATTGCAAGCTTTCACGGGCGCACCATGGGCTCGCTCGCGCTGACCGGCCAACCCAAATACTACGAAGGTATGGGCCCCATGGTGGGCGGCGTGCACCACATACCTTACGGTGATCTCGCCGCCATGGAGGCGAAAGTCGGTCCGCTTACAGCGGCCGTCATCGTCGAGCCGATTCAGGCCGAGGGCGGCATATTCGTACCGCCTGCCGGCTACCTTGCGGGCTTGCGCGCGCTCTGTGATCGCACCGGTGCACTCTTACTATTCGACGAAGTGCAGACAGGCTACGGGCGCACGGGTACGTTCCTCGGCGGCGAAGCTGAGGGTGTGACACCTGACGCATGCTCTCTCGCCAAGGGCATTGCCGGAGGCTTTCCGTTCGGGGCGATTCTGGTGCGCGAGGCTTACGCAGGTGGCCTTACGCCCGGCACGCACGGCAGCACGTTCGGAGGCAATGCGTTGGCGTGCGCGGCAGCGTTGGCCGTGCTCGACATTTTCGACAGCGAGCAAGTGCTGCACAACGTCGTCGCGCGCGGGCACGAGCTTGCAGGTTTGTGCGAAGCGATGGCGAATCGCCATGCCATCGTGTCCGAGGAACGCGGGCGCGGCTTGCTGCGTGGCCTGGTGTTGAAGGCCGGAGTCGATCCGGCGCTCGTGCTTGCGCGCGTGCGTGATCATGGCGTGCTCGCCACGCTGGCGGGCGGCAACGTGTTGCGCATCTCGCCTGCCCTTACGATTACCAGCAGCGAGCTTGCGGAGGGAATGTCGCTCGTGGATCTTGCGCTAACGGAGTTGAGCTCGGAGCTGAGCCAGGAGGCTGCACCATGACGCGGCATTTCCTTACGCTTGCAGACTTAGGCCGCGAAGGGTTGTTGACCTTGATCGAACGCAGCGCGCAGCTCAAACGCCTGCGAGGCACAGCCGATCATCCGCAACCGCTCGCGCGCAAGAGTGTGGGGATCCTGCTCGAGAAGAGCAGCACACGGACGCGCATTTCGTTCGAAGTGGGCATTCACGAGCTTGGCGGTAAGCCGCTGACCTTACTGTCCAAAGAAATTCAGATCGGACGCGGCGAAAGCCTCGAAGACTCGGCGCGCATGTTCTCGCGCTACCTGAACGGCATCGTGTATCGCACACACGGTCACGAACGGGTCGAGATCATGGCCATGCACGCCACGATTCCCGTGATCAATGGCCTGTCGGATATGCATCATCCCTGTCAGATCTTGGCGGACCTGTTGACGGTGCGCGAGCACGTGGGCCGGCTCCATGATCTCAAGGTTGCGTGGGTGGGCGATGGTAACAACGTGTCGCACTCTTGGATCGAGGCTGCGGGACTGCTCGGCTTCGATCTGGTGCTCGCTTGTCCACAAGGGTACGAGCCGGACCCCGCGATCGTCACTGCGGCGCGCGCCCAGGGCGCCACCATCTCGGTGATTCGCGACGCGGACGAGGCCTGTCAGGGAGCCCATGTGGTCACGACCGACGTGTGGGTGAGCATGGGCCAGGAAGACGAAACCCAAAAGCGACGTCGAGTCTTCGGCCCCTACATGGTCGATGCACAACGCATGGCGCGCGCCGCGTCGGACGGCATCTTCTTGCACTGCTTGCCGGCCCATCGCGGCGAAGAAGTCTCGGCCGAGGTGATCGACGGACCGCGTTCGCGCGTGTGGGACGAAGCCGAGAACCGACTGCATACCCAGAAGGCGCTTCTGGAGAACCTGCTCTCCTAACGTTCACCCCGAGTTGGACAGGAAACCCTGCACGAAGGACCACGTTGCGCTCGGAAAAATGTATTCTGGGGCTCAGTGAAGCCCCTGCCGCTTAGAGTACCCGCGCTCGTACCCGGCGTAGACGTGCGCACGCTGCCGCTCAGCGCCGTCGAGGGTTTCGTGCTGTCGCGGATTGATGGACGCTCCGCGGTCACCGAGATTGTTTCGATGACGGGGCTTGGCGCGGACCAGGTGGGTGCGATCGTCGAGAAGCTCGTGTCATTGGGGGCCGCTCGCTGGGTCGAGGAGAGCCGCCCTACGCCGCCGTCGGGTGCACCCATGGGAACCGTGAAGAGCGCACCCAGTAGCTCAAGCCTCCCGCCCAAGCCGGTTTCACGGTCACCGAGCAGTCCGAGTCAATCGCCGATCAGCGCGGCGCGACGACGTGGGATAAGCGGTCCGCCGCGCCGCGCAATGGCCGAATCCGGCATCTCGCAGGCGCCGCCCGATTTCAAACCCAGCCAACGACCGCCTTTCGGATCGAATGCACCGCGCCCGCCAAGCAAACGGCCGCCGGACCTGACTCCGCCTCCGCCGCCGCCGCCCAGCGAGGAAGCGCGCGCCGATCCGGTCAAGGCTCTTTTCGATGCCTTCGAAGACAGCGAGCGCACCTCGCCGAAGATGGAGCGTCCCGATCGTTTGCGTGCGCCCGAAGCGAAGGTGACCATCCATCCTGGCCCGTCCAGCCCCGCCGAGCTCACCGCTGCGATGATGGACGTGGACCTACCTTACGATCCCACTGAGCTGATGGAGGATGTCGAACTCCCCGTCGCGCGTCGTAAGGAAGTGCTCGATCTATTTTACCGACTCGAGCATGTGGATTTCTACGAGCTGCTCGGCATCGCTTACGACGCGGACAAGAAAGAAGTGCGCGCGGCCTACTTCGGACTCTCCAAGGTGTTCCATCCGGACACCATGTTCCGCAAGAATCTAGGCTCGTACAAGGCCAAGATGGAGACCGTCTTCGGGCGCTTGACCGAGGCCTACGACACGCTCGGAAAGAAAAAAGCGCGCGAGGAATACGACGGCTATTTGCAAGCCACGAAGAGCGCCCAAATGGTCGAACGAGCGCTGCAGTTCGAGACCAAGCGTGAGCAGGCCAGGGTTGCCGCAAGCGAAGCGAAGGTGAGCATGCCAGCGGCACCACCGTTCGCGAGTCCCCCCTCGGCACCTGCGCCTGAGCGTGCGTTGCCGCCACGCGAAATGAGCGACGAGGCGCGAAAGCTCGCGCAGCAGATCATGCAGCGTCGTTTACGCGGCGTGATGGGTCAGGCGCCCAAGCCTCCGGTCGAGCCACGACCCGCGGCGGCCGTCCCCGCGCCAGCGAACGACCCAGCATCCGGCACCTCGGTATTTCCTCGGGAGCGCACCGATCCTCAAGAGTTGTTGCGGCGTCTCACGCGGACGCTCAAGGACGTCGGCAACATAACCGGAACGTCTGATCAGCTCACCCGTCACGTAAAAGGCTCGCAGAGCGCGTTTGCACGCGGCGACGTGGCAGAGGCCGCCAAGCTGATGCAGAAGGCCGTCTCGCTGGCACCTGACCGCGAAGACCTGCGCGCTGAGTTCGATCGCCTCTCGAGAATGCTCTCGGAAAAGCTTGCCACTGCCTACGAGGAGCAGGCGCGCTTCGAACAGAAGAGCAACAAGTGGGCATCGGCCGCGTTGTCTTGGGTCAAGGTGTGCGAGGGCAAGCCGCAAGATGCCAACGCCCACCGTCAGGCGGCACAGGCCTTATTCAAGGCCGGCGGCGACTTGAGAGGTGCGCAAAAGTACGCGCAGCAAGCAGTCTTCCTTGCTCCGGGCGACATCGACGCGCACCTGCTGCTGGCACAGCTTTATATGACCCTCGGGCTCAAGTTGAATGCAAAGCGGGAGCTCGATGCTGCCACTAAGCTGGATCCTGAGAACGAGATGGTAAAGAATCTCCTAGCGGACATGAAGGGTTAGTCGTGTTTGGATCGGGTTGCTGTGCGTCGGGGGACGGGCACCCATTGGACATTCACGATTCGCTCTTCACGCCTCGATAGGTCGAGAGCGTACGTGTATTCGCCGGCAAATGTCCGGGAACGGAGTGGGGATGGAGAAGGTTATCGGCATCGATCTGGGTACGACCAACTCATGCGTGGCCGTGCTCGAAGGTGGTCAACCTGTCGTCGTTCCGAATCGGGGCGGCTACAAAACGACACCATCGATGGTCGCAATCACAGAGTCAGGTAAGCGCCTCGTAGGTCACATCGCCAAGCGTCAGGCGGTGACGAATGCGGAGAACACGGTCTACGCCGCCAAGCGTTTGATCGGCCGCAAGTGGAACAGTCCACAAGTGAAGAATGCGATCGCAACCTGTCCGTATCGCATCGTGGAAGGCCCACACAACGACGCGCGCATTCAGTTGCGCGACAAGGTTTACAGCATCCCTGAGATCAGCGCGATGATCCTCCAGGAGATGAAGATGATTGCGGAAGACTATCTCGGCACCGAGGTAGACAAGGCCGTGATCACCGTGCCTGCGTACTTCAACGATGGTCAGCGCCAAGCCACGAAAGATGCGGGCGCTATCGCAGGCCTCGATGTCATTCGCATCATCAACGAGCCCACGGCCGCAGCGCTGGCTTACGGTTTCGGTAAGAACATCGATCGTACTGTTGCTGTGTACGATTTGGGTGGCGGCACGTTCGATATCTCGATCTTGGAGATCTCGAGCGATGGCGTGTTCAAGGTCATCAGCACCGCAGGCGACACGTTCCTAGGCGGCGAAGACTTCGACATGCGCATCATCGACTGGCTCGTCGATGGTTTCTCGCGCGAGCACGGCATCGACTTGCGCCAAGACCGTATGGCGCTGCAGCGGTTGAAAGATGCCGCCGAAAAAGCCAAGTGCGAGCTATCGAGCGTACCCGAGACCGAAGTGAACTTACCGTTCGTGATCTCCAGTGCGCGCAACGAAGCGTTGCACCTCCAGTGCATGCTCTCGCGCGTCAAGCTCGAAGAGCTGTGTGGTGATCTCGTGCAGCGCACGATTCAGATTTGCGAAGCCACGCTGGAAGAGGCCGGCCTCGACAAGAGTGAGATCGAGGATGTGATCTTGGTTGGCGGCATGACGCGTATGCCGCGCGTGCAGCGCTTGGTGGGCGACTTCTTCGAGCGCGAGCCCTGCAAGGGTGTGCATCCGGACGAGGTCGTGGCACTCGGCGCGGCGATCCAGGCCGCAGCATTGATGGACGAAGGGCCGGAGATGATCCTGCTCGACGTCACGCCGCACACGCTCGGCATCATGGTGGTCGGCGGCTACTTCGAAGCGCTGATTCCGCAAAACAGTACGGTTCCCACTGCGCGCTCGAAGATCTTCACCACCGTTCGCGAGAATCAAACGGCGGTCAAAATCCTCGTATTGCAGGGTGAATCGCATCGCGCCGAAGAGAACGAATTGCTCGGCGAGTTCGTGCTTACTGGCTTGCGTCGCGCGCCCGGTGGCCAAGTCGAAGTCGAAGTGACGTTCGAAATCAACGCCGACGGTATCGTCAGCGTGCACGCCAAAGACATGGAGACGGGCCAACATCAATCGATCACGGTCACGTCGTCGAGCAGCCTGACGCGCGATGAGATCACGGCCATGGTCGAGCAGTCGCATGATTTCGCGGTCACGCGTCGCAACAGCGAAGAAGCGGAGCAGGCGATCCAGGAAGCTGAGCGTTTGATCGCCGAGATCGAAAAGCTGTTTCCGCAGGTCGAGCGCGTGGTGGCCGGCAGCGACTTCGGTCGCGATGCGATCGAGAAGGCGCGCGCCGTGGTGGCACGAGCGCAAGCGTCGATGGCGTCGGGGGACGTGACAGAGCTGAAAGAGCAGCTCGACGCCCTCGCGCGCACGCAACGCATGTTCAAGGGCGTCGTTGGCAAGACGGCGTGAGGTGACGTGACGTGAAAGAGGGCGAGCGAAGACCGCGGGATGTACGCAAAGCGGCGCCGCCGATTCCGGAGGGTGACGAGGCGGACTCGCTTTTGCCGGGCACGAAGCGTTCGCGCGCGGTCAAGTTGACGTTGAACGCGCTGCCGCTCACTTTGCCTGGCGAGGCGTCGTCCGAGCTGCACATTCCGGCCGCGCCGCGCGTGCCGTCGAGCGACCCCGCTCACTTTGACGCATGGACGCTCGACAAGTTGCGACGTAGCAGCCTGCCGCCCGCTATGGCGCAACGCGCGGTCTCGGCATTGCCCCCACCGCCCCCACCGTCACGCACGCCCGGGCCCGAGCTAGGCGATGTCAGAGAAGATGGCGACGCGCTCTCGCTCGTAGGCCGCTCACAGGTACCGCCTGCGTTTACGGCAGACCTATTCAGCGAGATGTCCGATCGCTTTGCCTTGGGTGATTTCACGGGTGCGCTGCGCGCAGCCGAGCTCCTGCTCGGTCAAGATCCCAACCACGACTTGGCCCAGCACTATCGAAGCTCCAGTCGCAGCAAGCTTGAAGCCATGTACAGCTCCCGTTTGTCTGCTGGCGGTCCCGTGCCCGAGCTCGCGATCGCTGAATCGGAGCTGCGCTGGCTGGGCCTTGATTCGCAAATCGGAATGGTGTTGTCCCGGGTGGACGGTGCGTCCGACGTGGATACTGTGATCGCGGGCAGCGGCGTACCTAGGCTCGAAGCTCTGCGCGCTTTGGTAGAGCTACTCGACGGCCACGTGATTCGACTCGTGTAGGACAATCTCCTATATCGAGGGTTGTGCTGCATCGGTAGACGGCAGTAACGTGATGGCGCCACGTCTCGCGCGTGACTCAAAGAGGGCAGGGGTTGGGAGAGCAAGGTCCAAGTAGTCTCTGGTTCGCGGTCGCAGTCTGCGTCTTGGTAGGTGGACTGTGCGCGGCGCTGGACGGCGCGCTGCGCGCACTCGGCGAAGCGCGCATTCGTGCCGCACGCGAAGACGTCGGACCGCGTGCGCTCGCCGCCACGCGATACATGGCGGACCCGCGCCGCCTTCACACGCGTTTGCTAGCGGGACGCGTGATGTGTTTGGCCTGTGCGTCGGGCTTGTCGGCCTATCTAGGCGGCCAGTGGGCGGGCATCCTCGGCGGCGTGGCGGTCACCACCGCGATTACCATCGTCTATGGGCTGCTCGCCGAATCGGCCACACGGTTTGCCAGTCGTCGGGCTACGGGGCTGGCCTTGCCATTGCTCGCCAAGCTGCGCGTGCTGGAACTCGGATTCGCCCCATTTGCGGTGCCGCTCGTCTGGGTGGGCGGCCTCGTCGATCGCGCCTTTCCGCCGCGTCCCGAGGACGACCCCGAACGCATCACAGAAGCCGACGTCGAAAACCTGATCGAGCAAGGTGAAGAAGTCGGCTCGATTACTCAGGATCACGCGGCGATGTTGCGCGCCGTGCTCGACTTCCACGACATGGTCGCGCGCGAGATCATGGTCCCGCGCACGCAGATGGTCGCCATCGACATCACCACTCCCATCGATCGCGTGATCGAGCTGATCATCGAAAGCGGACACAGTCGTTACCCGGTCTACCGCGACCGGGCGGATCGCGTAATGGGCGTGCTGTACGCAAAGGATTTGTTTCGTGCGGTGCGCGAGCGCGGCCGCGACATCAGGCTCGGCGAGATCGTGCGCAAAGACGTGTTCTTCGTCGCGGAGACGCACAAAATCGGCGCGCTCCTCAAGGAGATGCAAGCACGCCGTACGCACCTTGCGATCGTAACCGACGAGTTCGGCGGCACGGCTGGCATCATCACGCTCGAAGACATTCTCGAAGAGATCGTCGGTGACATCCAAGACGAGCACGATCGGGAAGAGCCCGAGGTCCGGTCGCTCGGTGCTGGGCGCTACGAAGCGGATGCGCGCGTGTCGTTGCATCATCTCGAAGAAGTCGTGGGCGTGTCGCTGCGCAGCGATGATGCGGAGTCCGATTCGCTCGGAGGCCTCTTGGTCGAAGCGACCGGTCGCGTGCCCGCCCCAGGCGAGCGCATCGAGATCGGCGGTCTGTCGTTTACCGTGCTCGACTCCGACGCGCGCCGCGTGCAGCGGGTCGAGATTACGCGTTCGGGCCCTACGCACGACGCCGCGGAATAGAGCGTGATCAGATCGCTGCCCGCGTTGCTGGCTGAGCATTCGGTCGAAAGCCATCACGTGCTTGAATCACACGAAGATGCAACGGATGTGGCGTGCGCCCTACGCGCACAGACGCAGCCGGGTGCACGTGTGTTGCTTGCCCAGCGACCGCAACGCTCCGTCTGGATACGGGTCCTCGCACTTTTGAGAGCAAATCAAGCGAAGCCTGACCTGGTGGAGGCGCTCGCCGCAGGCCTGCTCGCAGCCGGTTTCGAAGCGCCCCGTTTACTCGCAGAAGCACCGGATTTGGTGGCAGTGAGCGCACGTGTCCCAGCTCACCCTGATCCGCTCGACGAAGTTTTCTTGCACGCCGCACGCAACCTCTGAGGGTTGCGACCGATACGACCTCCTGAAGCGACACAGGAGGCGAGCATGTTTCATAGGGGGTGGTTCTTGGTCAGCGTGGGTTGCCCCATGCTTTCACAACAAGTCACGCGCGTAGTCAGCGCGTACGGGGTCGCAAGCTGCCATCCCCTGGGGCCCAAGACATTGGAGCAGCTTGCGAGCGCTCCACGCTGGGCGGGATGCATTGTGGACACATCGTCAAGCAACTTGTCGTTCATCGCCGCCTTACGGTTGCGCGCTCCCACGTTGCCTGTGCTGGTAGCTCTTGCGCCGCATGAGCTTGCCTCGATCAATCGTCTGCACGGCCTGAGTGTTGAAATCGTGGCGAAGCCCGTGCCCGAGCCGAACCTCGTGGGCTTTGTGCAGCGCGCCTTCGCCGCTGGATTTCTCCCCGATGATCGAATCGCTCGCATGATCGCGCACCTGGCAGCTGAGCGTGATCTCACCGCGCGCGAAGTGCAGTTGCTCGCATTCAGCCTCGGCAACGAGCCGCGTGACCGTGTGCGTCGCCGCCTCGGTATTCTCGAGAACACACTCAAGACGCAGATTCGCGGCCTGTTACGCAAGTGCGGCGAACGTAGCGTGGACGCCCTTGCCAAGAACGTATTGCGCGCCGCGCTCTTGTCCGAAAAACCCCCGTCGACCTGCCTGCAACCGGTCGCGCCCTGGCTCGTGACCGCGAAGAGCGCCTGAGTGTTCAGTAATCGACCCAGTTTTGCTCGACCGTGCGTGCCCCAGGCGTGGGAGTGAGCAGCGTGTAATGGGCAATGCGACCTTCGGGCGCAGCGCCTACCGAGCCCACGTTCACCACGTGCACTTCGTCGATCACACGTTGAAACGGCACGTGCGTAGCGCCGCAGATCACGATGTCTGCGGGATCGTCTGCCACCAGCGCGAGCAGCTCGTCATCGCTCATGTCTTGCGACATCTCTTGGAATGGATCGTGGGGTGACCCGTGCACCACGACGACTTCGCCGCCATCGATCATAGGCAAACGTAAGGTCAGCGGTAGCTTGCGCAGTGC
>JBKJIA010000279.1:0-8871 GCA_046598735.1 Polyangiales bacterium
CCTGAGGAATGGCCGGCCGGGCACAAGCCGGTCACGCAAGAGATCGTTCACGACGCGCTGTATCGCGTCGGCCACGTCAGTCACACGTACAGCACGGACAGTAAGCTCGACCGCGCCACCGACTGGCGCAGCGAAGAGGCGCGCCATCGCGACGCCGATCCCATGCACGCCACGGCCGCTCCGATGGTAGCGGCGCAAGCGACCAACCGCGTGGTTGACCTGGAATATCGTCACGACTGGCTCGCGAACATGACGAGCTGGCAAGACGAGTCCCACGTCTTTTACGAACGTAGTATCGGCGAGATCGTCAATGGCACGAACCTCTCGCCCAATCAGGCGTCACCCAGCACGCGGCCGAGCGCGCTTTACCTTGCGAGCGATCTCAACCCAGCAGCACCCGCGGGCGCCGCGGATGTGGGCGGCTGGCTCGAAGCGGACTACGGCGTGTCGGGCAATCTCGTGGGCATGACCGTGCACGCGCAGTGCAGGCATGTGAGCGCCACAAGCTGCAAGGACACTCCGGGGTCGAACCTTAGTAGCCGTCGCACAGCGTTGCGTGATGGCTGCGCGTGCGCATCGGAGCAGCACTACGTCTACCGTTACGACGAGCTCAATCGGCTACATGAAGGTAGGCGGTATGATCGCACGGGCGGAACTGGAGACTGGGCGCTCGCCGCACGTCAGCGCTATCGCTACGACGGTGCCAATCAGCGCATCATTAAGCAAACCTTCGATGTGACTAGCGGCGACCGTCGCGCTGCCCTTACTGTGTTCCCTGGCGAATTCGAACAGCGCGGCATGGTAGTAAGCCCTGCGGGCAGCGATTGGCAGCGCACGCCTGAGGCGGAGTCACAGTACTTAGTCGCAGGCGCGCGACTGGTTTGGAAGAACTCGGAAGCGCTGCTCACGGGACCTAACGCCAACTACCGGACGAGCTCACCACCAGAAGAGGGGCGAGCACGCTGGTATCGGGCGGATAGCTGCGGGGTGGACGCCACAACCCAGCGCACATTCTGCACTGATCAGGCTTCGAAGACCCAGTCGCGAACCGGTAATGCCGCGTCGATGTACCAGCCAAGCATCAGTCCTACGGGGCTGGGCGGAAAATATACCTTGGTATTCGGCGCCACCGCCGAACCGATCTATGCCTTGCCAGTAGCAGGCCTGAAGAGTTCCGTGTTCACAGTCACCTATGTGGGCGCGATCGATGGCGCGCCCGCGCAGGGAGCCGCCCTCCACTATCTCTGGTCACAGAACTCGGCCGGAGTGGGAACGCTCCGCAATGCGAACACCCTATACGCCTACGCCTCCGCCGCGAAAACGACCATCTACTACGGCTCCACCGAGGACTACGGCGACGCAGCTCACGCAAACATTGGACGTGTGGCGCTCTCTGCATCCGTCGCATCGGGCGTACCAGTCGTGATCACAGTTCGCGCCTCAGCCGAACGAACTGAGCTTTATGTAAACGGTACACTCGTGGGTACCGGAGGCCCGTCGCTCGCGATGGATGTCGCGGCAGGATTCGGTAGCAAAAACTCACGGGTGGCGGAGCTACTTATCTACAACCGCGCGCTCGACACGATAAGCGAGCTGCCCGCGCTGAATCGCTACCTTGGCAATCGCTATGGGGTAGCGATGGCGAACACGCCTGCGGAAAGCATGAGCGGGCGCGGGCTCGATCCAAGTCACCGTATTACCTTTGCGATCAGTAACCTTATCCAGAGCACGAGTGCAGTCGTCGACCTGGTGAGCGGCGAGTTGGTGGAGGCAGGTGGCTTCTATCCAAACGGCGCGCGCGAGGAATGGTTAGGCGCAAGCGACCAGGTGTTCGGCGCGCAGATTCCGCTCGAGCACGTGGGGTTCACGGGTAAGGAAGCGGACGAAGAGGTTGGGCTCACGTATTTTGGTGAGCGGTATTTGGTGCCGCGGATTGGGCGGTGGAGTACGCCGGATCCGTTGAGTATCCACGCGATGGGTGGTGGTGAGGCGGGGAATGCTTACCATTATGTCAGTGGGAATCTGTTGCAGGCGCGGGATCCGCTGGGGTTGTGTACTACCCCCGAAGAATGTTCCCAGTACATAGGAATGATGTACGGAAGTGCTAGCCAGGCCGATCAGGCCATCCAGCGCTCTCAGTACCGAGAGAATCCAGTAGCGCAGGCCGCCGTGGAGGGCGTTCAAGCGGGTATAGCGGTGGGTCTCGCTGTGGAGGCGCTGCCAATGCTGGGGGCCGCTCTATTGATCTATTCTGTCTTCCAACTCGAGGGAGATACCATTCCGCCGGGAGCGGACAACGCGGCCAGCGACAAGGTGGCCGCCGCGCGCGAGATCTCGCTGGGGCTGACTCTCGCATTCCTCGGCGGGGGGCCCTCGAGACCCTCCCGACGGGGGGGAGCGGCAGCACCCTCGGTGCCAGCGGTGGACCGAATGGCGCAACTGCGTTCACAGTACAAGGTGGGTACCGACCGCAACATCGCGTCGGCTACGTACGAAGTCGGCGGACTAAGTGGAGAGATCGCGGCCGCGAGCGGCCAAGCGCCGCGTAAGGGTATGGCTCCTAATCCCGAGACGCGCACTTTCGAAACCTCGACGGTGGGGCACAATCGGGCATACGATTCAGAAGTGAAGGTGTTCGAGGAGCTTGCGAGTGTGTTGGAGGCATCGGGTGTTTCACCGCAGGCTAGCGGCAAGGTAAACTTGATCACCGAGCGACCTATGTGTGGCAGTTGCTCCGGGGTCGCGGATCAATTTAGGGCTAGGTATCCGAACGTCGAAGTCGTCATCGAAAACGTGTTGCCCGGCCCGCTCAAAGGCCCGTACCCTTCCGCGGAGCCACCGGCCGGAAGCACGCCAAGTTCTTCCGGTAATAGTCAATAATGCAAAATGCGGATGAGCTAACTAGGGCAGCCTACGAGGGAGACTCGGAGGCGGTCGTGAACATTGCAAAGTCGGGCTGCAGTCTGGATGCCGTTGATGGTGTTGGCCACACGCCATTAACAGCGGCCGTCGAAGGCGACCGACTAGCCGTTGTCTGCCTGCTGTTGAAGCTTGGTGCGGACCCGAACGGAAGAGGTTTTCGCGGGTGGACGCCTCTCCATGCTGCGGTTGATACGTTGTTGGACTCGCAGCTTCAGGGCAGGGCCGCGCCAGCCGCTGACGAAGTGAGGCTCAGGATCGTCACGGTCTTGGCCGAGAGCGGAGCAGAGCCGGACCTTCGAGACGATGCCGGAAGCACACCGCTTTCCATGGTCGAAGCGTGTGGCGCAACTGAGATCGTTTCGAGAATCCTCGCAGCCCTCCAACGCGAAAAGGCGCGCGAGTGAACGGGGCGAAGTAGGGGCGACATGAGGGCGACCCCGGGACGGTTATTCTAAATTGCCAAGTCGGCCTCCCCAGCAAGCCGGTCGGCCGAGTTGACTCTGTTCCGGAGGAGACGACGGCGACACTGCGACGCCATTCACGATCAAGAACGGCCGAGTTTTACGACCGGAAGGCGGCCTTCAAAACGTACCTGTTGACGGCCGCGCTGCCGCCGCTGTCGCCGTCAGCGTTCGCGCAAGCGTGGAATGAGCTCGGCGAAGTTGCAGGGCCTGGTGCGGATGTCGAGCTGGGGGCCGAGGATCCAATCCCAGGCATCGCGGCACGCGTTGGGCGAACCGGGTAGGGCGAATAGGTACGTGCCCTGTGCGACGCCCGCGGTGGCGCGCGATTGAATGGTGGACGTTGCGATCTGCTGGTAGCTGAGCGTTCGAAATAGCTCACCAAAGCCCGGGATGTGCTTTTCGTAGACGGCTTCGAACGCTTCGGGCGTCACGTCGCGGCCGGTCACGCCGGTGCCGCCGGTGGCGAGCACGACCTCGACTGCGGGATCGCCGATAAAGCGCCGTAGCTCAGCTTCGATCAACGGTTGCTCATCCCTTACGATCACGCGGGCTTGCAGCAAATGACCTGCGCCTAGCAGCTTTTGCTCGAGCATGGTGCCGGAGCGGTCGTCTTCGAGGCTGCGGGTGTCGGAGACTGTGATCACGGCGATGCGTAGGGGCACGAAGGTGCGGCTTTCGTCGATGCCGGGCATGGGGCTCTCTTTCGCTGGGTTACGTGATAAATTTGGCGCTCGTGAGCTCATTTGGCAGCGGAGGCATCAGAGAAGGCGGAGCCGCAGATTTCTTCGGCAACGAACGCTTTGAGCTCGAAGAGCAGCTCGGCGAAGGTGCATTTGGCGTGGTGTACCAGGCTTACGATCGCCTGCACGACACGCGTGTAGCGCTGAAAGTGATGCGCAGGCTTGGGCCGGACGCTCTCTTCTACTTCAAAAAAGAATTTCGCGCGCTGATCGATATTCAACATCCAAACCTCGTGCGCTATCGCGAGCTGTTTGAAGATGCGGGACGCTGGTTTCTGACGATGGAGCTGGTGCGTGGGCCGTCGCTCGTCGAGTACGTGCGACAAGGGCATGACGCGCACGGTGCGCGCGTGCGTTTTGACGAGGGCCGACTCCGCGATTGCTTGATGCAGCTCGCGTGCGGGGTGGACGCGCTGCATCGCGCGGCCAAGGTGCATCGCGACGTGAAGCCGTCCAACGTGCGCATTGCAGAGGGCAATCGCTTGGTGCTGCTCGACTTTGGTTTGGTGCTCGAGACGGACGCGCGCGAGAGCGCACGCATGCCGCGCGTGGGCACGGCCAACTACATGGCGCCGGAGCAAGTGATGGGTACCAACGTCGGCCCGCTCGCGGACTACTACGCCGTGGGTTGCGTGCTGTATGAGTGTTTGACGGGCCGTCATCCGTTCGTGGGCGAGCCCTTCGATATTTTGGCGGCCAAGCAAACGCGGGATCCGGAGCCGCCGAGTGCCATAGCGCCCGAAGTGCCGCCAGATCTCGACGAGCTGTGCATGGCCCTGCTCACGCGGCGACCTGAGGATCGCAACCCGGGCGTGGAGGCGTTGAATGAGATGCTGCCGAGCCATGCGCTCGAACTGAGTATCTCGCACACGGTGCCTACGCTCGGCAACGCAGGCTTCGTGGGACGCATCCGCGAGCTGTCCGCGTTGGGACGGATGATCGAAAGCACCGAGAAACAAGCGCTGCGCGTGGTGTCCGTGATCGGCGAATCAGGCGTAGGTAAAAGCGCCTTGCTGGCGGAGCTGACACGGCGCGTGCATCGCGTGCGGCCCGACGCTGTGGTTTTGTCCGGTCGTTGTTACGAGCGAGAAGCCGTGCCGTTCAAAGCCTTTGATGGCGTGATCGATGCGCTGACACGCGAGCTCAAGCGTCTGACGACCGAGCATATCCAGGCATTGTTGCCCCCGCATGCGGAGCTGCTGACACAGGTATTTCCTGTGCTAGGCCGCGTGCAGGAAATTCGCGATCGCACGACACGTGAGCTGCCCCGTGCCGATGCTCCGAGCTTGCGCAGACGTGCATTCGCGGCGCTCAAAGGATTGCTGGCCAATCTTGCGTCCGAACGGCTGGTGGTGGTGCTGATCGACGACGTGCACTGGGCCGATGCGGACAGTGCGAGCTTGCTCGAAGACTTACTGTCTGCACCGGACGCACCCGCACTCTTGCTCGTGCTTGCGGGCCGCGCGCGGCCAGCACGTGAAGAAGAGCCGAGCTTCGATCGCATCGCAAGCAAACTGGGCGGAGGGCTGCGCCTGCGCCTGCTGGCGTTGTCGCAGAGCGATGCCTGCGCGATGGCTGACGAACTGCTGCACAAGCTGGGCGGCGATCCCGCGCACGCGCAGGCCATCGCCGAAGAGTCAGGTGGTCAACCGCTGTTCGTGGCGGCGCTGGCCCACTACGCAAGTGCGCGCGGCGGCTCCGAGATCCCGCGCCTGGACGAAGCTTTGGCGGTCAGCATGGACGCGCTGTCCAAGCCTGCGCGCGAGCTGCTGGTGCTGCTGGCTGTGGCGGGCGCGCCGCTGATCTGGGAGGTGTTGGCGCGCGCCTCGAACACGCCCTCGGCGGACCTGTCGACTGCGATCGACGAAGTGCGTCGCACGCCTTGGGTACGCGCGCGTCAGCATGCGGGCTCGGTCTCGCTCGAGTTTGCCCATGATCGCGTGCGTGACCTCTTACTGTCACGCGTGAGCAGCACCGATCAAAAGCGCATTCATGGGCACTTGGGTGACGCGCTGTCGCGGGTGTCGGCCGATGCCGAGAGCGTGGTGCTGCATTGGATCGAGGCCGATCAGACCGAACGCGTGACGCAGCATGCCTGTCGTGCGGCGGAAGCGGCGGTCGCTTCGCTCGCGTTTGCGCGCGGCGTGCGCCTGTACCAACTCGCACTCGAGCATTGTCCGCAAAGCGAGCCCGCAAAGCGCAATCAAACGCAGCTGGCGCTTGCAGACGCGCTCTCCTTGTCAGGGCGCAGCGCGGATGCCGCCGTGCTGTATGCGGAGCTCGCCGATAGCTCCGATGCAGATACTGCGCTCGAGCTAAGACGGCGTGCAGCCGCCGAATGGATCGAGGCGGGCGAATCTGCGCGCGGCATTGCACAAAGCGTCTCGCTCTTGCGCGAGCTTGGCGTTGAACCACCCACGTCGCGCAAGGGTTTGCTCTGGTCCATTCAACGCCATCGCATGTCCGCGTGGCTGCGAGGTGAGCGCTTCGAGGTACGTCCCCTCACGGAGATTCCGATCGCGGATCGCGTGCGCGTGGACCTGTTGTTCAACCTGACCCTTACTTTGTCGGTGATCGATCTGTTGCGCAGTGCCGACCTGCAGAGTCGGCACCTGGAAGCCGCTACCGAGCTTGGGGATCCTTACCGTCTGGTCCGCGCCCTGACCATGCAGGCCTGGTTCGTGCGCAGTGCGCTGCAGGGCGGAGAGCTCGATAACTCTTGGGAGCTCAAACGCGCTAGAGAGCTTTCGCGCCTGTCTGAGCATCCGCATGCGCTCGCGCTCGTGGCCTTAGTGGAAGCGGTGGCAGGTTACCTCGCTGGACGCTTTCGTGAGGCCGCGAAGCACGCAGATCGCGCCGAGTATCTCTTGCGCGAAGAGTGTCGTGGCGTGGGTTTCGAGCTGTCCAACGCTCAGATTCTAGGCCAGCTCTGCCGCCATGATACTGGCCAATGGCATAGTTGGCGCGAGCGTCTGCCAGAGCTGCTCGCCGAGGCACGGATGCGTCGCGATCAACCGAGCGTGACCGCCTTCGAGAGTCGGCTCGTGTATTGGGAACGCTTGCTGTGCGACGAGCCGGATGCGGCGCGCGCGCAGATCGATGCGGTCAGCGAGCGCATCGAGCCCGGTCCGTTCGGTATGTATGCGTTCAATCTGTTGTGCGCGAACACGGAAATCGACTTGTACATCGGTGATCCGAACGCGCACGCGCGGGTGATGCGCGCTTGGCCGTTGGTGCAGCATGCGCATTTGCTTAGAGCGCGCGCGATTTGGCTACGCGCCTACAACGTCCGCGCACGGTCTGCGCTCGGCTCGGCTTACCTGTTGCCGCACTTACGCCAAACCTTACTATCGCATGCGCAAAAAGATGTCGATGCGATCGCGCGCGAGCACACCGACCGTTCACGCGCCGTGGCGGAGCTATTACGCGCGGGCATCGCTGACATCGGCAACGAACGAGAGCTCGCGATTCAACGCTTTGGCGAAGCGGCGCTAGCCTGCGAAGGCGGACACATGCCGCAGCTCGCTGCCGCGGCGCGCAGGCGTCAGGGCATACTGCTCGGCGGGGAGGATGGCCGCGCCATGACCGTGCGCGCGGAGCGTTGGCTGCGCGAGCAGGGCGCGGTGGATCCCGGGCGTATCTGTGCGGTGCTGCTCGGCTATTAAAGGCCCACGGTGCCTCATACACGTTCAACGACAGCGCGGTTCAGTCAGCTCGAGCGTGGCAAGTTGGGTCGCGTGCGCGCCGTCTGCCAACGCTTCGCGCACGCTGCGTTCACGGATGGCGATCCAGCCGCGCACGAGCACGTGATCTTGCGACACGCCGAACGGACCTAACCAAGTCGGCGTGCTTGCAAGTAGCCCGTGGCCCAGTCGCGTGTCGCGCAAGCGCTGCGCCGCGGTCAGATCCGTAAGGTCCTGGGCCTGCGGACGGCTGCCTAAGGACCCGAGCCAAATCGCTCGCGCACTGTCGTCTGTTTGCGCGAGCCCTTGCACTGCTCGCTTGCGTTGCGGTTGTTGCCCAAAACGCAGGCGTGAGGGCACGGACATCACCAGGAGTTGGACGTCGCATTTGCCGACGCGAATGCGCGCGACCGGCGCGTGCGACACACCACGCAACGGGAGACGCGACCACAGCGCTTGCTTACCATCCGGCCCTAGCTTGCGTGCACGGTAAGGTAGCTCGGGAAGCGCGGTATCGAGCAAACGTAAGGTCGCATCCGTGGCGCCCACAACGGCTAGCAGGTCGGGCTTGCCATCGCGCAGATCAGATAGGCGCTTCTGTTCGACGTTCAGGCCGGCGAGGGTGGCTTCGGCTACGCGCAAGACGGGGCCCTTTTCCGGCGTCAATCGTACGGGGCGCAAGAGCGACCAGGCAGGCGCTATCGCGATAAGCGAGCCTGCGACAAGCACTGTTGTCCACCGCCAGCGGCGCTCGATCGCGGCCACCACGGCCAAGAACAGACACAGGGCGGCCAACAGCGCAGCCCATTCGCGCGCCACAGCGCCGAGCCAGATGAAGCGCTCGAACAAGCCGGACAGCACCGCAAGCACGACAGCCCCGCCAATGACGTGGCGTGCGCGCAAAGCCACGCCTGACGAGCGCCGATTCGTGCGCGCGCGCGAGACCTTACCCTTGCCCGCGCCTATGACGCGACCGCCCGACTTGACCGAGTTACTGCGGACCACGCGCGCACATTACACTTGCACCGAGCGCTCCGCCGCCTTTTGCATGAGGTTGGTCAG